>JAGBHS010000134.1 GCA_017935385.1 Tidjanibacter sp.
CACAACGCATCAAAGAGAACTCGTGGAGCTATCCCGAACAAACGATCTCCTTTTTGCCACCGGACCGGCCGGTTCGGGAAAGACCTACACGGCCATAGCTCTCGCGGTGAGGGCTCTGCGCAACAAGGAGGTTCGTCGCATCATTCTCACCCGACCGGCAGTGGAGGCAGGCGAGAAACTCGGATTCCTTCCGGGCGACATGAAAGAGAAACTCGATCCCTATCTGCAACCTCTGTACGATGCGCTGAACGACATGATTCCGCCCATGAAGTTGCAGAAATATCTGGAAGACGGCACCGTTCAGATTGCACCGCTTGCATTCATGCGCGGCCGCACGTTGGACAATGCTTTCGTGATTTTGGATGAGGCTCAGAACGCCACCCTACCGCAGATCAAGATGTTCCTGACCCGCATGGGACGCAATGCCAAATTCATTGTCACGGGCGACCTAACACAGATAGACCTACCCCGTTCGACCGATTCGGGTCTGAAAAAAAGCCTTGAAATCGTACGTCAGATTGATGGTGTAGGCGTTGTGGAGTTCGGCAAAAAAGATATCATCCGCCACAAACTGGTTACCAAGATAGTGGATGCCTTTGAGGCCTACAAACGTGAAAACGGGAATGACCCTCTCCCAAAAGAATAACAGAAACAAAAAAGATATAACTGAATAAACAAACTAAAAAAACACAAGTAAAATGAACAAAGAACTTTTAACACTCGAACCGCAATCATTGTGGACTCGCTTTGCCGAGATTTGTGATGTTCCCCGTCCGTCATATCACGAGGAGAAAATCAGAGAGTATCTGGTAGAGTTCGCAAAGAAGAACAATATTGAATACACAGTGGACAAGGGCAACAACATAATCATGCGCAAACCCGCCACGGAAGGCATGGAGAATCGCAAGACCATCGTATTGCAGGCTCATGTGGATATGGTGCCGCAGAAGAACAACGACAAAGTGTTCGACTTTACTACCGACGCCATTCAGCCCTACATTGACGGCGAATTTGTAACGGCAGACGGAACCACTCTGGGCGCCGACAACGGCATAGGAATAAGCGCAATTCTGGCCGTATTGGAGTCAAAGACCATCAAGCACGGCAATATCGAGGCCCTGTTTACCGCAACCGAAGAGACCGGCATGGACGGAGCAAACGGATTGGAGCCGGGAGTTCTGAAAGCCGACATATTGCTCAACCTCGATTCAGAGGAGGAGGGCGAATTGTGCATCGGTTGCGCCGGCGGACTCGACTTTAACGCCACTATTCCCTACGAGAGCATCAAATTGCAGAACGACGAGTTCACCGGTTTCGAACTTGAAATCACGGGGCTTAAAGGCGGTCACTCGGGTATTGACATCATCTTGCAGCGCGCCAATGCAAACAAACTGCTGGCCCGTTTCCTGAAAAATACACAGGAGAAATATGGAGTCATCCTCAGCCATATCGATGGTGGCAGTCTGCGCAATGCCATCCCGAGAGAGGCTCGCGCCACGGTAGCCGTACTGAAACGTTACAAAAACGCCTTCAAAAAGGCAGTCAAGAAATACGAAGCCCTCTACAACAAAGAGTATGCAGGCATTGAGGATCATATTGAGTTCAACGTAACGCCTTGTGCTTGTCCCAAGAAATGTATCGATTTGTTTGACCAGTGCAACTTTGTGGATGCCATCATCTGCTGCCCCAACGGCGTTGTAAAGATGGATCCCTCGATTCCCAACATGGTTCAAACTTCAACCAATCTCGCTCGCGTGGTATCGGAACGTGGCAGATTCCATATTTCTGCCTTGTTGCGCAGTTCGGTTGACAGTGAGAAAGAGGATCTCGCACTCAACATGAAGACCGTATTGGAATTGGCCAACGGTCGCGTGAAATTATCGGGCGGCTATCAGGGCTGGGCGCCCAATCCCCACTCGGTGATTCTGAAAACCATGTCGGACGGTTACGAAAATCTCTTCGGCAAACGTCCGTCGGTAGGAGCCGTACATGCCGGTCTGGAATGCGGAATCATCGGTGGCAAATATCCCGAAATGGACATGATTTCGTTCGGTCCGTCCATCTTCCATCCCCACTCACCCAATGAGAAGGTGGATATCGCATCGGTAGGTCGCTTCTGGCAGTATTTGGTTTACACCCTCGAAAACGCACCGAGTCTGTAAGCCTGCAACCATAAAAAAACGGGGTGCCTTTTCGGACACCCCGTTTTTTCATACTATAAAACTATTTCTCCTCGGCAAAAACCGCAAGGTTCTTGGGATTGTACAAATCCTTACCCTCGGCAGTATACATATAGTCAATACGATCGGCATAAAGTTTCTCCACCTTGCCGCGAACAACCTTCATGGTACTGTTCACCAATCCGTTCTTCTCGGTGAAGGTATCGGCCAAAATAGCAAATGTTGCGGGCAACCATCTGTCGGGGAACTGACCGTTGAACTCACCGCCACGTTTATATTTAGCCATCTCACTCTCAAACAACTTAACGGCTGCTCGGCCTCGTTCTGCTCCCGTCACATCCTTCTCGCGCAGATAACGATTAACCGCATCGAAATTGGGAACAAGCAACATGGTAGTATACAACGACTGATTGTTATAAAGAATCACAAAGTCAATGTAAGGTGACTGACCGACAAAGTTCTCCTCCATTCCCTCGGGGCTGTACTTCTCGCCGTCGCTGGAAATAAGCAAACTCTTATAACGACCCAATACATACAACAGACCGTCCTCTTTACCGATATATCCCATATCGCCCGTATAGAGCCAGCCGTCTTTCACGGTTGCTGCCGTAGCCTCGGGATTCTTCCAGTAACCGGCCATCACGTTTTCGCCCTTGATAACCATCTCGCCAGCTGTTCCGAGCGGCATTTCATTACCATCCTCGTCCTTGATCTTCATCTCCATAGGCTGCACCATCACTCCCGAAGAGCCGAAACGATGTTTCTGCGGAGTGTTGGTAGAGATGACGGGGGTAGCCTCCGACAAACCGTAGCCCTGGAAAATAGGCACACCGATAGCGTAGAAGAAACGCTGCAACTCCGAGTCGAGCAAAGCGCCACCTCCAATGAAGAATTTCAGGTTGCGACCGAAATTCTGGCGAATCTTGCTGTACAAGATCTTGTCAAACAAGGCCACCAGCGGTTTGAGCATAAATGACAGACCACTACCTTTGGTATATCCGTCTTTATTGTAGGCATATGAAACTTTAAGCGCAAAATTGAAGAGTTTCTCTGTGGTCTTGCCCTTTGCCGCAATACCCCTCTCGATACTCTTGCGGAAGTTCTTTGACAGTGCCGGCACCGACAACAGGAAATCCGGTTCGAACTCCTTTATTGCAATCGGGATGTTTTTCAGAATCTCCGGGCCACTCTTTCCGGGAACAGTTGCCAAAGAAGCACCCTTGTGAATCATCAGATAGAATCCCACCACATGAGCAAAGCAGTGATCCAAAGGCAAAATAATCAATGTCTTATATGTAGACGGAATATCCACACATGTAAGCGCCTGCTCAATATTTGCGGTGTAGTTTCTGTGAGTCAGTACCACTCCCTTGGGATCTGCCGTAGTACCCGAAGTATATGTAATGGTAGCATAGTCACCATTCTGCAACTGTGCGCCTATCTTCATAAACTCCTCGCGGTTGTCGCCCTCGGCCAGATATTTCTCACCGATAGCTATCAGATCGCTGAGTGACATCTCATCCTCTTCCAACGCAACATTGTCCATCACAATGACATGCTCCAACTGCGGCAAAACAGATTTGATTTTACGCAATTTGGCAAGCTGCTGATTAGAAACAAAGATAGCCTTCACCTCGGCATGCTGCAAACGGAATGTCAGGTCATTGCTCTCTTCAAGTTTGATTGACAGGGGCACGCTGATACCTCCGGCATACATGATACCCAACTCGGAGATAATCCACGCATTGCGTCCTTCCGAAAGAATCGAGACACAATCACCCTTTCTGATCCCCAACGCATAAAGACCGGCACCGATATTAACGGCAATCTCCTTGGTCTGGTTATAAGTGGTGGGTTCAAACTTAGTTGTTGTCTTCTCCCACAAGAAGGGTTTCTCGCCACAAGAGGCAACGGTACCCTCAAACAAATCAATAATGGTTTTCTTCATACTTGGTTTTTTTAACAATTATACTCTTTTGCTTTTCGCCCGACAGCAATGATTTCGTCAAATCTCTCACTCTATTATCCTCCCTCGTTGACAATCGGGCTGTTTTATAAGCAGGACTCACTGTTCGTTACATCTCACGCAGTATTCCCTTGTTTTTCCTCTTCACACTATTCTTTCATATCGGCCCGACCTGCCCACACAGGTCCTGTTTAGCCCTCATGAACAAAAAATCTCTCTGCCGCAACAATTCCGAGCTACCGCCCGTAGATGTCGCAACAAACTCTATTCCCTCAGCTTACGCTTCGAGTATCTTGTTGATTTCTGCCATCTCCTCTGCCGAGAAAACGGTATTGTCAAGTGCAGCCAAATTGCTGTCCAACTGCTCTGTTGAGCTCACACCGATAAGCACCGAAGAGACATTTCCGCTACCCAACTGCCACGAAATAGCCATCTGGGCCAGAGTTTGACCTCTACGTTTTGCCACCTCGTTCAGAGCTCTCACCTTGGGCAGATTTTCCTCCACCATTGCCGATTTCAAGAAGCCCTCACGAGCTGCACGCGAATCCTGCGGAATACCGTTCAGATATCTGTCTGTCAGCTGACCCTGTGCCAAAGGCGAGAAAGTGGTGCAACCGATACCCTCTCTCTCATGGGCACCGAACAGCGACTCACCGATCTCACGCACCAGCATCGAATACTTAATCTGATGTATCAGACAGGGTGTTCCCAGTCTGCGCAAAATGGCAACCGCCTCGACAAACTTGTCTGCCGGATAGTTAGACAAACCCGCATACAGTGCTCTTCCCGAACGCACAATGTAATCCAATGCGCCCATAGTCTCCTCCAACGGAGTCTCGGGATCGTAACGATGTGAATAGAAAATATCCAGATAATCCAATCCCATTCTCTTCAAACTCTGATCACAACTTGCCACCAGATATTTCTTTGAACCCCAATTGCCATAAGGACCCGGCCACATATCATAACCGGCCTTGCTGGTGATCAACATCTCGTCACGATAGGGCTTAAAGTTTCGGTCAAAAATTCTACCGAAGTTTCTCTCGGCACTTCCATAGGGAGGTCCGTAGTTGTTTGCCAAGTCAAAGCAGGTGATACCCTTATCAAAAGCCGCTTTGAGAATCTTTTCGCAATTATCGTAATTGTTTACAAAACCGAAGTTCTGCCACAATCCGAGAGAAATAGCCGGCATAAGCACACCGCTCTTGCCACATCTGTTGTACTGCATTGTCGAGTAACGATCCTCGGCTGCTCTGTACACCCCATAATCCATAATTCTCATAATTCTCTTGTATTTAAGTTAATTATCTTTTCATTACTATTTGCAATATGCTTGGAGCGACGTAAAAGTTTAGTCCATCTTCAAGATGGCAAGGAAGGCCGACTGCGGCACCTCCACATTACCAATCTGGCGCATACGTTTCTTACCTTTCTTCTGTTTTTCAAGCAACTTACGTTTACGCGAGATATCACCTCCGTAACACTTCGCCGTCACATCCTTACGCACCTGACGCACCGTTTCTCTGGCAATAATCTTACCACCGATAGCCGCCTGTATTGCAATATCAAACTGCTGACGCGGCAACAACTCTTTCAGTTTCTCACACATCCTGCGACCGAAATCATAAGCGTGATCCACAAAAATCAGCGACGACAGCGCATCCACCGGCTCTCCATTGAGCAAGATGTCCAATTTAACGAGTTTGCTCTCCTTATATCCCGTCTGGTGGTAATCAAACGACGCATATCCTCTCGAAATACTCTTCAACTTGTCGTAGAAGTCGAACACGATCTCCGACAACGGCATATCAAACGTCACCTCCACCCTGTCGTGACCGACATACACCTGATTGAGCAACGTACCTCGTTTGTCAATACAGAGTTTTATCACACTGCCCAGATAGTCGCCCTTGGTGATAATCTGCGCCTTGATATACGGCTCCTCCACCTTGTCCACCATCGTCACCTCGGGCATTCCCGACGGGTTGTGCACATCCAACACCTCCCCCTTCTTGGTGGTCACCTTGAACGAAACGTTCGGCACGGTGGTGATCACATCCATGTCGAACTCTCTGTAAAGACGTTCCTGAATGATCTCCATGTGCAACAATCCGAGGAATCCGCAACGGAATCCGAAACCGAGCGCCAGCGAACTCTCCGGCTCAAACGTGAGTGAAGCGTCGTTCAGTTGCAACTTTTCAAGCGAAGCTCTCAAATCCTCATACTCATCGGCCTCCACCGGATACACACCCGCAAAGACCATCGGTTTCACATCCTCAAAACCGGTTACCGCCTCCACACAAGGTCTGTCCACATGGGTGATGGTATCGCCCACCTTGACATCCTTCGAGTTCTTTATTCCCGATATGATATAACCCACATCTCCTGCCTTGATCTCTTTGCGAGGCATGAGTTTCAGTTTCAATACACCGATCTCGTCTGCATCATACTCGCTTCCGAGATTATAGAACTTAACCTGATCTCCCGAACGAATCGTTCCGTTAAACACGCGGAAATAGGCAATGATTCCACGGAACGGATTGAACACCGAGTCAAAAATAAGAGCCTGCAACGGAGCCTCCGGATCGCCTTTCGGAGCAGGAATACGTTCAACAATCGCGTCCAATATCTCCTGAATACCAAATCCTGTGCGTGCCGATGCCAGCAATACATCATCCTCATCACAACCCAGCAAATCAACAATCTGATCTCTCACTTCATCGACCATTGCCGAGTCCATGTCTATCTTATTGATTACGGGAATTATTTCCAGATCGTTTTCAAGAGCCAGATAAAGGTTAGAGATAGTCTGTGCCTGAATACCTTGCGATGCATCCACCACCAACAATGCTCCCTCACACGATGCTATGGCTCGCGACACCTCATACGAAAAGTCCACATGTCCCGGAGTGTCAATCAGGTTGAGCACATAATTCTGCCCACCGGTCGTATACTCCATCTGAATGGCATGACTCTTTATGGTGATTCCTTTTTCGCGTTCGAGTTCCATATCGTCCAGCACCTGCGACTGCAACTCTCTCTCCGAAAGCGTTTTGGTATATTCGAGCATACGGTCGGCCAAAGTACTCTTTCCGTGGTCAATATGGGCTATTATGCAAAAATTTCTTATATTTTTCATCTATATACTATTATATATAAAGTACAAAATTAATATTTTTTATCAAAATCACAAATCATCTCATTTCGGCGCACCTCTATCCATGCTTCCACCAACAACAAATTTGTTTTCCCTATTGCAAATCTGAAACATAGACAGTATATTTGTATACTGATAAATTTTGGCTTAATAGAAAGATATAACCATAAATCATTATAATAAAAAGATGAAAAACAGATTATTTCTATCGATCCTTGTTCTCACGGCAATGACATTAAACCTGTTTGCCGCGCCGGAATATAAGGACAACCGCCGAGTGAAATACAATTTCAACTCGGACTGGCGCTTGATGCGTGGCGATTCGCAGAACGCACAACTGCCCTCATTCAATGATGCCGAATGGGAAAAAGTAACCCTTCCCCGTTCTCACAACGAGGACTATGCTTTCCGCTACGACATCAAAGAGTTGCCCACGGGCATTGTATGGTACAGAAAACATTTCATGTTGCCCGAATCTGACAAAGGCAAAAAGGTTTTCCTTGAATTTGAGGGAGCCCGTCAGGCAGCAGAAGTTTTCGTAAATGGCAAATATCTGTTGTTGAGTGAGGACGGAACAATGGCATTCGGTCTTGACATCACCGACTACCTCAACGCAGGTGGCGAGAACATCATTGCCGTAAGAACCAACAACGACTACGCTTACAGAGAGCAGGCAACCGGTACAAGCTACCAGTGGAACCACACCAGCTTCAACCCAACTTTCGGAGGTCTGCACAAGAACATCTATCTGTATGCAACCGACAAGTTGTATCAGACCCTGCCGCTTTACCACAACCTCGGCACGGTAGGAACATACATCTACGCAAAAGACATCAACATTCCCTCTCGCACGGCCAACATCAATGCCGAAACAGAGGTGAAAAACGAATATGACGAGTCGAAAACCGTAACCCTCGAAATGGTTATCGAGGATATGGACGGTAAAATTATCAAAACCGTAAAAGGCTCACCCGTAACCATCGGTGCAGGCGAAACCGCCACACTGAAAGTAAACGACAAAGTATCAGGCCTGAACTTCTGGAGCTGGGGATACGGATATCTCTATAATGTCTACACAGCCCTTTATGTGGATGGTAAGGCTATTGACGTGGTTAAAACCCGCACCGGTTTCCGCAAGACCCAGTACGGTCACGGAATGTTCTGGCTCAACGACCGCGTATTGCAGATGAAGGGTTACGCCCAGCGCACCACCAACGAGTGGCCCGCCCTGGGTTCAAGCGTACCCGCATGGCTGAGTGATTTCAGCAACGGACTGATGGTTGAAGGTCACGGAAACCTTGTTCGCTGGATGCACACCACTCCCTGGAAACAGGATGTTGAGTCTTGCGACCGTGTTGGTTTGATTCAGGCCATGCCCGCAGGAGACTCGGAGAAAGACGTATCGGGTCGTCAGTGGGAGATGCGAAAAGAGGTTATGCGTGCCGCTATCATCTACAACAAGAACAACCCCAGTATCATTTTCTATGAGTGCGGTAACGAGATGATCGGCGAAGAGCACATGGCCGAGATGATTGCCATCCGCGATCAGTATGACCCCCACGGTGGTCGTGCCATCGGCTCACGCGAGATGCTCGACAGCAAGCTGGCAGAATGGGGAGGAGAGATGCTCTACATGAACAAGAGTGACAAACACCCGATGTGGGGTACCGAGTACTGCCGCGACGAGGGTTTGAGAAAATTCTGGGACAACGAGTCTTATCCCTATCATAAAGACGGCGAGGGTGCTCTTGACGGACGTGCCCGTGGTGCCGTTTATGACCGTAACATGGAGTCTTACTCGACTCAGATGGTAGAACGTTGGCACGACTACTTCATCATCCGTCCCGGAACGGGTCGCCGTGTAAGTTCGGGAGGAGTGAATATCGGTTGGGCCGATGCAAACTCACATTACAGAGGAATTGTAAATTACCGTTCGAGTGGAGAGGTGGATGCTATGCGTATCCCGAAAGACGCATACTTCGGTCACAAAGTCATGTGGAACTGTTGGGTGGACATCGAGAAACACGATTCATTCATTTTCGGTCATTGGAACTACAAAGCAGGCACAAAAAGAGATGTAAACGTGGTTTCAACTGGCGAAAAAGTCGAACTATTCCTCAACGGCAAGAGCATGGGCTTCGGAGAACGCAAACACACATTCCTCTTCACCTTCCCGCAGATCGCATGGAAAGCCGGAACTCTCGAAGCAGTAAGCTATGATGCTGACGGCAAGGAGGTTTCACGCGCTACAAAGAAGACCATAGGCGAACCCGTTGCCATCACTCTGAAAGCAACCGTAGCTCCCGACGGATTCAAAGCCGATGGTGCAGACGTGGCATTGTTGGAGTTTGAGGTTGTGGACGCAAATGGCGACCGTCATCCGTTGGACAACACCGTCATCAACTTTGACATCAAAGGTCCGGCCGAGTGGCGCGGAGGTATTGCTCAGGGAGAGAACAACTACATCCTCTCAAAAGCACTGCCCGTTGAGTGCGGTATCAACCGTGCCCTGGTGCGTTCTACCACTACCCCCGGAACAATCACCATCACTGCTTCGGCAGAGGGCTTGAAACCCGCAACAATAACCCTTGAAACCAAAGAGTTCAAAACAGAGAATGGCCTGACCACCTACATCAGCGGTGAGCATCAGCCCTCTTATCTGAAACGCGGTCCCACCCCCGAAGGTCCTTCATTCACAATGAAACGTACCGACATCCGCGTTAAATCTGCCGTTGCAGGTTGCGACAGCGACAAGGTTGCACGCAGCTACGACGACAACGAGCTCTCGGAGTGGAGAAACTCTGACGACAACGTAGAGAACGCTTGGATTACCTACACCCTCGAACGTGAGGCCATGATCTCGGAGATTGACGTTAAGTTCAGCGGTTATCGTGTATACAACTCGCCCATCAGCATCACCGTTGGTGACAAAGAGGTGTTCCGCGGCTTGACTCAGCAGACTCTCGGCTTCAACTACTACAAGTTTGAGCCCGTGAAGGCCAGCACCGTAACCATCAAGATGTTGGGCCCCGTAACAACTGGCAATGACTTCTTCAAGTATATCGTGGAGTTGAAAGACGACCCCGCAGAGAAGGCTCAGCCCGCAGCTCAGCCCGCACAGCAGGCTCCTGCTCGCCCCGTAACTGCACAGCCCGTAAGACGTCCGCAGCAGCCCGGTCAGAAACAGGTGGCTAATCCTCCCGTAACATCACATCAGATCGAGCTTGACCTGATGCGTGGTGCAGGAGTTCCCGACCCCAAAGCCAAGAATCAGCTCCGAATCATCGAAATCGAGTTCTTCGAGGTTCCCGAGAAATAGTCCTTTGAGGACACCAAATAAAAAAGGTGCGGTAAATCCGCACCTTTTTTATTTTCATCATCTCGCCCAATCAATTAGGCGAATGATTAAATCTCCTTAACTTCAACGTTACGTTTTGCCTCCATGAGGATTGAGAACGCACGATGAACATCGTCGTCACTAACCACAATAGAGAACTCATTGGTGGTACTGATAACCTCCACAACATTGATGCTGTCCCATGCCAACTCTTTGAACAAGTAGTAATAAACACCCGGGCAGATGGTATTGTCGCTGGGCAGTTTAACGGTGATCATTGAAAGATTGTTATTCTCGGCAATCTTCTGTTCGCCCGCAAAAATCTCATTCACCAACGGCTTAATCAGGTCGCTCACCACAATGGTGGTTTCATATATACCCTGCGAGAAGGTGCAGAACACATTCTTCATCTCATGTACCTGATGCAACAATTCGGCTTGTTTGTTATAGAGTTGCGACGAATTAACGAAAGTGAAATCCGACAAGTCGGAACGCACGATGACGTCACCGATATTCTCCACCACTTTTCTCACCTTCATGGTAGAAATAAGCTCCAAACGAGGTACCAGACGATTCAACGCCATGATAACCGCACTGTCATTAACCTCCTTACCTACAATCTTTTCAACATCGGGTTTCAATTGACGAGCCAATGCCGACAAGTTAATCAATCCATCAACCAATGCACCCTCCAAAAAAGGTCTTTTTTTAATCACAGCCTCAACAGCCGACGGGATAGACATCATAATTTCCTGTTCCTTTTTTTAATTAAACCTCTGTCATCACAACCGACCTCACATCTTCTTGCGCCTTTGTGACAACCATTCTTAGTACAAAAATAACAATTTCCCTTACAAAAACATTATTTTTATACTACCGGCAGCCAAAACTTAACATAAAGTTAAAATTTACACTTTTATTCTCACCCAAAAAAGTTGCCATCTTCATTAATACCACAAAAAACAAACGGAACACAATATATTGTGGCATAGAGTAATTATGCCTGTTGTGTTTGACGAGATTAATTGCTAACTTTGTGAAGTTAACAACAAAAGCAAACTCACACATGAAAAAATATATCCTTAACAACGGTGTCGAGATTCCCGGAATAGGTTTCGGAACATGGCGCATTCCGGGTGGCGAAGACTCACTCAAAGCCACTCTCGAAGCCATTGAGGTCGGTTATCGACATATTGATACGGCAGCTCTGTATGAAACCGAAGAGAGTGTCGGCAAGGCGGTTCGTGCATGCGGCATCCCGCGCGACGAGCTTTTCGTAACATCCAAAGTGTGGCTCGACGACCGCGGTTACGACAAAGCAATGAAGGCTTGCGAGGCCAGTCTCAAAGCCCTCAACATGGATTATATCGACCTCTATCTCATTCATTGGCCGAGCTATACGCAATACGATTCGGACTGGCGAGCAGTAAACAACGGCACATGGAGGGCGCTGGAACACTTCTACAAACAGGGGGTATTCCGCGCGATAGGTGTCTGCAATTGCATGCCGCACCACATAGAGGCCATCATGGAGGATAACGAGATCAAGCCGAGTGTCAATCAGATAGAGTTCCATCCGTGCTATCCGCAGTTGGCGGCAGCGGAGTTCTGTCACAACAACGACATTCTGGTGGAGGCATGGCGTCCTCTGGGCAAAGGACTGATTCTTGATATGCCACAACTGAAAGCCATTGCCGACAAGTATGGTAAGACCACTGCGCAGGTATGTATGCGTTGGTGTCTGCAACACGACACGTTGCCAATAGTCAAGACCACCCACAAGGAGAGAATGATTTCAAACGTGGACATCTGGGATTTTGAACTGACAGCCGAGGAGATGGCCTACATCGACACCTTCCCGCCCATCAGTTGGTCGGGTCAGCACCCCGATTTCGTAAACCTGAGTGGAAAGACCGCCCGCAGTTGATTTTTTTATTCAAGCCGAGCAAACCAATCAACTCAACAGAAATTCCACCCATTCTGAAACAACAAGGAACAAATTAGAAACAAAAAATAAGAGAGAAAAAATGGCAGACGAGAAGATTATTTTTTCAATGGTCGGTGTATGCAAGACACTGGTCAATCAGAAGAAAATTTTAAACAACATCTACCTGTCGTTCTTCTATGGTGCCAAAATCGGTATCATCGGTTTGAACGGCTCGGGAAAATCAACTCTGATGAAGATCATCGCCGGCATAGACAAGAACTATCAGGGCGAAGTGGTCTTTTCACCCGGTTATTCGGTGGGTTACTTGGAGCAGGAGCCTCAACTCGACCCCACCAAAACAGTGAAAGAGATTGTTCAGGAAGGATGCGCCGAAACAGTGGCTCTGCTCAAAGAGTACGAGGAGATCAACAACAAATTCATGGAGCCCATGGACGACGACCAGATGAACAAACTCATCGAACGTCAGGGCGAACTCACCGAACGTATCGAGCAGGTGAACGGTTGGGAGATAGACAGCGTTCTGGAACGCGCCATGGATGCATTGCGTTGTCCCGATCCGGACCAGAATGTAGCCACCCTCTCGGGAGGAGAAAGACGCCGAGTGGCATTGTGCCGCCTGCTGTTGCAACAACCCGACGTACTGTTGCTTGACGAGCCCACCAACCACCTTGACGCCGAGAGCATCGACTGGCTGGAGCAACATCTGCAACAATACAAAGGTACCGTAATTGCCGTAACTCACGACCGTTACTTCCTTGACAATGTGGCCGGTTGGATTCTGGAACTTGACCGTGGCGAAGGTATTCCGTGGAAAGGCAACTATTCGAGCTGGTTGGAGCAGAAGAGCCAGCGTCTGGCCATGGAGGAGAAGCAGGAGAGCAAACGCAGAAAAACCCTGGAACGCGAGTTGGAATGGGTACGCATGAGCCCCAAGGCACGTCACGCAAAGAGCAAAGCCCGTCTGTCGGCCTACGACAAGATGCTGAACGAGGATGCAAAACAGAAAGAGGAAAAATTGGAGATATTCATTCCCAACGGTCCTCGCTTGGGCAACGTGGTGATAGAGGCACAGAATGTATGCAAGTCTTTCGACCAGAAGTTGCTTTACGAAAATCTCAACTTCGTGTTGCCGCCTGCGGGAATCGTGGGAATCATCGGTGCCAACGGTACGGGAAAGACCACTCTGTTCAGAATGATTATGGGTTTGGAAGAGCCCACTTCGGGAAGTTTCAAGATTGGCGAGACGGTAAAGATCGCCTATGTGGATCAGCAACACAAATCCATTGACCCCGAAAAGACCGTATTTGAGGTAATTTCACAGAACAGCGAAATAATCACTCTCGGCAACCGTTCTATTAATGCACGAGCATATGTAGGTCGCTTCAACTTCTCGGGTGCCGATCAAGAGAAGAAGTGCGGTGTTCTGTCGGGCGGAGAGAGAAACCGACTCCACCTGGCACTGGCACTGAAAGAGGAGGGTAACGTCTTGTTGCTCGACGAGCCAACCAACGATATTGACGTAAACACCATGCGCGCATTGGAGGAGGGTTTGGAGAACTTTGCAGGTTGTGCGGTAATCATCTCGCACGACCGCTGGTTCTTGGATCGTATCGCCACCCACATCCTTTCGTTTGAGGATGACGGTCAGGTGGTATGGTTCGAAGGCTCTTACAGCGAATACGAGGAGCACAAACGCGCCATGGGAATGGACACCCAACCCCACAGAGTAAAATACAGAAAATTAATGGAATAACTAACCCCAAAAAAACAAACAGCCTGAAAATGAAAAAACTAATTATCCTTTTAGCTTGTCTCGCAACCATGGCTTCTTGCAGCGCCCCAAAACAGGAGAGCATGGAGGAACTGACCGAACGTGTCATGCAAACCGCCGAACAGCAGTATAAGTACCTCTACTCACAGTTGGAGGATGGCGCCATTCCGCAGTCATTGTTGCCCAATGGAGATTTGAAAACCACCAATATCTACAACTGGATCAGCGGCTTCTTCGCAGGAACATCGTGGTACATTCACGAGTATACCGGTTCGGAGGAGATGAAGAAAATCGCCTTGGAGTACACCGCCCTGCAAGAGCCCGTAAAGCACGTTACCGACAACCACGACGTGGGCTTCATGCTCTATTGCAGCTACGGCAATGCATTGCGTCTGACCGGCGACGAGAGTTTCAAGGAGCCTCTCTGCACTGGCGCCCGTTCGTTGGCAACCCGCTTCAACCCCAATGTGGGTGTTACCCAGAGTTGGAGCCCGATGCCGCAGCACGACTGGGTGTTCCCCGTCATCATCGACAACATGATGAACCTCGAACTGCTCATGTGGGCAGGCAAGGAGATGAACGACCAATCACTCATAGACATGGCCATCAGTCATGCCGACACCACCATCAAAAACCACTTCCGTGACGATTTTTCCACCTTCCATGTAGTGGACTACGATCCCGAAACAGGTGCCGTAAGACATCGTGCCACCAAGCAGGGTTTTGCGGATGATTCGGCATGGGCCCGTGGTCAGTCGTGGGGTCTATACGGCTACACGATGATGTTCCGCGAGAGTGGCGAAGAGAGATACCTCGCACAGGCCGAAGGTATGGCCGACATGCTCATTGAACGTCTGCCCGAAGACGGCATCCCCTACTGGGACTACGATTCACCGAAAATCCCCGACGAATATCGCGATTCTTCGGCAGGAGCCATTATGGCCTCAGCTTTGATAGAGTTGTCACAATACGTCGACAGCCAGAAGAGCAAGCTGTATCTTGCTACAGCCGAGAAACAGTTGCGCGAGTTGGCATCGGAGAACTATTTGGCAGCCATCGGTACGGAACACGGATTCTTGATCAAGCACGGAGTGGGTAACATTCCCGCAAACTCGGAGATAGACACTCCCCTCACCTATGGCGACTACTACTTCCTCGAAGCCCTCATGCGTTGGAGAGAGTTGTAGGCAGGGAGTTTGACGGTAGATTCTGATAAACATCAGGATTTGCCGAGATATACAAATTGAAGAATATGGGTCGGGGATGAAAACAAAAGATCTCCGACCCGTAAATTCAGAACAAAATCGAATTGAAGAAAGAGACCGGACATAAGATTTACGACTTCGCCATACATCACGATGCTGTGGCGGACTACATCTTTTTCATCGTCATGATGTGGTTGAGCAGTTGGCTTCTTGGCACACCGCTATGGGGAATGCTGTGCCATCTGACAATCCGCACCCTGATGGCCTACGGCGAGATAAAATACAGCCGTCACAAAGCCAAAATGGCCGCATTGAGAAAAATAAGTTCATTCAACATCTTCCGCGACACCTCGCTATATAGCAATACGGCCTTTCTGTTGGGCGGAATGTTGTTTATGTGCTACATGGCGTTCTCCGACATCCGCGCACCGCGAGAGCCATACTCATTCATGTTATTCTGGTCGTTGTGCGCTGCACTGATTCTGTTTTTGTTCGATTGGTTGCTCAAACAACGCGGTCTAGGTCTGCGTGTGAGTACTTTCATATCGGGCGCCGCCATTTGGATTGCCGGCTCGGTAATGCTCTTCAACGTGAATAACATCATCCAACTGGTTGCCTGCACCATGTTCTGGGCCCTCGGTATCGCCACCACTACGGCGGTAATGAAACAGATGAGTCGTGATTTCAGGCTCGTAACCCGACTTGCCGGTAAAAAGATGTCAACCGCAGAGATGCGTCACAACGACACCATGATTCACTCGGCCGCCATAATAATGGCCAACGCCATAACCCTAATGGTGATTCTGACCTGGTATCTGCTCATCTCCGGACACGAACGCACCGAAGTTCCGAGAATGTTTAAAAATCTGATGGTGCAGATTCCTGCCCTATTCATGATTGCCGCCATAATATCGGCCATGAAACAGCCCCTCGACGAACGCAGTCGCGAGAAACTCTACGACTTCTACGCAGGCTACATACGCAACGACCGCACCCGCGAGAATCTGCGCAAAATGTTCATACAGAAATATCGCGTCCGAAAAGGGATAAAAATAATCATCTGGTTTCTGAAACCGTTTTTCAGAATGAAAGTGACCGGCAAAGAGAATCTGAACAGAAAGGATTTTCCGGCCATCTTCATCAGCAATCATGGAGTCTGGTCGGGTCCGATGGCCGCCGTAATGTATCTCCCCACCTATTTCCGTCCGTGGGTACACAACGTAATGCTTGACCGAGAGAAGGCCGCCGACGATATGTATAAATCGTTCTTTCATCGTCTGCCTCTCTTGACCGAAAGCACAAAAAAACGATTGGCATATTGGGTGGCCAAACCAGTCACCTGGGCACTGAATGCGTTCAATCCAATCCCCGTAGAACGCAGTTCTCATCGCCGAGTGTTGGAGACCTTCCATGAGACCATCGAGGCTCTCGCCGAGTCGGATAACGTATTGATTTTCCCCGAACGTCCCGTAGATATTGTTCAGGAAGATGCCAATGCTTTTCTGCACAGCAAAGAACAGCTGCGCGATCTCGCCACCGGTTTCGCCAGCATCGGCAAAATGTATTACAACAAAAGCGGTCGATGCATATCGTTCTACCCGATGTACATCAACCGCAAATCACACGTTTTCAGAATAGGTAAGCCGATAGTCTACAATCCGCAAAACAATCCTCATGACGAGAAACAACGCATCAGCGACCAACTCAAAGAGGCTATACACGCCCTGTCCGTACACCAATCATGACGGGTAGACTGGAGAAAAAGTCTAAATTTTCGGGTGATATCTTCCCATTCCGGCGGATCAACCGAATCCCAAAATAGAAAACCATTGCCGGCCGGAAGAAAAAACTATTTCAATTTGGCCATAAACCTCTCTCTATCCACAACAAAGCGCACATGTTCTCCCTCGCCTATCGGTCCGTTCTGGTCCTCTGCAAAGATTTTAAACACCAGCTTTCGGCCTTCCACCTGAACAAGTTCGGCCGTTGCCGTAACCGTAGCGCCAACGGGAGTGGGTTTCATATGTGACGTGGAAATCAACGAGCCTACCGTGGTCGAGCCTTCGGGCAGTGCCTCGGCCACCGCCTTCATAGCCGCATTCTCCATCAAAGCCGCCATTGAGGGTGTGGCATAAACCATCAAATCACCCGACCCCACATTCACAGCACATTTATTCTCGGTCACCTGCTCAACAGAAGATGCCGTCAATCCTGTTTTAAGTTCCATATCTATTAAAAAATAATCTGATTCCTATACGACAAAGTTAACCCATTTTTGTAAAATTGCATTAAAATTGTGACAACAAACGGCTTTATGCCTTCACCGGCGACGAAATTTATTGGCGGATACGGATGTTTTTTATAACTTTGCATGATTATTACACCAATTCAATCGAAAGAAAACATGGCAGTACAGAAACCTTCTATACCTAAAGGAACACGCGACTTTTCGCCCACCGAAATGACCAGACGAACATATATGTTCGACACCATAAAAAGCGTCTTCAAAGCTTACGGATACTCACCGCTTGAAACCCCCGCAATGGAGAATCTCTCCACACTGATGGGAAAATATGGCGACGAGGGCGACAAACTTCTTTTCAAGATACTGAATTCGGGTGATTTTACTCAAAAAATAACCCCTGAACTGCTTGCCAACCCCAATGCTCTGGCAGCAAAGATATGCGAAAAGGGATTGCGCTACGACCTGACCGTACCCTTCGCACGCTTCGTCGTTCAACATCAGAACGACATTGCCTTCCCCTTCAAGCGCTATCAGGTACAGCCCGTTTGGAGAGCCGACCGTCCGCAGAAGGGACGTTACAGAGAATTCTATCAGTGTGATGTGGACGTTGTTGGCAGCAAGTCGTTACTCTATGAATTTGAGTTGATAAAGATAGCCGAGAAGGTGTTTGACAAGTTGGGCATCAACGTGGTGATGAAGATAAACAACCGCAAGATACTCTTCGGCATAGCCGAAACCATCGGTCATGCCGACAAAATGGTGGACATAACGGTGGCTATCGACAAACTGGACAAAATAGGTCTTGAAAACGTGGAGAACGAGTTGCGTGAACGCGGCATCGAACAGGAGGCCATCGAGAAACTCAAACCCATCCTGCAACTCTCGGGCAGCAATGACGAGAAATTGGAGAAACTCAAAAACATCCTCGGCTCGTCCGAAACGGGCATGAAGGGTGTGGAAGAGATGGAAACCCTTTTCGGCTACATTAAAAACATAGGCACAAATCTTGAAGTGGAGATAGACCTCTCGCTGGCTCGCGGATTGAACTACTATACGGGAGCCATCTTTGAGGTGAAAGCAAAAGATTTCGCCATCGGCAGCATCTGCGGCGGCGGACGTTATGACGATTTGACGGGAATATTCGGAATGCCCAACACATCGGGTGTGGGCATCTCGTTCGGTGCCGACCGCATCTACGACGTGATGCTCGGCCTGAACCTCTTCCCCGAAGAGGCCAACATCACCACCAAAGTGCTGTTTGTCAATTTCGGTGGCGAGGAGGAACTCTGCGCTCTCAAACAAATTGAAGCACTCAGAACGGCAGGTATCCCGTCCGACATATACCCCGAGTCGGCAAAAATGAAGAAACAGATGGAGTATGCCAACCGCCGAGGAGTCCCCTACGTGGTGATAATAGGCGAAAGCGAACGTGCAGAACAAAAAGCAACGGTGAAAAATATGCACAGCGGAGAGCAGGCAACCGTGACTTTTGATGAACTTGCAAACTATTTAATGAAATAACAAAAAGATGAAACGTTTGGTTCTCTTATTGATGGTTGTTGCAGCGACGCTGAGTTTCCTGCCCGGCGTGGCACAAAGACCATCAAAACAACAACAGCAGGAGATGGAGGAGCAGTTGAAAAAGTTCAACCAGTTCTATTTCTATCTCAATGCCATGTATGTTGACACGCTGGATAACGAAAATCTTGTGGAGAGAGCCATCGTAGACATGCTGTCCGACCTCGACCCCCACTCAGCATACATAACCGCCGAAGACATGAAGGCCGAAGAGGAGAGCATGCAGGGCAGTTTCAGCGGCATAGGCATAGAGTTTGACATCTTGAACGACACCATAACCGTAGTGAACACCATTGCGGGAGGCCCGTCGGCAGTGCTGGGAGTGCAACCTAACGACAAGATCATTGAGGTGGACGGAGTGAACGCCATAGGAGTGAGCAAAACCGACGTGAGGAAAATGTTGCGCGGCGAAAAAGGCAGCATAGTGACGGTGAAGATAGTGCGTCGCGGAATGCTCTCGCCTCTTAACTTCAAGATTGTACGCGACGAAATTCCCATCACGACCGTAGATGCCGCCTACCGCGTCACACCAAAAACCGGATACATAAAAGTGAACCGATTCGCCCACACCACCATGGAGGAGTTCGAAAAGGGCATGGAGCAAATAGGCGAAGTGGAGAATCTGATTCTCGACCTGCGTGGCAATAGCGGAGGTCTTTTGAATCAGGCCATAGAGATGAGTGAATATTTTCTTTCAAAAGACAATGTGATTGTCTCTACGGAGGGCCGAATGATTCCCACCACAGAATACTACTCTGAACGCGACGGAAAGTTCAAAGGCAAGGTGGCGGTGCTGACAGATGCCGCCTCGGCTTCGGGAAGCGAAATAGTGGCAGGCGCCCTGCAAGATTGGGACCGAGGAGTGATAATAGGCCGCACCACCTTCGGTAAAGGATTGGTACAACGTCAGATAGACCTGTTTGACGGTTCGGCGGTCAGAATAACCATCGCCCGCTATCACACCCCTTCCGGCAGAGTGATTCAACGTCCGTTCGAAAATGGTGACGCCTCGGGTTATTATGCCGATCACTTGAAACGTTCATATGATCAGAAATATCGCGATTCGGTGAATATGAACGCCCCGCAATACAAAACACTGCGTCTGGGACGTACCGTATATGGTTCGGGAGGCATCTCGCCCGATGTGGAGATTGCCATTGACACCACCGCCAACTACGCATATTGGAACAGACTCGTAACGGCAGGACTCGTAAACGAATACGTAAACAAGGTATTGGAAGAAAAACGTGATCGCTTTGCTCGTCAATACCCCGACTTCGACACCTTCTCAAAGAAATTCTCGGTGGACGAAAAGATGATGGACGGTTTGCAGAAACTGGGCGAAAAAAACAATATAAAAATTGAGCCCACCGACGATATGGACTTTACGAAAAAGTGCATGACAATTCATCTGAAAGCACTCTTTGCCCAGAAACTTTGGGACACGACAGAGTACTACAAAATCATAAATCAGATGGACGACGAGGAGTTTAAGGCTGCACTCGAATTGCTTGAAACCCCCGGACAATATGAGTCCGTTTTGAGCAAGACGGCACAATGAATATGAAAGATTAAGAAAAATTAGTACTTTTGACGGCAATAAAGACGAAAAAATACATAGCATAGGACAAAATGAATAGATTCACAAAAGAACACGAGGACGAACAAGAGATATACACCAAAGTGGTTAGGGCAGGTAAAAGGACCTATTTCTTTGACGTAAAGGCCACCAAAGGTGACGATTATTATTTGACCATCACGGAGAGCCGAAAAAAGCTCGGCCCCAACGGAGAGGTTAATTACGAAAAACACAAGGTCTATCTCTACAAAGAGGACTTTATCAAATTTGCAGAGGGTTTGAACGAAACCGTCGGCTACATAAAGAATGCCAAACCCGAGTTTTTTGAGGAGGCGAAGCAGGCAGAGTCTAATGAGTTCACCTTGTCGGTTGACGAAGAGTTCGATATCTAATTCAAGTAAATGGAAAAGAAACCGAACATCATAAGACGTTGTTATGACTGGGTGTTAGGCTGGGCCGATACAAATGGGGCACACTGGCACTCTTCATTCTGGCATTTTCGGAATCAAGCTTTTTCCCAATCCCGCCCGACGTATTGTTACTAGCTCTATGTTTCGGCGCAGCAAAGAAATCGTTCAAGTTTGCCTTCATCTGCACCATGGGTTCGGTGACAGGAGCCGCTGTCGGCTACGGCATAGGTCTGGGATTGTGGGAATCGGTGCTGCACGACTGGTTCATTCCCGCCGTATTCTCGCAGGAGAGTTTCGACAATGTGTGCGCCATCTACGACGAATGGAACTTCTGGGCCATCTTTACGGCCGGTTTCACCCCCATCCCGTACAAGATTTTCACAATTGCGGCAGGCGTGTGCAATATCAATTTCCCGATATTCATACTCGCATCCGTAATTGCACGTGGCATGCGTTTCTTCTTGGAAGGTTTGCTGGTATGGAAATTCGGCTCACCCATCAAGGATTTCATTGACAAGTATTTCAATCTGTGCGTAACAGCATTCACAGTCTTGCTGATAGGCGGATTCGTACTACTGAAATATATTCTCTAAACAATCTAAACGCCGCGATCCAAAAATAGAGTGCGGCGTTTTTTCTTCCCCGACCCACAGCTTACTCATCGGGTTCCTGATTCAACAAAGCAACAGCTCGTTCATAATCGCCGGCATTAACAAGCAGGCGCACAATATTCTCGCCCACCTGTGGCAGAACATTGGTGGCAATATCTCCCGCTATCTCCACCTCCACACCCATCGAACGCAACATAGAAGCTGCCAAATTAGCCTCATAGGCAGAATTGTAGGCATTCAAAACCACTATCTCATTCTCTCTCATGACTATAAATTTTACGTTTTAAATTTAGTTAAAAATCTCAATAAAAACAATAGTATTCCTATTCCGAAATGCAAAGAATATTCCTACCTTTGTTCCTCAATCAATATTTTTTGACAAATGGCTCAGTTCGTTCATCTGCACGTACATACGCAATACTCCATACTGGATGGTGCGGCGTCGGTTGGCTCGCTTATCAAGCAGGCCAAGAAATACGATATGCCCGCCATTGCCATAACCGACCATGGAAACATGTTCGGCGTGAAGGAGTTCTATGACAAAGCCACCAAAGAGGGTATAAAACCCATTCTTGGTTGCGAAGCCTATGTCACACGCGACCATACGGTACACTCCCCCGAGAGTGGCAATCGTTACCACCTGATACTGCTGGCAAAGAACGAAAAGGGTTATCATAATCTCATCAAACTCATCTCGATAGGCTATACGGAAGGTTTCTACTATCGTCCGCGAATTGATGAAAAGTTGTTGGAGGAGTACCACGAAGGTATTATATGTTGCTCGGCATGTCTGGGAGGCGAGGTCCCCAAGGCTATCATGAACGGCAATGTTGCAGAAGCCAGCCGCGTGATTGAATGGTATAAAAACCTCTTCGGAGAGGACTACTACCTGGAATTGCAGTTGCACAAACCGCAAGACCCCACCAAGCCCCATGACACGTATGAGAATCAGTTGAAAGTAAACAAGGTGTTGGTTGAGTTGGCCGCAAAACACGGCGTGAAACTGATCGCATCAAACGATGTGCATTTCACGTTGCAGGATGATGCTACGGCTCACGACCACCTCATCTGCCTGAACACACGAAAAGATATTGACGACCCCACCCGTATGCGTTATACGGGAGAGGAGTATTTCAAGAGTCCCGAAGAGATGGAGGCCCTCTTCTCCGACCTGCCCGAAGCATTGGCCAACACGTTGGAAATTGCCGAGAAGGTGGAAGAATACAAACTCGACCGAGGACCGCTGATGCCCAACTTCATGTTACCCGAGGACTTCGTAATCGATAAGGCGAAACTGAAAGAGTCTTTCCTGAAAAAGATTACGGACGAGGAACTCAAAGCAAAAATAGAGGCCGCAGAAGATCTGGACGCGTTCGTTGCAGGCGATGCCCAATTGGAAGAGAAACTCACAGTGGCAAAACAGTTCCTCTATCTGACCCACCTCTCTTACGAAGGTTGCAGAATGAGATATGGCGACAGTTTTGACGAGAAAAAGAAAGAACGTCTTGACTACGAGCTGAGTACAATTGAAAGAATGGGGTTCCCCGGCTATTTCCTCATTGTATGGGACTATATCCGTGCCGCACGAGAAATGGGAGTATCGGTGGGACCGGGACGAGGTTCGGCTGCCGGTTCGGTGGTGGCGTATGCACTGAAAATCACCAATATAGACCCGATAAAGTACGAC
>JAGBHS010000135.1 GCA_017935385.1 Tidjanibacter sp.
AAAGTAAAGATGTTTGAGAAATGAAAGTAAAAGCATCAATCAAAAAAAGAAGCGAGGATTGCAAAATCGTAAGACGTAAAGGCAAACTTTATGTAATTTGCAAAAAAAATCCTAAATTAAAAATGCGTCAGGGTTGATAAACGGCAAAAGAGATTAAATTTGCAGCAAAATTATCGATCTTGAAAAAACACTAAATTTAAAAAGAAATTTATGGCACGTATAGTAGGTGTAGATTTACCCAAAAACAAAAGAGGCGAGATTGGTCTGACCTATATTTACGGAATTGGCAGGAGCACATCCCGCAAAATTCTTGATATGGCAGGCATCGATTACGATACCAAAGTTCAGGACTGGACAGATGCACAGGTAGGTGCAATTCGTAACGCCATTGCAGAGAGCGGAATCAAGGTAGAAGGCGAGTGCCGTTCTATCGTTCAGCTCAATATCAAACGCTTGATGGATATCGGTTGCTACCGTGGTATCCGTCACCGTATCGGTCTGCCCGTAAGAGGTCAGAGCACAAAAAACAATGCCCGTACTCGTAAGGGTAAGAAGAAAACTGTGGCAAACAAGAAAAAAGCAACTAAGTAACGAAATTAAATTATGGCAAAAAAACCTGGAACAGTTAAAAAACGCGTTGTTAAAGTCGATGCACTTGGTATGGCTTTCGTACACTCGACTTTCAACAATGTAATCGTAACTCTTACCAACGGAAACGGTGAGGTTATCAGCTGGAGTTCGGCAGGAAAAATGGGCTTCAGGGGCTCAAAAAAGAATACTCCTTATGCAGCTCAGACAGCAGCAGCCGATTGTGCGAAGGTTGCTTATGACTTGGGCTTGCGCAAAGTAAAAGTTTATGTAAAAGGTCCCGGACAGGGTCGCGAGTCAGCAATCCGTACCATTCACGGTGCAGGAATCGAGGTTATCGAGATCGTTGACGTAACTCCGCTGCCCCACAATGGTTGCCGTCCCCCCAACCGCCGTCGCGTGTAATTATATATTATAGTATAATTACCAGTAACAGTTGAAGGAGGTAACTGAAAAACAAACAATTAAAATTAAAAGAAATGGCAAAATATATAGGACCTAAAAGTAAAATCGCCCGCAAATTCGGCGAGCCTATTTTCGGGACTGACAAAGTTCTTGAAAAAAAGAACTACCCTCCCGGACAGCACGGTTTGAACCGTAAACGTAAAAAAGTATCGGAGTACGGAATGCAGCTGACTGAGAAGCAGAAAGCAAAATCTACGTACGGCTTGTTGGAGAAACAGTTCCACAAAACATTCGTTGCAGCAGCCAAGATGAGTGGTATCACCGGTGAGAACCTGTTGAAATTGCTCGAGTGCCGTCTGGATAACGTAGTATACCGTTTGGGAATTGCTCCGACCCGTGCAGCAGCACGTCAGTTGGTTTCTCATCGTCACATCACCGTTAACGGCAACGTCGTTAACATACCCTCTTACAGCCTCAAAGCAGGCGATGTTGTTGGCGTTAGGGAGAAATCTAAGAGCTTGGAGGTAATTACCGAGTCATTGGCAGGTCGCAGAAACGCCTACTCATGGTTGGAGTGGGACGGCGCATGCATGTGCGGTAAATTTGTTCAGCAGCCCGAGAGAGAGGACATTCCCGAAAGCATCAAAGAGCAGCTTATCGTTGAGTTGTACTCTAAGTAGTAGTTTTTTAACCATTAAGTAAAAACCAATTATGGCAATATTAACGTTCCAAAAACCTGAGAAGGTGATTATGCTCGAATCCACTTCGACATTCGGAAAATTTGAATTCCGTCCGTTGGAGCCGGGATATGGTATCACTATCGGCAACGCATTGCGTCGCATATTGCTCTCTTCGTTGGAGGGTCACGCGATAACAACCGTGAAGATCGCCGGTGTGGACCACGAGTTTGACGCCATTCCGGGAGTTATGGAAGGAATGATTGATATTATCCTGAACCTGAAAAAGGTACGTTTCATTCGCACCGTAGACAATGCCGATTCCGAGAGTGTCTCAATCAATGTTGCCGGTCAGACTGAACTCACTGCAGGATATATCTCTAACTTCCTGACAGTCTTCAAAGTACTGAATCCCGATCTGGTTATCTGCCATCTCACCCCCGAGACCAAATTGCAGATAGATTTGACAATCGGTAGCGGTAGGGGTTGGGTTCCCGCAGAGGAGAACACACCTGCCAATGCGGAGATCGGTCTGATTCCCATCGACTCAATCTTCATTCCCATCAAGAATGTGAAGTACTCGGTGGAGAACTATCGCGTAGAGCAGAAGACCGACTACGAGAAACTCAACTTGGAGATTACTACTGATGGTTCTATTCATCCGAAAGATGCGTTGAAAGAGGCAGCTAAAATCCTGATTCAGCATTTTATGCTCTTCTCAGACGAGAAAATCTCACTCAACATGGAGGATAACAATCCTACTGAGGAGTTTGATGAGGATATCTTGCACATGCGTCAATTGCTCAAAACCAAACTCGCAGATCAGGATCTGTCAGTTCGCGCATTGAACTGCCTGAAAGCAGCCGAGGTGGAAACAATTGGTGACCTGGTAAGATTTAATCACAATGACCTGTTGAAGTTCAGAAACTTCGGTAAGAAATCTCTGGCCGAGTTGGATGACCTTCTCAATTCATTGAACCTCCATTTCGGAATGGATGTATCTATCTACAAACTCGATAAAGATTGATAAAACCTATCGTCATCGGGCAATCCGCAAAGTCATGAGGACTCACGGAAGCATTTACGAGACGTAAATTTATGAACAAATTGATATGAGACATAACAGAAAATTTAATCACCTTGGTCGCCAGAGCTCTCACCGTAAAGCCATGTTGGCTAATATGGCAAGCTCTCTCTTGATTCACAAAAGAATCGAGACTACCGTGGCCAAAGCTAAGGCTCTGAAAAAATACGTTGAGCCGCTTATTACCAAATCAAAAGAGGATACAACTCACCAGCGTCGTATCGTTTTCAGCTATCTGAAACAGAAAGAGGCCGTTACCGAGTTGTTCCGTACTATTGCTCCGAAGATTGCAGAGCGTCCGGGTGGTTACACCCGTATCCTTCACACCGGTTTCCGTTATGGTGACGCAGCAGAGATGTGTATCATCGAGTTGGTTGACTTCAACGAGACCTATGTGGAAGGTGCTGCTAAACCCGCTGCTGCTCCCAAAGCAAGAACTCGTCGTGGTGGTGCTAAGAAAGCCGCTGAGGATGCAGTTGTTGTTGAGGAAGGTGCTGAAGAGGCAAAACCTGCAAAGAAGGCAGCTCCTAAGAAAGCTACCTACGCTAAGAATGCAGGTGTTGCTAAGACTGCAAGCGCTAAGGGTGGTGCTGCTAAATCGACTCACACCAAGAAAGGTTGATTTATCGCAACATAGCATAATTATGCAAAAAAGCTCTCCAAATAGGAGAGCTTTTTTTGTGTCGTATAGAGAGGATTTTTGTGCTCCGGGCCTAACGATAAGCGGAAAAATCGGGTGAATGAGTATAAAAAACACACCCGAGAAAGGAGTTGATTAAAAAAATGGTATCTTTATACTTGCGGAGAAATCTTATTTCCAATGATAATCCGGCAACCTTCTTGATGTACTTGAATGTTTGGAGTGAGGGAAAGGTATGCTGATTGAACAATGCGGAAAGAGTAGGCAGGAATAGTGATCACCCTTCTCAATGCACATAGGGGAAAACGACATAGACGAAAAAAATGGCACGGAAATTTGCGGAACAAATCAATGAGGCTCTCAAACTGATGCCTACCACCCCGGGAGTTTATCAATTCCTGAATAAGGCGGGTGAGGTGATCTATGTGGGTAAGGCAAAGAATCTTAAACGTAGGGTGTCATCATATTTTGTTGATTCGCAGGACCATTCTATCAAGGTGAAAGTGATGGTGGGTAAGATTGCGGAGATACGTCACATTGATACCGCAACCGAACAGGACGCCCTGTTGTTGGAGAACTCGATGATAAAGAGCCTGAAACCTCGTTACAACATTTTGCTGAAAGACGACAAGACCTATCCATGGATTGTGATTCATAACGAGCCCTTCCCCAGAGTGGAGTCCACCAGACGGGTGATAAAGAATGGATCTGTCTATTTCGGTCCGTATGCCTCGGTGACGATGCAGAAGAGTATGTTGGAGTTCATCCGCAATATCTATCCGTTGCGCACGTGTCGATTGAATCTCTCCACGGCCGCCATTGACAAACAGAAATACAGAGTCTGTCTGCAATATCATTTGGGTAATTGTAAGGGCCCGTGTGTGGGTGCGCAGAGTGAGGATGAGTATGCCGCCACGATAGATATGGTGAAGAAAAATCTGCGTGGCGACCTGAAACCCACGAAACAGTATCTGGAACAGGAGATGATGCGTGCCGCCGAGGCGTTGAACTTTGAGGTGGCGGCCCGCTACAAGACCAAGCTCGCACAGTTGGATAATTATGCCGCCAAATCAATCATTGTGAGTGACTGGATTGGCGATGTGGATATATTCTCGTTGTTGATTGATGACGATACGGCCTATTGCAATTTTGTGCGAATGGTCAGTGGCTCAGTGGTGCAGAGTTTTACGGTGCAGTTGTCGGTGGGTGCCGAGGATGATGAGAAGGCCATTCTCACTCAGGCTATTATACAGATCAGTGATGAGTATGCCGGGCGCTTGTCGCACGAGGTGATAGTGCCGTTCTTACCCGAGGAAGAACGTTTTGAGGGTGTGAAATTTACCGTTCCGCAGAGAGGCGACAAATTGAAATTGTTGGAATTCTCACAGCGTGGAGCCAAGATGTATCACTTGGAGAAGATGAAGAATTTGGAGATAAAGAATCCCGAGAAACATACGGAACGAGTGTTGGCGGCCATGCAAAGAGAGTTGCATCTCGACAAGCCGCCACGCCATATCGAATGCTTCGATAACTCCAATCTGCAAGGAACCTATCCTGTGGCGTCGTGTGTAGTCTTTCGCGATGGTCGTCCTTCGCGCAAGGAGTATCGTCACTTCAATATAAAGACGGTAGTTGGTCCGGACGATTTTGCCTCTATGCGTGAGATAATTTTTCGTCGCTACACCCGCCTGTTGGCCGAGAAGGCGGAACTGCCCGATCTGATTATTGTGGACGGAGGTAAGGGACAGTTGAGTTCGGCCTATTCGATATTGAAAGAGTTGGGATTGGAGAGTCGCATCCCTATTGTCGGTTTGGCAAAACGCATAGAGGAGATTTTCTTCCCTAACGACCCTCTACCATACTATCTGGATCGTACGGGCGAGCCGTTGCGTGTGGTGATGCATCTGCGTGACGAGGCCCACCGTTTCGGCATAACGTTCCACCGAAATAAACGTTCGGCAGGATTTATTCAAACCGACTTGGAGTCAATAGAGGGTGTCGGTAAAATCACGGCAGACAAGTTGTTGAAGCATTTCCGCAGTGTGAAGGCGATACGTTCGGCCTCTCGCGAGCAGTTGGCGGAGGTGATAGGAAACTCACGCGCCGAGAAGGTTTTTGCGCACTACCATTCGGAAGACTAAAAAATGGCGAAGGCGTTTATTCATAGAGAGTGCGGGAAGAATGGTGTGAACTATATCTGGTAACGTAAAGATTATTTGCTTAAAAAAAGTATCTTTGTAATTATAGAGAAAACGAATAAAAAAATATATAGAAAACATGAATACAGAGAAAGTAAGATGCCTTATCATAGGCAGCGGTCCGGCCGGTTTTACGGCAGCTATTTATACCTCACGCGCTAACCTCTCACCCGTACTCTATGAGGGTATAGAGCCGGGCGGTCAGCTCACCACTACCACCGAGATAGAGAACTTCCCCGGCTATCCGGAAGGTATCTCGGGACAGGCCATGATGGAAGATCTGAAACGTCAGGCATTGCGTTTCGGTGCCGATGTGAGAAGAGGTACTATCACCAAGGCAGAACTCGGCTCACGTCCGTTCCGTATCACGGTGGATAACGACAAGGTTATTGAGGCCGAAAGTGTTATCATCTCTACGGGAGCCACTGCAAAATATCTTGGCTTGGAGAGCGAGATGCGTTATAGAGGTGCAGGCGTGAGCGCTTGTGCCACATGTGACGGTTTCTTCTATCGCAAGAAGGTTGTTGCTGTTGTCGGTGGCGGAGATACCGCCTGTGAGGAGGCTACTTATCTGGCTTCTCTCTGTCGCAAGGTCTATATGATTGTGCGCAAGGACTATCTGCGTGCATCAAAGGCTATGCAACAGCGCGTGAACGATACCGAGAACATTGAGGTGCTCTACGGTTGCAATACACAGGAGATTCTCGGAGATGAGGAGGGCGTAACGGGCGCAAGACTGGTGCGAAACGACGGTACTACATTTACGATCGATATTGCCGGATTCTTCCTTGCCATCGGTCATCATCCCAACTCGGAACTCTTTGCCGGTCAGTTGGAACTCGATCAGGAGGGGTACATCAAGACCGTACCGGGAACAAGCAAAACCAACATTGAGGGTGTGTTTGCGGCAGGTGATGTGAAAGATCCTCACTATCGTCAGGCCATCACTGCGGCCGGAAGTGGTTGTATTGCGGCTCTTGACTGCGAACGTTTCCTGTTGGCAAACAATGCATAGGGCATAGGACCAGAGGAGAAGATGTTGCCCGAGATAAAGGAGATAACAAGCATCAACACACGCGAGGAGTTTGAACGTGTGGCAATGGAGGTGTTCCGCTTTCAGGCCAGACATTGTGCGCCTTATGCAAACTATCTGGAACTGTTGGAAGTGGATGGTGATGCAATAAAGAGCGTGGACGAGATTCCATTCATGCCCATAGAATTCTTCAAGAGCCATACGGTCTATTGCGCCGAGAAGGAGCCCGAGAAGATTTTTACGAGCAGTTCAACGGGTTCGGATACTCCCTCGAAACATCGTGTTGCCCAACTTGCCGATTATGAAGAGTGTTTCTTCGCTGCCTTCAATCGTTTCTATGGCGAAAAGCCTATATATGCTTTGTTGCCATGTTATTTGGAACGCGAGGGGTCATCGTTGGTCTATATGGCCGACCGATTGATTGCACGTTATGGAGGCGGCTTTTATCTCAACGATTACGAACGACTCATAGCCGACATGGCTGCCGATCCGCGTGAAAAGATATTGTTGGGTGTTAGTTATGCTCTGTGGGATCTGGCGGAGATATATGCCCCGCGTCTTACGAACACCATTGTGATGGAAACGGGAGGCATGAAAGGACGTCGAGAGGAGATTTCGAAGAGTCGTCTGCATGAGATATTATGTGGCGGGCTGGGAGTGGAGCAGATTCACTCCGAGTATGGCATGGCCGAACTGATGTCGCAGGCATATTCATATGGTAGGGGAGTGTTCATGACACCGCCATGGATGAGTGTGCGCATAAGGGACATAAACGATTCGTTCACCACTATGCCTGCGGGACGAAGTGGGGGAGTGGATATCATAGATTTAGGCAATCTGTACTCTTGTGCCTTCATCGAAACGCAGGATATGGGCAAGATGTTGGACGATGGCCGATTCGAACTTTCGGGCCGCATAGACCGCAGTCAGATTCGAGGCTGCAATTTGTTGATACAATAGAGGAGAAAAGATGGGCTACAACGAGGAGGATTTAAAGAAACTGCATCAGGTGCTGAAAGAGATTTGTGCCGAGATTGTACGCGTGTGTGACGAGAACGGCATCGAGTATTTCATTCAGGGCGGCACCGCAATGGGAGCCCATTTCTTCAACGATATAATGCCGTGGGATGACGACATGGATCTCGGCATGACCATGGACAACTATCGCAAGTTCATTGAATTGGCGCCCGGTAAGTTGCGTAAGGGTTTCTCGTTGCAGGTCTTTGAAACGGAGCCCGACACTCCGTTCTATTTCGCCAAGGTGCGCAAAGACGACACGCTGTTCGTGGAAGAACTGTACCGCAATCTGAATATCCATCATGGTATCTATGTGGACATCTTTCCGTATGGCAAGGTGCCAGACTGCCACATTGGTGAGGTGGTGCAACGCGAACAGGTGCGTTTTCTGATCAATTGCTTCATCTCCAAGACTATATGGGTGTGGCGACGATTGACTAAGCAACCCGAGGAGTGTATGTTTGACAAGAGTCTGTTGAGTTGCCTGCTCATAAAGTGCTATTCGGCCTTATTCTCCAAACGTCAGTTGTATCGTCAGATGATGCGCGCCATGTCACGGCACGACAAGGGGAAACACAAATATTACAATATAGTGCGCATGCCCAAGGACCAGATAGAGGTTGAGGCAATCAAGCATCCCGTAATGGCAGAAATAGGCTCGCTGAAAGTAAAATGCCCTGCCAACGTAGAGGGCTATCTGCGCCATCATTACGGACAGAACATACAGAAGTGGCCCGCACCCCATCTGCGCGTGAATCATGCGCCGATGATATTGAAATTCAACGCAGAGGAGGAATAGTCATGATGCAGGAAGAGAAAACAACAACCTTCTCGGTAATCATTCCTCTCTACAACAAGGAACGGGAAATTGAAGCTACGATACGTTCTGTGTTGGCGCAAACGCATCAACCGAAAGAGATCGTAATTGTCAACGATGGCTCGACGGACAACTCTGCCGAGGTGGTGCGCAATATAAATTCTCCGCTTATCAGACTGATAGATCAACCCAATGCGGGGGTTTGTGCCGCCCGCAACAGAGCAATGGAGGAGGCAACGGGTAGTCACATGGCCTTTATAGATGCTGACGACCAATGGAAGGAGGGCTTCTTGGAGGAAATCTCCGCACTCATTGACGAGTTTCCCGAGTGCGGACTCTACTGTACTTCTTTCATGGTGGTGTCGGACGAGGGGTTGCATCGCGCCAAATGTCCCGAGATGCGAGGGGTGGTGGAGAACTTCTTCCGCGAGTCGGTGAACAACTACATCGCCATTCCGTCGGCAAGTGTTGTGCCTCGTGTTGTAATTGATGACGTGGGCGGATTCCCCGAAGGGATGAAACTGGGCGAAGACCTATATCTGTGGATTAAAATCGCACGCAAATACAGCGTGTGTTTTTCGCCTAAACCGTTGATGCTCTATATGAAAGAGGCCTCAAACCGTTCGGCCGCAATATACAAACCCGAACAGACCGCCTATTCCTTCGAGGATTTGTTCAATCCGGCCGATACGGAAACGGCTTTCTGGCAGAATGAGTTCCTGGCTCGTTGCGCTATCGGCAAGGCGCTGACCGTAACTGCGAAGGGAGACACCGAATTCGGACTGCGCACCGAACGTTTCTTCTCCTACACTCGTCATTATAGGTTGGGATTGTGGAAGTTGCGCATATTCAATCGTATTCCTCGTTCGTTGCGTTTGCCGTTACACAACTTTTACAATCGTCTTGCCTGGCTCCTCGCCCGCAAAGGTCTTTAACAGCGCATTTTTTTTCGGCGGTGTGAGAATATCAACAACCGCCCCTCCTTTCTCGCGCAAAGTTCTTCTCGTGATGTGAGTGCATTTTTTTTCGGCGGTGTGGGTTTCTCAATAACCGTCACCTCCGTAAACTTGGACTACGGAAAAGACTAAAAACTATTTAATAGTAAGAAGCCCCGATTTAAAGAAACTGTAATTGTTTGTTCTCGTGATGATTATGTGGTCAAGTAATGGTATGGAAAACAGCTCTGCCGCCTGTGACAATCGTTCGGTTAGCGCTATGTCTTCCTGACTCGGCTCCGCCACACCTGACGGATGGTTATGAACCAAAATTATGGCGTGGCTCAACAATTCCACCGCCTTCTTAACCACCAATTTGCAATCCACCACCAGTCTGTCTACACCACCCTGTGCAATACGGCGCTTTTCAATGATTTTGTTTGCCGAGTTGAGGTACAACACCCACATCTCCTCGTGTTCCAGTCGCGACAACTGCGGTGAGAATAGTCTGACCACATCGTTATAGTCAAGAATGACATTGGTATGAACGGGTTCCTCGGCATCAACCCTGCGGCCCAACTCGAAAGCTGCCGCCAATGTGGCTGCACTCTTCATGCCTATGCCTTCGACCATTCGCAATTGCCCCAATTTCTGCTCCGACAAGGCCGTCAAAGAGCCTTCGCGTTCCAGAATTGCGTGTGCCACCTCAATTGCGCTGCGATCTCCCGAAACATTCAGCAACAAACTCAGCAACTCGTCATTCTCCAATGCCGAAACGCCACGAGCCACCAATTTCTCTCTGACCTGCTTGTCCGAACGGTTATCCATTGTTTTCAAGATTGTCTATTTTGTCGAGAATATAATCTCCCACCTCATCATTCATGAGATGCATTGCGGTCAATGCGGCATTTTGTTCCGCCTCTTTTTTCGAAA
>JAGBHS010000136.1 GCA_017935385.1 Tidjanibacter sp.
CGTAGAAAATAAAAAAATTCAAAACAAGGCGTTTTTTATTTTATTTTTTTGAATCTTTTTAAAAATAAACTCTTATATTTGTATTGGTGTTTTACGGGAGACCTTCCCGTACCTCATTAACCTAACTAACCTAACCTGATGAGATGGGGCCGATGTGAATCTTCCCCATTATCTTTTTTAAACACTTTTTTTCATTTTGCACCGTCGCGTTTTGTGGCTTCATTGCAAGTACCTTCGCGTTTTATAGTTTCATCGCTGGCACCGTCGCGCTTTGTAGCTTCATCGCAAACTCCGTTCCCTTTTCACAAACCAACAATCTCCCAAAAAAAGGGAAGCTCTCGCCTCCCTTGAAAAATCCCATTACCGACAATCACAACTTGGCATAGCCCTTATTGTTAATACCGTCAATAACTATTTCGATAGGTCGTTCCAGCCTCACATGACGTACATAATCGGTCTCATTCACCGCAGGCAAAGCATTCAACAGTTCTTCCTTGTATATATCCGTACCGTCATACGGTGCAAGGTTGAGATACCCTACTCCGAAAGCGGTCATATTCTGGAAGAAATGAGTTCCCTGACTCGGCTCGACACGGAAATTATCCAATCCGCACTCAACCACAACTCTCACCTCCGAAATATGAGCCCAGTTCACAGGCACACCCAGCCACGGATCACTCGAACCCCATCGGCCGGGACCTATCAACATATAACCTCGTCCCTCCTTACGCAGTTTCTCGTTCATTACCGCCACCTCCGTAGCAATCTGCTCCGTCTTTGAGGTATCGAAGGCACTCTGTTTCACATACACCACATCGCAAACATCACTCACCTCACCCGTTCCGAGTGCATTCTCCGAATACAGCATACATTCGTCACGTTCCAAAGAGTCCCAATCGAAGTGCATACCATCGGTCTCATCCGCGATGGGACGTATCTGCAACAGATTGAACCTATATTTCTCGCCCTCGGGCACATCCATATCCACCGCAAACTCCATCTCTATGCAGCAGTGCATCTCTTCCTGGAACACCTTCAACAGATCGCTCAGAATCTGCGCCAGCGGCATCATATCATATTTCAATATGGGCGCAAAGGTTATCACCTTATATCCTTCGGCCATGGCGCTGTCCGACAAATAGCCACTCTGATGATCCCACGTAGAGGCGGCATAACGCATATTGCGATCCGTCTTGGCGTCATTTATATTCTTACGGGCAATATTCACCGCATCGTCTTTCGAAATCTTAAACTCCTCGGGTTTCAGATTAAGCGCATAGAATCTGCGTTGCGTATCCCTCAGCGCCAACTCCGATGTAGACAGTTGCAAAACCTTGCGCGGATATTTGGGCGAGAATTGCAACACCTTTTCGCCCTCCACAACAGCCTTGCCCAAACCATAGGCAATCTTCACGACACCATCCTCGGGGCGTTCGTCACCCAACGGATAGAAGTTCAGCGAACGACCCACACCCGACAAGGTGGGATAGAAAAATCCGTCCTGCTCGCTACCGCACACCTCCTGAATAACAATAGCCATCTTCTCCTCGCTTATCACATTTGAGGTGGCTGTAATATAGGAACGAGCCGCCGAGAAATAGACCGAAGCATAGACACTCTTGATAGCCTTGGCCAACAGACGATACATGTGCGCCGGCTCAACAAAAGGAATCATATAGGTGGAGTATATACCCGCAAACGGCTGATAATAAGAGTCCTCCAATTTTGAGCTCGATCTTATGGCCAACGGTCCCGCCGCATGGGCAATATACACTTTAAGGCTCTCGACAAGAGCTGCCGGCAGGGTGGATGACACAAATTCCGAAAGAATCTCATCGTCGGTCATGTCGGAATTGATGACACTCTTCAATCCGTTGTCCGCAATAAACTCGTCGAAATAGTCGGTCGCAATAACCACCGTACGCGGTATAGCCACATCCACTCCTTCGTATTTATCCTGCGTTGCATGTTTGTGCAACATCCTGTTCAGGAAGGCAAGACCTCTACCCTTACCGCCCAAAGAGCCCTCGCCCATACGGGCAAACCAGATGGTTTCATCGTAGGTCTTATCGTTGAATTTCGCAACAATTCCGTGTCCCATAGACATTCTGTACTCCAAGATGCGATCAAGAATAAACTGACGCATCTCATCCACCGAGCCGAAATGGTCGGCCGTCAATCGTTTGAACTCCTCGCCCAACGAGAACAAGCCCCTGGACAGCATCCACTTCGACAACAGATTTCGCGACGTACATGCCTGCAAAACATCATCGGGCACCTCCGGCAACAAACGTTGCAGCTCTCTCAAATCGCCCGCACGACCTATTGTCACTCCCGTCTCGGGATCCTTGAAAACCAAATCTCCGAAACCGAATTCGCTACTGATATAGTCACTCAACTCAATAAGCAGAGTCTTTGAGTTTTTAACCAAGAAGCCAACGCCCAGTTCTCTGGCAATAATGCCCATATCCTTCTGCGAAGACTGCAACAGGAACGGCATCTGCGGATCGTTGCTCTTAATCATGCGGCACAACTCAATGCCCGCATCAAGTTTCTCACTCTCAGGTGCATCGCCCTTGTTTACAACAAAGCCCACATCAGAGATCACACCCAACAGATTCTCGCGATATTTCTGATACAGTTCCACCGCATCGGTATAGTTGCTGGCCATAAGGATCTTGGGGCGCACACGTTTGCACAACTTCTGCTGTTGTTCATTCAGTGCCTCCCTCACGTCACTCGACTGGCGCAAAACGATACGATAAATAGCCGGCAGATAGGTGGAATAGTATCTGATATTATCCTCCACCAGCAGAATCGCCTGCACACCCACATTGAAAATATCGTGGTCGGCATTCATGCGGTCCTCAACCAATTTGATAATGGCAATGATGAGGTCCATTGAGCCACTCCAATAATAAATATAATCAAGCGAAGAGGTGTCGCTGCCCGAAATTTTGGAGTGCACCAGACGCGAATAACTTGCCAACAGCACAATAGGAATCTCCGGACACATCTTCTTCACACTCTTCGAGAAGCGGAACGGGTCCATATCACCCACATTGTACATGGTGATAATCAGATCGAAATCGTTCTCGGTTTCAAGCAGTTTCAATGCCGCCACAGCCGACTCCATACGCTTAATCACGGGCGGATTACTCAGGTTAAGTTCGTTATACTCCTGCGAGATGCGTGTCTCTATTCGCCCATCCTCTTCAAGTACAAATCCGTCATAACTGCTGCATATGAGCAATATCTTGCAGATTCTGCGCCTCATCAGCGACTCATATTTCTCGGTATTGAAATGTTCGGTCAGTGCCATATTTTTTCCACTTATCTTATATTAAGACATTGATTTCCCACAAAAATAAAAAATAGTTTTGTATCTTTGCCAATTAGAACCACAAAAGTCACATGAAACTATGAGCAACTTCAAACTTGAACTCGTTTCCTCACACAAACAGGAGAACGAGTGGCTTGATTTTCCTAAAAAACTCTACAAGGGCAACCCTTACTGGGTTTGCCCATTTGACAATGATATAAAAGACGTTTTTAATCCCGCCAAGAATCAGCTTTTCAATAACGGTCAGGCAGTGAGATGGGTTGTACGTAACGAGAAAAACGAAATCGTCGGCCGCATTGCAGCATTCTACAACAAAGAGCAGGCCGCCATTGAGGAACAACCGACAGGCGGATGCGGCTTTTTCGAGGCCATAGACAATCAGGAGGTTGCCAATATGCTCTTCGACGCAGCCAAGGAGTGGCTGATAGGTCAGGGTATGGAGGCGATGGACGGTCCTATCAATTTCGGTGCACGCGACGACTGGTGGGGAGTTCTGGTCAAAGGATTCGAGAGCCAGCCTCTCTACAAGAATCCCTATAACTTCCCCTACTATCAGCAGTTGTTCGAGAATTACGGTTTTCAGGTCTATTTCAATCAGCACACCTATTCACGCAAATTGGAGGTGGGTCAGCTGAGTCCGGCCGTTTACAGCCAGGTGAAACGTCTGAGCGAAAATCCCGCTTACAGATTTGAACACATCACCCCGAAGGACTACCCCTATCTGGCAGAACGTTTCCGCACCATATACAACAAAGCATGGTCGAAATTCTCGGGCGTAAAACCTTTCTCAAAAGAGGATACAGACAAGATTTTCAATTCATTGCGCCCCATCATCGACCCGCATCTCATCTATTTTGCATACTATAACGATCAGCCCATCGGATTCTACATCATGATTCCCGACCTGAACCGAATTATCGGTCGTTTCAACGGAAAATTCGGCCTAATCAACAAATTGAGATTCCTGCTGATGATGAAGATGCACAAGGCCGACCGTATCTTCGGTCTGATTTTCGGTGTAACTCCCGAGTTCCAGGGTCGAGGCATAGAGTCAGGCATCATTCATGCCTTTGAGCAGGATGTACTCAAAGGGAAAGACCGCAAATACAAGAGTCTGGAATTGGCATGGGTGGGCGACTTCAACCCCGTAATGATGCGCATGGTGGAGACATATGTATGTGCAGAACGCTTCAAGATGCACACCACATACAGATATCTGTTCGACCGCACCAAGGAGTTCAAACGCTGCCCGAGACTCTCCATCAAGAAAGACTGATGTGCAGCACCTCAACAACAGAAAAAAACGTTTACAACACATAAATCAACAAACCAAAAAGATGAAAACAACCGCCTTTACAAAATATCACATCGCCAACGGCGCAAAAATGGAGGAGTTTGCCGGCTACAACATGCCCATTCTGTTCAGCGGAATCAACGACGAGCACCTGACCGTACGTTCGGGTGTCGGTGTATTTGACGTCAGCCACATGGGCGAGATCTGGGTTGAAGGCCCTGCGGCAGTAGCCTTTTTGCAGCACATCACCAGCAATGACGTGGCTCAATTATTCGATGGTAAGATTCAGTACTCATGCCTGCCCAATGGCAAAGGAGGTATTGTTGACGACATTCTGGTATATCGTTTTGCAGAGGACAAATACCTGCTGGTTGTAAATGCGGCAAACATCGACAAGGACTGGAACCACATCTACGCCGAAGGAGAAAAGTTCGGAATGGATAGCCTGAAACTGATAAATTACTCGGACCAGACCTGCCAATTGGCAATTCAGGGTCCGTCGGCCATGAAACTTGTGCAGAAACTCTGCCCCGAGCAGGTGGAGGATATGACCTATTACACTTTCAAAGTGACCGAGGTGGCCGGCATCAAGAATGCCATTCTCTCGGCAACGGGTTATACCGGAGCTGGTGGTTGCGAGATATATGTCGGCAACGAGGATGCCGACAAACTTTGGGAGGCAATGTGGGCCGCAGGCGAGGAGTTCGGTTTGAAAAACATCGGTTTGGGCGCACGCGACACACTCCGTCTTGAAAAAGGCTTCTGCCTCTACGGAAACGACATTGACGACACTACTTCACCCATCGAGGCCGGACTGGGTTGGATCACAAAATTCGTTGATGGCAAAGACTTTATCGACAGACCCGTCTTGGAAAAGCAGAAAGCCGAAGGCGTGAGCCGCAAGTTGGTAGGTTTCAAGATGGTGGAGAGAGGTATTCCCCGCCACGAATACGAAATCTGCGATGCCGAGGGCAACAATATCGGTCATGTAACTTCGGGCACCATGTCACCCAGTCTGAAAGAGGGTGTCGGCATGGGCTATGTAAATGCGGCCTACATGAAAGCAGGCTCGGAGATATACATCAAGATTCGCGAGAAACTGATCAAGGCGCAAGTGGTGAAAACTCCTTTCATCTAACGGTCGCACTTACGTTAAAAACAAAAGCGGAACACCCAACGATTGGGCAGTTCCGCTTTTTTATTATTCATCAGGAAGATTCTGTTTCAGCCGCTCAAGCCCTGCCCGCACCAAAGGCGTCTTGCCGAACGTCGTCTTAAACTCTTCCGCCGTCATACTCCGCCAACGGGACGCATCATAATCCGTCGGCGAAAAGACTCTCATCAATACGCAGTCGTTCGCGACAGCCACCCGCTTGTTGTACGGGCAAACAGACTGGCACTCGTCACAACCAAACACCCAACCATGCAACCGATCGCTTCTCACCTGACTTTCAATAGGCTCAATGGTCAGTCGCGAGATGCACCGAGAGGCATCAATAGCCCTGCCTCCAATAATGGCTCGTGCCGGACAATGGCTCACACACAGGTGACACTCACCGCACAAATCCTCCTCAAACGGTTTGTCATATTCATCCACCCCTTCGGCAAATATCAATTCGCCCAGCATGATAAACGAGCCGTATTCGGGAGTAATCAACAACGAGTTGCGCCCAATGGCACCCAGCCCAGCCCTCACCGCAAGCGTCTTTTCCGCCACAGGAGCACTATCCGAAAAACCACGCCACATCACTCCCCTTTCAATCAGGCCGAGCCGTTGCGCCATCTGTCGCAACATACCCCTTATCGTGTCGTGATAATCCTCATACAGAGCATAAGAGGCAACCCGAGGCGTAGCCGAGTCGCCATAGCCATCTGAAAACTCGTTCTTATACGCCACGCCACAAACAACCACACTCTCAGCCCCGTCGACCAACAAAGAGGCATCGAAACGTTTATCCACATTTCGTTCCAGATAATCCAACGATCCGTTTCGGGCATGCGCAAGCCACTCCTCAAACCGCCCCCTCGCCGAATCGAGAGCCACCGCGGGAGTGATTCCGCACAAATCGAAACCGACCTCATGCGCCACCTCTTTTATGTCACGAGCCGAAAGCATGAGTGGTTATTTTAGTTTGGCCATCTGCTCCTGCGACCACTTCTGCAGGAATTTATACTCCTTCTTGGTCAGGCGCATGAACGAACCGTGCTGCGGTCCCGTAACACCCTTGATATCAACGGGCGACGAGAAATTGCGCATATACTCATCCGCAATGCAGATGCGATAGTGTTTCGGGTTGGACGAGTACTCTATATAAGCAACACGCCACTTGTCATCTCCGATAAGTTGGAATGCCGAAGAGCCCTCGCATTTTTTATTTCCCTCAAAATCGACATAATCGTCAGCCACCGGCTCACCCCAGGGACCTGTCAGCGATTCGGCAGTGGTGGTATAGATACCCGGCTTGCCGCCCTCTTTCTTGATGAGCATATGGTAAAGGCCGTCCGATTCGAGATAGTTGATATCGGCATCGATGGTAGCATAGCCCCAATCGAAAAGCAGACGCGGTTTGGTCAGTGTGGTAAACGACTCGTCAGCATAAGAGTAGTACATACGATCATACTTCTCCTCGGGCGAATTGAGCATGGAGTAATAAACCATATATCCTCCCTTTTTGCCGTCGGGCCACACATAATAGGGATCCCAGAAAATCTGCGGCGCCCACACACGATGAATCGTACTATAATCCTTATAGCAATCGGGCGACTCGGGATCAGAGAAAATAGAGGGGCCCTTGCGGAAATCAAAAGTCACCGACTCCCAATTCACCATATCCTTGCTGGTATAAAGGTCTATGCCGTAATTGTTCCAAACCTTTGATTTGCGCACACACATATCCGTCGTAACCATCACATACCCCTTACCGTCGTGCATACGGCAGATGAAAGCATCGCGCGTACCACCCTCTATGCGTGCATGCTCCTCGGGATTGAAGATAGGATCGCCCCCGATGACATCCTCATAATTATATCCGTCACGACTGAGGGCAAAAGCCGTCCACTCGCCCTTATCGCTCATGTGGCAATAGAGATATCCATACTTACCTTTTTGCAGATTCTGCGCAACGCCGCTCACAGCCAAAAGCGTCACAACGGCCGCCAATAAAATTTTCTTCATATTCTTCTGTTTTTTGTTTGTTTATTCTCGATCCATGATTAGGCTTGGCCCAACATCAAAAGACAATATTAATTCAAAATCGGCAGAAAATCAACAATTCCCCCGCATTTATACTTCACAAAAAACAAAAAGCTCCGCGCTTTTTCATATCTTTGTGAAGTATAGAGTTCCCGACGTCACACACTTCGGCATTCGCTATATTCAAAGGACTATTAAATTAACTATAATAAAAAATAAGAAAGATGAAAAAAATACTTAGAATCTGTTTTGAAATGAATAAATTGTTTATATCTATCTGTTAATCAGTTGGTTAATTGAAATAATTTTCGTAACTTTAAGGTTGTAAACAAATAAGTTATGAGCAATTATCCAACCAACCTAACTGAAAAACAGTGGCA
>JAGBHS010000137.1 GCA_017935385.1 Tidjanibacter sp.
AAACAAAAAGGCTGATAGTTGCGGGTGTTTAAGGTAAGCCGTAATGTCAGTGTTTGAAGTGCGGAAGTATTTGAATAAAAAAGGCTGATGGTTGCGGGGAGTTAAGGTGAGCCGTAATGTCAGTATTTGAAGTACGGAAGTATTTGAATAAAAACGGTGTTCGGAGATGTTAAAAATCTTCGGGCACCGTTGTTTTTTTGTATCCTTTTTTAATAAGTTGCGAAAAAGGGTGTGGTAATTGGTGCCAAGTTTCGTGAAAAATGGTTATAATTGTGGAAATAAAAGAATAACAACCAAAAAGTTGAAGTTATGAAGAAGATTAGGGCGGCCGTTGTGGGCTATGGAAATATCGGAAGATTTGTGATCGACGCATTGGAGGCGGCCGAGGATTTCGAGGTTGCAGGTGTGGTGAGAAGAGATGCAAGCAATGTACCGGCAGAGATTGCCAAGTATGAGGTGGTGGACGATATTGCAAAGTTGCAGTCGGTGGATGTGGCTATATTGGCTACTCCGTCCCGCAAGGTTGAGGAGCAGGCCGAGAAGGTGTTGGCATTGGGTATCTCCACGGTGGATAGTTTCGATATCCATACCGAAATTGTCGGCTTGCGCAGCAGATTGAACGAGGTGGCGAAAGCGCACGGTGCGGTGAGCGTCATTTCGGCAGGCTGGGATCCGGGTAGCGACTCCATTGTCAGGGCCATGTTGCAGATGTGCGCCCCGGCAGGTATTACTTACACCAATTTCGGTCCGGGTATGAGCATGGGACATACGGTGGCTGTGAAGGCGATAGAGGGTGTGAAGGCGGCTCTGTCGATGACCATTCCGTTGGGAACGGGTATCCATCGCCGTATGGTTTATATTGAGTTGGAGGAGGGCTACGAGTTTGATAAGGTGGCGTCGGCCATCAAGTCGGATGCCTACTTTGTGCATGATGAAACGCATGTGATGCAGGTGGAGAGTGTGAAGGCCTTGCAGGATATGGGTCACGGTGTGAACCTAACCCGCAAGGGTGTTTCGGGTAAAACCCATGATCAGCTCTTTGAGTTTAATATGAGTATCAACAATCCTGCACTGACGGGTCAGATAATGGTGTCGTCGGCACGTGCGGCATTGCGTCAGCAGCCGGGAGCCTATACGATGATAGAGATTCCGCTGATAGACTATCTGTGTGGCGATAAGGAACAGTTGGTTAAAGCACTTGTATAAAGAATAGATGAGGGACTTCGGTTCCTCATTTTTTATAGTGTCGTTTCCGTTTTTGACGGGGTGGAGAGGCTCCTGACGAGGGTGGAGTGGAGGATAAGATACGGAGTATGAGAAAATTTTGTATCTTTGCGCCATCGTTTCTTTGTGAACTGGGCTTTGGATGGCGACTAATTGTGTTGAAGAGGCGGGAAACCGAGTCGGAATGTTTGGCCACGCGAACAAAGTTCATTGAATAAAAAAACAAAAAACGGAGAGTTATGAAAATAAGATTTTTTACGGTCCCCAACATATTGACTTTGTGTAATTTGTTGTGCGGAATCATGGCAGTTATATATACTGTGATGCAGTTTGGTTCGGCTGAGTTTGAACTGGCTGTCCCGTTGTTTTTTATGTTGGGCTCGGCCTTTTTTGACTATCTGGACGGCTTCTCGGCTCGCTTGCTGAATCAGTATTCTGCATTGGGTGTTCAACTCGATTCGTTGGCCGACATGGTTAGTTTCGGTCTGCTGCCGTCGTTGTTGCTGGCGGTGATGTTTGATAAGGCGGGAGATGGCGAGTCGTGGTGGACGATGGTGACATTCTCGGTGGCTCTGTGTTCTGCATTGCGCCTGGCGAAGTTTAATATTGATGACAGCCAAAAGACAAGCTTCGAGGGACTTGCAACACCTCCGTGTGCATTGCTGGTGGGTTCGCTGGCATATTGGTTTACGAAAGATTTCGGCGGTGTCCCCATGTCAAGGGAGGCGATAGCGGCGCTGTCGCTGGTGTTGTCGTGGTTGCTGATCTCGCCGATAAGAATGTTCTCATTGAAATTCGCGGGATTCGGATTTACGGGTATAAATATTGTGCGTTATCTGTTTTTGGCGTTGTCGCTGGTGTTGTTGATTGTCGGCGGTCTGAAAATGGTGTGGTGCATAATAATCATCTATGTTTTGACGTCTTTTGTAATGTGGATTTCGTGCAAAAAGCGCGATTAATCAAAAAATTACTACCTTTGTGCCGTCCGCAAGGATAATATTTATGCGTACAGAAAGATACATATTGCTCATATTCACCGTGTTGGCGTTGTTTGCAATGCAGGGTTTGCAGGCCCAGAGCATGCGTACACTCGACAAGGGCAGGGGCGATATTTCCCGTTTGGGTGAGGATTTGAGCATAATGAATGACAATCCTTTCGGAACGACGGTGGAGTATGACGAGAACGGAAATCCCATAGAACCGAAACAGCAGGCCGATACCACCAAGAAGGAACGCATTCGCAAACCGTTGGAGTCCTATTTTTTCAGTGACACACTGCGTTCACAGGAGAATTTCCTTTGGAACATAGATACCTATACCAATAATATTACGACGGGTTCGATAGATTCGTTGCAGGATAACTTCCAGAACGACTATCACTTCCTGCGTACCGATGTGGGTGATGCCTATTTGGGTAATCTGGGTGGAGCCACCGTTCCGGTGAACTATTTCCGCCGCCCTACCGACACCAATTTTGTCTTTACCAATCCCTACTATTCATATATATATACGCCCGACAATGTGCCTCACTACAATGTGAAGAAACCTTTCACTCAGTTGGGATACATTACGGCAGGTCAGAAACGCTTTGCAGAGGATAATCTCTATGTTATCCATGCGCAGAACGTGTCGCCTTCGACGGGTTTCAACGTGACATATCACAACTCCGGCACAAAAGGTATCTATAACTGGCAACGTTCACGCGTGAAGGATCTCTCGGTGGGTGTGTCGCATACGGGAAAGAGATACACGATGCATGCGGGTTATATTTATAACTCCATATCGCAGAGAGAGAACGGTGGTGTGACGGATGACTACTGGATTACGGACACACTGATGGACTCTTCGTTGAATGTGCCTACACGCATGAGTGACGGTCAGAATACGTTGAAGAACAATGTCTTCTATTTGGTGCAATCTTATGGCGTTCCGTTGGCGAGGATGGGGGAGGAGGACTTCTCCATGGCAGGCAAACCGTCGTTATATCTGGGTCACTCTGTTCAGTACAACCGCTGGAAACGTGGCTATCAGGATACCTATGAAGGTACTACATATCAGGTTACGGATGGTAGCGATGTGGTGCTGGGCAAGGCGAACTATTATGAGAATTGGTATATAAATCCTACGGCAACGCGAGATACACTTTCGGAGTCGGTTCTTTCGAACAGATTGTTCATTCAGTTGCAGCCGTGGGATCGCGACGGTCTGGTGGGTGTTCTTGATGCAGGTCTAGGAATGGACAACAGACGTTTCATGTCGTTCAATATGCAGGATTACTTGAAGGGTTACGACCTTGTCAAGAAAAATACATACTACGTCTATGGAAAGATAGGCGGTAAATTCAAAAAATATTTCGATTGGAATGGTCATTTGAATTATAATTTGTCCGGCTATCAGTCGGGTGACTACGATATGGGCGTGGGTGCTGCGGTGAGTGCCTATCTAAGACAACGTCCCATAACCCTCTCGGGCAGTCTGCGCATGACAGGCAGAAGCCCCTCTTATTGGGAGGAGAACTATTTCTCCAACCACTATGTATGGAATAATTCGTTCTCGCGCGAAAAGGAGACGCGTATGGAGGTGAAACTCACTGCGCCGTACTACAATTTCGAGGCGGGCCTCTATCATAGTTTGATAGACGGAAAGATCTACTACGATGAGAAGAGTATGCCGACACAGCACAATGAAGCGGTGAATGTGACGGGGCTCTATCTCAGAAAGGACTTCAACCTCGGCAACTTCCACCTGGGCAATAGGGCGATGTTGCAGTGGAGCACCAATCAGAAGGTGGTGCCGGTGCCGTTGGCGGCACTCTATTTGTCGTACTACTATCAGGTGGTGGCGGTGAAGAATGTACTGACGTTGCGTTTCGGTGTGGACGGTTGGTACAATACCCGCTACTATGCTTATGGCTACAATCCGGCCGTGATGCAGTTCTACAACCAGCGTGAACGTGAGTTGGGAGAGTATCCGATGTTGGATGCGTTTGTGTCGGCCAAGTGGAAAAGGGTGCGATTGGTTGTTAAGTTCCAGCACGTTAATCAGGAGATGTTCGGTACGAACGACTACTTCAACGTGCTGCATTATCCTCTCAATCAGAGAATCCTGAAATATGGACTCTCGTGGAATTTTTATGATTAGTTGAATGTCTGCCGCGTGACACAAAAAGGGAAGAAGAATTGATAGGAGGCAGACGAAAGGTTAGTTCATTTGGGAAAGTTATTAAGAAGATTATCGGTTGTTATTGCCGTGATGTCGATGCTTATCGGCTGCAATGAAACCGAGAAAGAAGGAAACGTGGAGGTTAAGTCAACATTCGAGTTGGCAATCGATCACGGAGTACCGGGTCATTTTGTTTTGTCCGGTAAACGCTACGGCTTTTTTTACGATGTAGCCGATGTTTACGTCAAACAGTTTGCAAAAGAGCTCGTGGAGTCCCACGATGCTGGTTTCAAGGGAATAGAGAAGGCTCTCTCGGAGGGCGATTTGGAGATGGCGTTGGCGCTTACTTCGCGTGCTGTCAGAATGAAGGGTGTGTATAGTGCGCCGTTGTATTCTACGCGTTATGTGTTGTTGTCGCGCCGAGGCTCAAATTATGCCCGTATGGAGAATCGCACACTTGAAGAGTTTCTTGCAGGTGCAAAGGTGGTTATTCCGTCGGCATTTGCCGAGTCTGCCGATTTCTCGGAGTTGCGTCTGGTGGTGCCTGCCGAGAAAATTGTTATCGGCGAGGAGGATGAGTTCAAGTTGGCCGAGAGGTTGAGCCGAGGCGAATTTGATATTCTGGTTTGCGAGAAGAACGAGGCCTTTGCCGCATGCGGATTGTATCGCAACTTGCGCCGTGCTTATGAGCTGGACGAGCATATATCGGTCAGCGTGGTGATGGCGTCACAGAAGCGTTTAGACGAGTTTATGGCCTGGTATGATTGGTATAAACTCACACCGCAGTTTGATGTTACGGAGATGTTCTATGGAGAAGGACGAGGCGTCTGGGCCGATATGCGATCTTTGAAGTCCCGTTGCACGAAGGCGGTATTGGACGGAATTTCCGTTTATGATGCCGAGTTTATGGCGGTTGGCGAACGTGAGGGTGTGGATTGGCGTCTGTTGTCTGCCATTGCGTATGTGGAGTCGGGATTTACCAAGGATGCCGAATCGTATCGTGGCGCAAAGGGTATCATGCAGATTATGCCCATCACGGCTGCTCATTTTGGTATTGATTCGTTGACCTTGGATCTGGATCAGAACATCACCATTGCGGCGCGTCTTTTGAAGGAGATGAACAAGATTGTCGAGTTTGATGAACACACCACTCCCGAGGACAGGCTGAAAATATTGTTGGCGGCTTATAACTGTGGTGTCGGTCGTGTGATGAAGGCAATGGAGGTCATTCATACCGACGGTCGCAACTGTTGCTCGTGGGCCAATGTGGAGCAGTGCCTGATGGATATGGCGAGCATGGAGTTTGTTGCAACCAACAATATCAATACAGGTCTTTTCCGTCGCTATCAGCAGACCCTGAATTACGTTTCGGATGTTGTCGCCCGTTACGAAACTTATTGCAAAGCAATAAAAAGCGACGACGGGGTGAAAATAACCGATGATTTATAATAAAATAAATCAAAAATACGTTAACTTTGCATGAATATAGACGGTCGTGTCGTGTTGATGGTGGCCTTTTTAGGCAGCCGGACAATGAGGTACCGTATTTAACTCGTTGAAAATAAAGAAATTGAAAAAGAAGGTATTGGGATGAGATACATCGGATTCGTAAAAGCGTTGATATTGTCATTGTGCGTAGTTTTGGTGTTCGGCAGATGTTCCGAAGAGCAGGAATACGCAGAGGTTGGTTTCTCGGCCTTGAATATTTCATGGGCGGAGGATGACTCATTGGGTAATGTGTCACTCAAATTGACCGGTGCCGACCCTGTTTTATTGCCTGTTGTGGTTGATGTGGAGTTCGAGCCGGTGGATGTGAATGGCAATCTTGACGAGATTGAGTACGATAAGATTACCGGTTGGGAGGTTTATCCCGACAGTGTGACCAAGATTCCTTTCCTGATCAAGGACAACGATGTGTTGAACGAGAAGCCGTTCCGCTTCAAAGTTAAACTTATTGCCGCTTCGGATGCGGCATTGGGTTCTATTAACAGTTGTACGGTAACCATTACCGATGACGAGAAGGCTCCCCGAATCAATACTGGAAGTTATGACCTGAAATATGACGTCGAAGGCTTGAATGCGTTGCGTGATGGTGCCGGCGAGTTTGAGTTGAAGTTGGCGAAGACGGGCAAATATGAGTATGTGGCCTATAATTGGTTCGGCATGCAGCGTCCTCGTTTGGTGGGTGTATTTGACCCCGAGGCCAAGACCCTTACCTTTGACGGTACGGATTATGATGGTCCTGTCTTTAAGGAGGACGATTCAAAGGTGGCAACTGACGATGATGAAGAGAGTTTCAATGCGTTTGCTCAGGCCTACTATTCATGGAATGCGGAGATGACGGAGGCTATGGTCTTTATGGGTTCGGGTGCTGACGGAAAGGAACCGATAGTCTTTACTACCGAAGAGTTGGTTGTTAACGAGTCGGGAGATATTACGGGCCTGGCTGCCGGAGTGAAATGTGCGTATATAATCTGCAAATATGAGGCAAAGGCGGGCGAACCGGGTGTTATCGGCGAGCAGATTGCTATTTATGACCAGATGAGTGATCCGGAGATTGAGTATAATGACCCGGATGAAACAAAGGCGGCTGGTTACAGAGCTTATGAGCCTTCGTTCGTGTCGCCGTTGTTTGCTCCTGTTGCGAGATTGATAGAGGTTGCGGAGGAGTAATAATTTGCCGCAATAAGAGATAAAAAAGCCGAACCATTAAGTTCGGCTTTTTGTTTTGACTGGCCTGCAATCGGCGAAAACGATTTCGACTATGAGTTCATAAAAATCTGTTAAATGTCATCCGTAAAGAAGTCGTAGCCCATACGTTTTCCGCTTTTGAGTTTTGAACTCTCGAAACGGGTGTTGAACTGTTCTGCCTGTGCCTTTTTTATGAAGTCATAGGGTGGAACGAGCAGGTCGAAGTTGAGAGCATAATCGATAGCTGTTTCCAGTATGTCGGTTATGATTTTGCGGTCAATGACGGCCGAACCGAACTTCTCCACTCTCTGTGAATTCTGTCGTTTACCCTCCACGAAATAGTGCATGTTGCGGTTGACGAAGATACGGCCAATCAGATAGCCTTCATCTTCGCCGCGTTTGAAGTTGAAAGAGTCGGCGAGGAAGTTGTAGATATTTATGATGCCGCAATAAGAGTTGTCGCGATCGTTGGCCACGTAGGGATTCAGCCACACCTTGTGTTCGCGATGGAACTGATAGATGTCGCTGTCAAGCGAGAATACGAGTACATCCTCTGCGATGTAGGCATGCGCTTCGAATTTACCTTTGTCGCGATACTCTATTTTTATGTTTTTGTCAATCTTCTCTTCCAGAGTTTCATCTATATCGGTAATCATTTCGTGCAACGCCTCTTTCAGCATGTCAAATACGGCAACCGTATTGTCGTTAACCTGTTGTTTGATGCTGGCCTTGTGTTGCAGCGTGTCGAGAATTTTTGACTTGAATTCCGTGTCGGGGTTCATAAAATGATTAATTTGTTTGACTTAAAGTTATATGTTGTCCCACTGCGAGTGGATCTTTTACGTTTTTGTTGAGTTCTTTGAGTTTATCAAGCCTGATGGCGTAGTATTGCGCCACGTCGTGTAGTGTTTCGCTTTGCTCGACTACATGTACGGCATTGAGTCCGTAAGAACTCTTTTTGCGATCTATATAAATCAATGTTGTCCGCGAGAATGTGGTTGCGCTGTTCAACTCGTTTATTTTGCCGAGTCTTTTTGGGGTACTGCCCACCGCTGCCGCCACATCCGCCATGGTGTCACCTGCCTCGGCCACCACATAACGACATCCGTTGTTGCTGCGCAGGGCATATTTGCCCGCCGAGAACAAGGCTACCGTATGGTGGTCTATATCTATTGTACCGTTGGCGATGAATACTGCCGGATTCTGTGCCGGTTTCACGTTGAGTGCCTCGGGATTGAACGCTATGCGTCCCACTGCATCCAGTTCCTCCTGCGAACGCTGTCGGCGTGGTTTCTTCACCGGCTCCGCTTTGGGGGCGGGAGTGTCAAAATCGTAGAGATTGTAGTCCTCTATTATTTTTATGAGTGACTGTGCATATACTGGATTTGTGGCATATCCGGCCTCTTTGAGCCCGTGAGCCCATCCTTTGTAGTCGGTTATGTCAAGGGTAAACAGCTTGGCATATCGTGGACGTGTGGTGAGGAACAGCGAATGGTCTATGTAAGACTCTTCGGCGGTTTTGTAGGCGCGGAAGCACTCCTGCAACTCATCGTCGTCGTGATAGATTTTGCCGCCGGTCCACTCCTCCTTGCACTTTATGCCGAAATGGTTGTTCGCCTCCACCGCCAGACGGCTCTTGCCGTTTGCCGATTCGAGCAGACCTTGTGCGAGGGTTATGCTGGCCGGGATACCATATTTTGCCTGCTGGTCCATGGCCAGTTCTGCATATTGTTCAATGTAACGTCTTCGGTCTATGTCGGTTTGTGCGACTGCCGAGATGGTTGCGAACAGGGTGCAGAGGGTAAATATGTATTTTAATTTGTATCTCATTGCCATTATCTTCGTGTATGCTCACAAAGATAATTATTTTTTCTCAACCACCTACGTTACGAATCGGTATAGGGATGTAGTTGTGTGATTTTTTTGTGTTTGAGAGAGGTGGTGGAACTTTTTGCCATACAAAGAGGCGTAAAAAAATGGGAAAAGAGAGAGGGAAACATAATAAAATGAGTAAATTTGCATTTGTATGATTAAGGGATGTTAAAGAAGATCCGACGCTGAACATGGGAAAACGAGTGATGATAAACCATATGGTGTTCCTTTGTCTGGACTCCATGAGCAAGACGGCGATGGCTGTTCCTGTTGTCATGGGGTTCTGTGTGGCGTACCCCGATGTGGAGGTCTTTGTGGTGACCCGCAAGAAATATTTCCCGCTTTTTGAAGGTAGTGTTGCGATAAATATGGTTGAGTATGACGAGGATGGCGGTTTGAAAGGATTCCTGCGTCTGCGCAATATGTTTGTTGTGATGGAGGACGATGCGTTGGTCGATTTTACGGACAATCTCTATTCCCGCTTGTTGTGCCGCAGCCTGATGCCGTGGCAGTGCAAGACGGCGAGTGTGGATTATGGCCGAGAGGGTAAGAAGATGCTTGCCCGTAAGTTCAGGAAAGTCTTTGTTCAGCAGAAACCTGTCGTGGACCGATATGTGGAGGTGTTGGCAGGTCTTGGCTTTGAGGTTACGCCACAGCGTCCCGACCGTAGCGGATTGGTGATTGACGAGCCGTTGGCGGAGAAGGAGAAGAAGAGTGGTGTGTGGATCGGAGTGGCTCCGTTTGCTGCGTCTAACGGCAAGACCTACCCGTTGCGTCAATCCGATAAGCTTATAGGACTTTTGGCCGAGAAGTGCGAAAAGGTGTTCGTGTTTGGTCGAGGCAAGTATGAACAGCAGTTTGCCGAGGCTATGGAGCAACGGCATGAGAAGGTGGTGGCTGCGATAGATATTTGTGATCTGCGCAGTCAGATGAATCTGATGTCGCATATGGATGCGATGGTCGTGATGGATTCGGCACCGATGCATATAGCCGCCTTGCTGGGTGTAAAGACGGTGTCGGTGTGGGGCGCGACGCATCCCTATGCAGGAAGTAAGGGGTGGGGACAGCCCGATGATTCTGTGATACAGTTGGATATGGCGTGTCGTCCGTGTTCGGTGAACGGTACGAACAGATGTATGTTCAACGATTTTGCCTGCATGAACGGTATCACTCCCGAGATGATTGTGGAGGCTGTTTCCAAACAAATGTCGGACAAGTAAGTATAAAGAACAGGAAATAAAAATAACGGAGCAAAGAGAAATTGCTCCGCTATTTTTTTATGCACTGCATGGGACTAATATATGCCCACGATGGAACCCCAATAGGTGACCGTGGAGTAATAGGTGGATGCGATGGATAGTTGTGCGCTACCGGTTGTTTTGTATATGTTCAGGGTGAACATATAGTTGTTTGCGCTGTACAGCCACGAGGTGAAGGTTATGTTCCAACCTTGATCGGTCTGTATGGCGGTGTAGCCATTGAGTGCATTTATCACATTGTTTAGCACCACCAGCTGGTATGGGGGCATCATGCCTCGCAGATAGGGCAGGTTGATGTCGGCATAGTCGCGATACATGCTCAATTCAAAGTTGGGATTCGTAATGGGGTGCATGCTGCCGGCCGGCTCTACCTGGAACGAGGTAGGGATGAATCGGAAGGTGTGTGCCAACACGATTGAGTCGATGAAACTCTCATATTCGGCCTGACGCGCCTTGCGTCGTGCGATGCGAGCCTGTTGTTTTGCGTCGCGCGTATCTTTGTCGCCCTGCATCTCCTGCTGTTCCTGCGGATTGGGGTTTTTCGCGGCCGAATTGTTCGATGTGAGTTTGTTTGCCGTGAGGAGCATGACGATTACTCCGCCAAGTACGGCTGCCAGAATTAACAGATGTCGTTTCATAATAATTCGAGTTAAAAATTGGTTTGTTTCAGTGGAAATGGATGCAAATTTGCAACCAAACAGGATTGGTAACCTTTATTTAATGTTCGAATCGGAAAAACTGTTTATCTTTGTACTATGCAAAGAAGTTTGGGATATTATCTGCTTATAATAGTTCTGGTGCTGCTGCTGTTCGGAGTGGTCAGCCTGGGTGATATATTTAATCTTATTTTTATTGTTATCGGCAGTCTGTTGTTGCTGGTGGTGATAGGGATTGTGGCTTTTCGCATCTACATCAATCGTCTTCGCAAGAGGGCCGAGAGCGGTCAGGGCGGATCGCACACGTTCTTTTGGACCAACAGACAAGGCTATGGCGCACAATCGTCACGACGTCAGGGAAACACCTCTAAGGAGGGTGACGTGAAAATCAAGATGACGGTTCAACCCAAAGAGAAGAAGGTCAGCGACAAGGTTGGCGATTATGTCGATTTTGAGGTTGTGGACGAAGACAAGAAGTAAGAGCACCTGCTTGTGATGTCGGAGAAAAGACATTTGATTCCATCTAAATAATAATACAAGGGGAATGATATATTTGTTGATTGCCGTGTTGTGCGGCTCAATGTCGGTGATATTGTTCAAGATCTTCTCGCGCAAGGGAGTGGATGCAATGGCCGCCGTTACGGTGAACTATTTTACCGCTTTTGTGTTGGGCTGGGTGCTTAATGTGAAAGGTGGTGAGGTGGTTAATCCGTTTGTTCAGGAGTGGTTGCCGTGGTCTGTTGTGGCAGGCGTTTTGTTCATTGCGGCCTATGTGGCCATGTCACGTTCGACGGTTGTGGCGGGTGTGGCGATAACAAGTTTCAGTTCGCGTCTGTCGCTGATAATTCCTGTGTTGTTGAGTGCGCTGTTGTTTGGGGTTGCGGAACGACCCGACTGGATGGCCATGGCGGTTATTATCGGAGCTCTGGCGTTGATAATCTGGGGCGGCGGTTCGCATGAGGCTGCCGAGAGAGGCGGTGGCGTCAGATGGCTGCTGCCTTTGTCTGTGTTTTTGTGGATGGGATTGAGCCATTTCATGCTGAAATATATACAGAGTGATATAAAGGCACGTTTTGTCGGCGAGGAGATTGTTGAGGGACATTTGGCTGCTCTGACGTCGGCAATCTTTTTGAGCGCCATGACGGTGGGAGTGGCTATATGTGTCGTGCGCTATGTCAAGAAAAAAAACGCCGAACAAGGCAAAAGGAATGCTGTGTTCGGAGTGAAGGAGTTGCTCGGAGGTGCGGTGCTGGGCGTATCTAATTTTTTTTCCACCTATCTGGTCTTGTATGCCTTGGGGACAATTCCGGCTGTGGTGTTCTTCCCTGTGTATAATGTGGGCGTGGTGCTGCTGGCGACGGTAGTAGGAGTAGTGGGATTTGGCGAACGAGTGTGTGTGCGTCAGGTGGTTGGAATGCTGCTCGCGGCGATGGGGATCGTGCTCTTTTTTGTGTAGTCATAAGTGACGGTCAGAGAGCAGATTGCAGGCATTGTGCAAAATGGAACTAAATTTAGTAAAAAATTTTAATATATTATTTGAAAATAAATGTAAAATGCCTATTTTTGCGGATGCAACGATGAGGTGCACTATTATTGACAATAACCTATATAGTATAATTATAAAAAAATCAATTGATTATGGCAAAGATTAAAATTGGTATCAACGGTTTCGGCCGTATCGGTCGTATGGTATTCCGTGCCGCTTGCACTCAGACTG
>JAGBHS010000138.1 GCA_017935385.1 Tidjanibacter sp.
CACTCCCATGCTCAAAGAGGCTGTTCGGGCGGCAGAACAAGAGCATAAAGCAACAGTTTTCGGCTATTGGGTCAGTGATCCCGAACGCTACGGAGTGGCCGAATTCGACTACGAAGGCAACTGTCTGTCAATAGAAGAGAAACCGGCAAAGCCCAAATCAAACTATGCTGTGGTAGGACTCTATTTCTACCCCAATAAGGTTGTAGATGTAGCGAAGAGTATCAAGCCCTCAGCACGAGGTGAATATGAGATAACAACTGTCAATCAGAAATTCCTCACAGATGGCGAATTGAAGGTTCAGACACTGGGGCGTGGATTCGCATGGCTCGACACAGGTACTCACGACTCTCTCTCGGAAGCCTCAACCTACATTGAGGTGTTGGAAAAACGTCAGGGTTTGAAAGTAGCCTGCTTGGAGGGTATCGCATATCGTAAGGGTTGGATCAGCGAAGAACGTATGCGCGAACTTGCACAACCGATGTTGAAGAATCAGTACGGTCAGTACCTTTTGAAGGTTATAGACGAAATCAAAGAGACCGGAAATCCTAATCTTGACTAAACATGGATGTAATTAAGACGGCAATAGAAGGAGTGGTTATCATTGAGCCTAAGGTCTTTAATGATGCACGAGGCTATTTCTTCGAGAGCTTTTCGCAGAGAGAATTCGAAGAAAAAGTGAGAAAGATAAATTTTGTTCAGGACAACGAAAGCATGTCGAGTTTTGGTGTCATGCGCGGTCTGCATTTCCAGCGCCCGCCGTTCACTCAGAGCAAGTTGGTGCGATGCGTCAAGGGACGAGTGCTCGATGTGGCTGTGGACATCCGTAAAGGGTCGCCCACATACGGTCAGCACGTTGCAGTGGAACTATCGGAGGAGAATCATCGTCAGTTCTTCGTACCGCGCGGTTTTGCCCATGGGTTTGCTGTATTGAGCGAGGTGGCGGTATTCCAATACAAATGCGACAATTTCTATGCTCCCGAGGCAGATGGCGGTATCAGCATAAAGGATGAAACGCTGGGTATCGACTGGCAGATTCCGACCGACAAGGCCATCCTTTCGGAAAAAGATATCAGGCACTTGTGCTTAAAGGATTTTGATTCTCCGTTTGATTATAACGAAAATCTGTATCCCGAATTTGAATAGGGCCTGGCAAACATACCATAACCTAACATAACATAACATACCATAACATAACAGAACAGAGAAAAAAGTAAAGAAAAAATGGCAAAAAGAAATATAGTTATCACCGGTGGAGCAGGTTTCATAGGCAGTCATGTGGTGCGTCTGTTTGTAAACAAATATCCCGAGTACAACATCATCAACCTCGACAAACTGACCTATGCGGGCAATCTGGCCAATCTGAAAGACATAGAAAACAAGCCGAACTACAAGTTCGTAAGAATGGACATTTGCGACTTCGAGGCCTTCCATCAACTTATGCAGGACGAAAAGATTGACGGCATTATCCACCTTGCGGCCGAAAGCCATGTGGACCGTTCAATAAAAGACCCGTTCACCTTCGCACGCACAAACGTGATGGGCACACTGGCGCTATTGCAGGCCGCAAAGCTCTATTGGGAATCATTGCCCGAAGGATATGAGGGTAAACGTTTCTATCACATCTCAACAGATGAGGTATATGGTGCCCTCGCAATGAACCATCCAGAAGGTATAGAACCGCCATTAAAAACCGTTGCATCGTCAGAGGGACACAAGGCTTATGGTGACAACTTCTTCTACGAGGATACCAAATATACCCCCCACTCGCCCTATTCGGCATCCAAAGCCTCGTCGGATCACTTCGTGAGGGCTTATCACGACACGTACGGCATGCCGACAATCGTGACCAACTGCTCCAACAACTACGGCCCCTATCAGTTCCCCGAAAAACTGATTCCGCTGTTCATAAACAACATCCGCAATGGCAAACCCCTGCCCGTATATGGCAAAGGCGAAAACGTGAGAGATTGGCTCTATGTGGAGGATCATGCGCGCGCAATAGACATGATATTCCACGAGGGCAAGGTGGCCGAAACATACAACATCGGAGGCTTCAATGAATGGAAAAACATCGACCTAATCAAGGTGATGATTAAGACAGTAGACCGCATCTTGGGCAACCCTGAGGGACACTCATTGGAACTGATTACTTATGTGACAGATCGCCTCGGCCATGATGCGCGCTACGCAATAGACTCGACAAAATTGCAGAAAGAGCTCGGTTGGGAACCATCATTGCAATTCGAAGAAGGTATAGAAAAAACCGTACGCTGGTATCTGGACAACCAGGAGTGGCTCGACAACATCACCTCCGGCGACTATGAGAAATATTATGACGAGATGTATAAAGACAGATAAACTCTTTTTATATTAACAAACTCCCGAGCAGTCTGCCTGCTCGGGAGTTTGTTTTTTTACACACCGACGGCATGGTCATGAGGGTATTTTTGTCGCATGGACAACCAATTCACAACAAACACTATGACAAATCTACCAAAAATCATTGCCGGCGAATCGTTCGGCATATCAGTCGGTTCTCAAACCGATCTGAGTAAATGGAACGTGAAGATAACCCTCTTCACATCAGGCACTTCAAAATTCGCGGGCTCCTACCCCGCCTCGCCCTACGATGATTTCTCTATCATCAAAAACGCAACCTCACTGGCCGTAAATGTTTCATCCATGCTCTCGGCTCTGATGAACTACGACATTCTGACCATGAGAATTGCCCTAACCGACACAACAACGGGCGCAACAAAAATCGCAAATGCTCACATTGCACAAATCATCAGTCCGCGAGCCATAAGAGATGAGGTCTGCAATGAGATTAATCCTGAAATCGTATTCGTAGACAACGACATCTCACTGACACTTGCCTTGGCCGACCGCATAGGCATTGACGGACAGAAAGGTGAAAAGGGCGAACAAGGTGATGCAGCTCCATACACCCTCATAGAATACTCCGCAGACGGAAAATCATGGCACCCGGAGTGTGCAAACAACGATGCCTACATGCGTCAAAGCACCGACAATGGAACAACATGGAGTGCAGCCATAGCCTTCAAACAGGACATATCGGGCAAAGCAGATAAAGACGGTTATGCTCCGCAGGCTCGCGTAGGTTTTGCCGACGCTCTCGTGGCGCCCGAGAAAACGGTAACACAGACCAATGCCTACATCGGCGAAAGGCGTACCTCCGGTGACGGTCTATCCATCCAGTCAAGCATGGCTCAACTTAACTCCGTAGGCGGGCAACTGATAAAACAATACATCAGGAACGGTGACTTCGCAGACGGATTCGATGGTTGGACAACATCGGGAACGAAAACCGACAATGGGGATTATGTGACCATTGCATCTAACGGCAGTAACCATTTTGGGCAGTCAGGAAAGCCTTATTTCGTAGCTGGACATAAATATGTCATGCTCGCACTTCTCAATTCCACGAAAGGAATACTGCCGTCCATTGGTGGCGCAGGAAGTTTTTACAATCAAAAATTCACAACACCGAACAAATGGAGTTGGGGCGGCACAATGAAAACCATGTCGGCAACGGACACATCCATACAATATCTATATGGGTCGGGTTCAACATCTGCTACCATAAAGATCCCAAAAGAGGTGGGCGTGATGTGTTTCGACTTGACGGAACTCGGCCTTGACACCCAACTGACCACCTTACAGCAATGTATCGACTACTTCGGCACGAAATACATCGCAGAGGGCATAAGCGCATCGCAACCGAATGCAATCATTTCTACGGGATTCAATCAGTTTGACAAACACACAATGGTGCTGTCGGGCAAGACAATCAATGCTACGACAGGCGCAATAGAGAACGGCTCCAATTATGTGATTTATGTGCCTTGTGTGCGAGGTATAAGCGGTGGAAACAACGGCTATCGCGTGGCCGACATCACGGGTGCAAACAATGTGGTGCGTGTAGGCTACAATCCATTTGCGCCCACAAGCGGATGTTTCGATGCGGTATATGACATGGTGGCAGGCTCATCGGGCAAGGCCGACATCACACCCTCGCAGGCAGGTTATGTGATTGCCGAAGTGAAATCTTTGGACAACCTATGTGTCCACTTGAAATGGTCTTACACCGACTTCTCGGCTCAATACAACAACGGTATAGAGTACCGCAAAGACACTCTCTCGTTGCCCATAAAGGCGGAATTGGGAGGTCTGCGCCATTTGACATCTTCAAGCCGAACATTGAAGGCAGATATTGTTGATATTGCAAACAATGTTAAAAGTACATCTATTGTAAAAGTTTCGTTTGACGGAACAGAACCGTGGGAAGACTCCACTGTGACTTCGGATGGTTTTATGTTCCGATATTGGCAAGTGGCATCTTTTGCCAATGCACTTAAAGGCGTTTCAAGATTTTATGCTTTGAGCAACCATTATACCGCATTCGTCGGTGGTTGGACTGACATGCAGGATAAAATGTATCAGTTATATCCTGTAAATAGCGTGATTGCGTTCCGTGACTCCGCATATACCACCGTAGACGCATGGAAACAACACCTTGCCGACCTTGCCACCGCAGGAACGCCTCTAACCGTCTATGCGGCATTGGAAGAGCCGAAAGAAGAGCCAATGGCGAATGATCTAAACAATGTGTATCGTGTTGACGATTTTGGAACGGAGGCAACAGAGGGGAACTCCACCTATCCCGCATCGTTGTCAATCACCTACATAGAATCATTGACCGACAAATTACGCAACCTGCCCGACGGCAACACTCTCACCGAGCAATACAACTCATTGCTGGCTCGGCTTATAGCATTGGAATCAGCCTCAACTCAAAATTCACTATCATGAGTAGAGGTCTGCGAAACAATAATCCCGGCAACATCAGGCAGTCGATGATAATTTATCTTGGCGAAGTAAACCCCTCGCAAGACAAATCTTTCAAACAATTCACAAACATGGCGTATGGCTATCGCGCCATGTTTGTTCTGCTCGACGCCTACCGACGTAAAGGATTTCAATCACTGCGTCAGATGATTAACCGCTATGCCCCACCGGTGGAGAACAATACCGACAAATACCTCCACTTTGTGGCCGAAATGGCAGGGGTGGCCCCCGACGACAGAGTGGACACCAAGAATCACGACATGATGATCAGAATCGTGGCTGCAATGAGCCGAATGGAGAATGGTGTTGCGGCAATTTCGGCCGATGTGGAGGCAGGATGGCAACTTTATGAAAGGAGTTTGTCATGAGGCCCTTATTTATTATAATAGGAGTGAATTTATTGAGCAGTTGTGCGGTTACAAAGCCACCTCTACTCAATTCACAGGACAGTGTGCGGGTTGAAATCGTGGAACGAATTGAAAAGATTGTTGATACGGTGTACATCAACATCCCTCACGAAACAACCTCTCAAACCATAAATGACACCATAAGTCACCTCGACGTGGAGTTCGCCCACTCAACCGCCGCCATAACCTCCGACGGACTGCTACACCACTCACTGGAACAAAAACCAATAACCCATCCCGTTGAAACCGTGGTGGAGGTGGTGGTGAAAGACAGCATAGTCTATCGCAATCGTGAAACGATAAAGGTCGTCACTCAAAAACCCAACGCAAAAGAGAGATTGAAAACTCTATGGAGAAATCTATTGACTCTCTCGGCAATTTTAATTACTTTTGTTTTTGTTTTGAGAACAAAAATCTCTTAATCAAAAAGATTTAAACGACATCATAAGATATGAACATTCTTGTAACAGGCGGACGCGGCCAATTGGGCTGCTCGATAAACAAAATTGCAGCTAATCATCCGCAACACAACTTTATCTTTACCGATATGCCCGAGGCGGACATCACAAATCATGACTGCATGGCGCAACTCATCGTGGAGAACAAAGTGAACGTATTGATAAACTGCGCAGCCTACACCGCAGTAGACAAAGCCGAAGATGAGGAAGAGTTGGCACGAAAGATAAATGCCGACGGTGCAGCAGAGCTGGGCGAGGTATGCAAAGAACACAAAGTGAAACTCGTTCACATCTCCACCGACTATGTCTTTGACGGTACAACGATAGACCCTATAAACGAAAGGGTGAAAACCAATCCGCAAAGCACATACGGCAGAACAAAACTCGCAGGCGAACAACACATCAAAGAGAGTGGCGCGGATGCGGTGATAGTCCGTACGGCATGGTTGTACTCTGAGTTCGGCAACAATTTTGTGAAAACAATGTTGCGCCTTGCCGAAACACGCGACGAACTCGGTGTAGTGGCCGATCAATACGGAACACCCACCTACGCACCCGATCTGGCAGAAGCCATCATGAAACTCATTGACAAAGGTTTCAGGGGTTTTAAAATATATCACTATTCCAATGAGGGCGAAACAAGTTGGTGGGAGTTTGCCGACACAATTTTCCAGTTGGCAGGCAAAGCCATCACTGTAAAACCTCTGACTACGGATCAGTATCCGGCAAAGGCTCACCGTCCTGCTTTCTCTGTATTGGACAAGAGCAAAATCAAGGAGGCCGGTGTGTTCGTACCCGAATGGGAGGACTCTTTGAGAGTGTGCCTCAAAGAACTCAACGCACTCGCACAACAAGATTGACAAAAACACTGCAAAATAAAAAGATGATGAAAAAAACGTTGGTGATATTACTGCTTCTGGTGAGCATGTTCGGGTGTAAAAACCCGATGGAACAACCATACGTGACCTCAACAGGCGACACTCTCGACCGTGCTTTTCTCATTACGGACAGCCGTGTGGGTATGGTCATTAAGGGCATGTCGGTGAACAGACTGCGAAAAGTTTACGGAGAAAACAATGTTAAACAACTGCTCCAACCGGAAGAACAGCGCGACACGATCAACAACAGGCAAATCTATTTCGTCTACGACAATGACCGCAAACTATTATTCACAGCCTTGGCCTCCGACATAAACGGCAACGAACAGTTGATAGAGCAGATTCGTATCCGTGACAACCGTTTCCGCACGGTTGACAATATCGGAGCCGATTCAAATATTGCGGAGATCATCGCAGCCAACAATGATGCAAGTGTGGTGATGAGTGAAGACGATATTTCACTCTTCGTGCCCGATATTGACGGTTATTTCAAGATAGACAAGCAGGATGTGAAAGGATTTAATCCCCGTTTCATTTCGGACATTCCATTAGACAGTCTTAATGCGGAGGCCTATCCACAAACCCTGACAATCAACTGGTTCGCGCAGGAGAGCAACATGTTAAGCGCTAAATTCTGGCGCGAATTGTTGCGACAGATTCTCACATGGACCATTGTTGAGTTGCCCGCGCTGGTTATAATGATCATCGTCTTTGCGTGCCTGCTGAAACTGCTCCGATTCATCATCAACCGACTCAAACAATTCA
>JAGBHS010000139.1 GCA_017935385.1 Tidjanibacter sp.
ATGATATCTTTCATATAAGCCCACCATTTCTGAACGATGGGATTGCTACCCATATCCTGCGATCCCTGCTCTCCTTCCACTTTCTGAACAGCAAAAAGAATATTGGTGTCTTTGTCCCAGAAAATAGAGTAATCATAAACGCCACCCTCTTTCAACAGAGCCTTCAACTCGGGCCAAATTTCTGAATGTCTTTTCTCGTACTCAGCCTCATAGCCGGGTTTCAAGAACATTTTGAATGCTTCACGTTTCATAGTAATAAAGTTTTTAAGTTAATAAATTCTTTTTCAGGATATCAAATACATTGCCTCGCATGGGCAACATAACGCAAATATAAATATTTTAACCGATTATTCAAATACCACCCCGTTTCTTTATCCACTTTTTTAACACATCAGAAAAAAAGAGAAAATCCTTAAATCTATTTGGACAAAATCACCAAAACCAATTATTTTTTATATATATTTGTATATTATAGTATGCTGTTTTTGAATCATTGCAAAACGGAATATTCAACAAATGGAAATATAAATAAACTAAAACTATGAAAAAACTTCTTTCTTTGGCAGCAGGCCTTATCCTCGGCCTCGGAATCTGCGCAGCACAACCCGGCGCAAGACAACTTCCCACCGACCCTGCACAGGTAAACAGACAGGTCACCTTGCAGGCAATGAACATGGTCAACAACTATTTCATGACCCGTTATGCCGACCCGACGGCAGTAAAAGGCTATTGGGCCCGCCAGAAGAACTATGAATCAAACATCTGGACTCGCGGCGTCTATTACGAAGGACTGATGGCTCTCTATTCGATCAGCCCCGAGAACCGTTTCTATGACTATGCAATGGAGTGGGCAAACTTCCACAAGTGGGGGTTCCGCTACGACCAGACCAATACCCGTAATGCCGACAACTATTGTTGCGCACAAACCTATATCGATTTGTACCGTCTGGCTCCCGAAGGCGAAAAGATTCGCAAGACCGTTTCGCTGGCCAACATGTTGGTAAACACTCCGCAGGTGGGTGACTGGACTTGGATTGACGCCATTCAGATGGGCATGCCCGTATTGGCAAAATTGGGTAAGACTCTCGACGAACCCGCATACTGGAACAAGATGTGGGAGATGTATGCCGAGACCCGCAACAATATCGGAGGCGGTCTGTGGTGCGAAAAAGAGGGTCTGTGGTGGAGAGATGCCGACTTCGTTCCTCCCTACAAAGAGCCCAACGGCAAGAACCTCTTCTGGGCACGCGGTAACGGCTGGGTATACGCAGCACTCGTGAGAGTTATGGATGAGATTCCCACCGACGAGGCTCACTATGCAGACTATGTGGCTGACTTTGTGGAGATGAGTAAGGCGCTGAAAAAATGCCAGCGCAAAGACGGCTTCTGGAACGTCAGCATGCACGACGAGAGCAACTTCGGCGGCAAAGAGGCAACCGGAACATCTCTGTTTGTATACGGTTTGGCATGGGGTATCCGCAAAGGTATTCTTGATGCCGACGAATATATGCCCATGTTGCAGAAAGCATGGGGCGCATTGGTTACCGAGTGCGTTCATCCCAACGGATTCCTGGGCTATGTTCAGGGAACCGGCAAAGAGCCCAAAGACGGTCAGCCCGTTACTTATGACAGCATGCCCGACTTCGAAGATTACGGAATCGGTTGCTTCCTGCTGGCAGGTAGCGAGATGTACAAAATCCTGAACTAACCTTTTTTTCAAAAACCATCTAACAATACAAAAACAAAATGAAAAAACTATTTTTACTGATTTCAGCACTGGTTGCAGTATGCACCACAACCTTTGCCCAGCAGAGCAATATAGATCTGTCGGGTAAATGGGAATTTGCGGTAGACCGCGAGGACATAGGCGAGAATCAAGGTTGGTTCTCAAAAACATTGGAGGACTACATCAACCTGCCCGCCTCAATGCCCGAGAAACTCAAAGGCGACGAGGTGACAGTAACCACCAGATGGACCGGCAGTCTATTCGACAGCACATACTATTTCAATCCCCGTATGGAGCAGTTCAGACAGCCGGGCAACATCAAATTCCCATTCTTCCTTACCCCCGTACGTCAATATGTTGGTGCCGCATGGTACAAGAAGAGTGTAGAGATTCCGGCCGATTGGAAAGGTCAGAAGATTGAATTCTACATGGAACGTCCTCATATCGAAAGTACGGTATGGGTAAACGGCAAGAAAGTGGGTGTAAGAAACTCAATGAGTGTTGCTCACTCATTCGATATCACCAACTTTGTGAAGGCCGGCCAGACCGCAACCATTGCCGTAAAAGTGGACAACCGCATCAAACCGGAATATAATGTGGGTATCAACTCTCACAGTGTGACCGATCAAACCCAGGGTAACTGGAACGGAATCGTTGGAAAAATTGAGATTAAGAGCTATCCCAAGACCTACTTCTCGGACATTCAGGTCTATCCCGAATTGGCAACCAAGAGTGCGAAAGTTAAAATGGTTATCGAGTCGGCAAAAGCAGTAAAGGGTGAAATCATCCTCAGCGCAAATAGTTTCAACTCGGCAACCTCGCACAAAGTTGATGCAGTAAAACAGGCCATAGCCCTCAAATCGGGTAGCAACATGATTGAGATGGTGCTGCCGATGGGTGACGATGTTCAGTTGTGGGACGAGTTCGATCCTGCTCTCTACATGCTCTCTGCCGAAATGACCGCAGGAGAGATGAAGGAGAAGAAAGAGATTCGCTTCGGAATGAGAGAAATCAGCATCAAGGACAAATATTTCTATATCAACGGTCGCCAGACCCTCATGAGAGGAACCGTTGAGTGCTGTCTGTTCCCCGCAACAGGATATGCCCCGATGGATGTGGAGGCATGGATCAAGGTGTTCCGCGCATACCGCAACTACGGTTTGAATCATATGCGTTTCCACTCATACTGTCCTCCCGCAGCAGCATTCGAGGCAGCCGACATTGTAGGTTTCTACATTCAGCCCGAAGGTCCGAGTTGGCCCAATTACACTGCCAGACTGGGAGAAGGCGAACCCATCGACATTTATCTGATGGACGAGACAAAACGCATCTCGAAAGAGTATGGAAACTCTCCTTCATTCTGTTTCCTGGCAGCAGGAAACGAGCCGCAGGGCCGTTTCATGGATTGGCTGAACAACTTTGTTGACTACTGGAAAAAGACCGACAGCCGCAGAGTTTATACCGGAACAGCAGGTTGGTCAAGCCGTACCGCAAACCAGTATCACATCGAGATGGGTGCTCGCGGTTTGTCTTGGAAAAATGCCCGTCCCGAAACCATGAGTGATTTCGGCCTCAACATTTCAAGAGTTACCGTTCCCTACCTCTCGCATGAGACAGGACAATGGTGTGTATTCCCCAACTTTGACGAGACCCACAAATACACCGGTGTAAACAAGGCCTACAACTTCGACATCTTCAAGACTCTCTTGGAGGAGAATGGAATGGGCGAGTTGGCTCACGAATTCCATATGTCATCCGGTAAATTGCAGGCTTTGGCATACAAACACGAGATTGAGAAGACATTGCGTACACAGGGTTACTCAGGTTTCCAACTGCTGGCCATCAATGACTACTCGGGTCAGGGCTCGGCATTGGTTGGTGTTACCGATGTATTTTACGATGCCAAAGAGTATATCTCGGCAGAGGAGTGGCGCCGTTTCTGCAACACCACGGTACCTCTGGTTCGCATGCCCAAGTTTATCTATACCAAAGGCGAAACCCTTGTAGCACAGGTAGAAGCCGCACACTTCGGACGTGAGGCACTCAAAGGTGTTCGCACCACTTATAAAATCACCGACAACCTCGGCGCACTCATAGACAAAGGTGTTGTCAGCACGGGTGACATTGAGATCGGAAGTTGCCAGCCGCTTGGTGAGGTTTCATTCGCACTCGACAAACTGGTTGCACCGAAGAAATATAATCTTGAAATAGCTATTGAAGGAACCGAATTCGTAAATGACTGGGACTTCTGGGTATATGACACCGTTTTGGAGGCAGATAAAGGAAATGTATTTGTTACCGAAGATGTTGAAGAGGCCATGCAGGAGTTGGAAAAAGGAGGCGATGTATTGTTGATAGCACCCAAAGGCGTAAGCTATGGTAGCGAAATCAAACAGAATCTGTCGCCCGTATTCTGGAACACCTCATGGTTCAAGATGCGTCCTCCCCACACAACGGGTATTCTTGTAAACGAGTATCATCCCGCATTTGCTCAGTTCCCCACCGATTATCACAGCAACCTGCAATGGTGGGAGTTGATCAACAATGCCGGCCCGATGAGAATGAGTGATTTCCCGATGGATTTCCAGCCCCTTGTTCAGAGTATCGACACATGGTTCCTGAGCCGCAAGGCAGGTATGTTGTTTGAGGCCAAGGTGTTGAACGGCCGTCTGATGATGACCACCATGGACCTTACATCAGATCCTGAGAATAGAATCGTTGCAAGACAGATGTACAAATCACTGTTGGATTATATGAACGGCGACTATTTCCGTCCCGCGTTCAAAATCGAAGATAAGGTCATAAGAGATTTGTACACCAAAACAGCTCCGCCGGTAGACTTCGGTACAGACAACATGCCGTATGAACTGATGGAGGAGCTGATGAAAAAGATGACCAGCGGGCAATAAGCCTTACGGTCAGCAAATTAGGCACTAAAATCTACCCCGAAATCAAATGATTTCGGGGTAGATATAAATAAATGAAAAAACTTATCATGAAAAAACTTATCATACTGACGGCTGCGCTGATTGTAATATGCACCACGACCTTTGCCCAGCAAACAATGGATCTGTCGGGCAAATGGGAATTTGCAATAGACCGTAACGATGTGGGAACCGAGCAGGGATGGGCTTCCAAAACATTGGAGGACTATATCAACCTGCCCGCCTCAATGCCCGAAATGTTGAAAGGGGACGTAATCACGGCCGAAACCAAATGGACCGGAAGTATATATGACAGCACATATTACATCAATCCCGCCTATGAAAAGTATCGTCGCGAGGGCAATGTGAAATATCCGTTCTTCCTCACCCCATCACGCTACTATCGCGGCGCAGCATGGTACAAGAGAGATATTACCATCCCCAATGACTGGAAAGGACAACGAGTTGAACTCTATCTGGAACGTCCTCATATCGAAAGTACCCTCTGGATTGACGGCAAACAGGTGGGCGTAGATAACTCATTGGCAACGGCACACAGATATGACATCACGAAATATGTGAAGGCCGGTTCGACCCATACGATAGCAGTAGTGGTGGACAACCGTCTTAAACCGTCGCACAACATAGGTCAGGACTCACACAGCGTTACCGACCAGACACAAGGAAACTGGAACGGTATTGTAGGAAAGATTGAGTTGCGTGCAACTCCCAAGACCTATATGGCCGATGTGCAGGTCTATCCCGACTTGAAGAACAAGAAGGCCGATGTGCGAGTAAAAATCATCTCTGACAAGGCTGTAAAAGGTACAATCACCCTTTCGGCCGAAAGTTTCAACTCCCCAAAGAGTCACAAGACGGATGTTGTGACCGAGCAGTTGAACATCAAGAAGAACGAGAATGAATTCACCATAACGTTGCCTATGGGTGACGGCATGCTGACCTGGGACGAGTTCAATCCTGCACTCTACATGCTCTCTGCCGAGATGACCGCCGGAGAGATGAAAGAGAAACAAGAGATTCGTTTCGGAATGAGAGAGTTCAAGATCGGCGCAGGCAAATATTTCTATATAAACGGCCGTCAGACTCTGTTGCGCGGAACAGTGGAGAACTGTCTGTTCCCTGCCACAGGATATGCCCCGATGGATGTGGAGGCATGGATCAAGGTGTTCCGTGCGTGCCGCAACTATGGCCTGAACCACATGCGTTTCCACTCATACTGTCCTCCCGCAGCCGCATTTGAGGCAGCCGACATCGTGGGATTCTACATTCAGCCCGAAGGTCCGAGCTGGCCCAACCATGGAGTACGACTCGGAAACGGCGATCCGGTTGATGAGTATCTGATGAACGAAACCATCCGCATCTCGAAAGAGTACGGTAACTCACCCTCATTCTGTCTGTTGGCCTCGGGTAACGAGCCCTACGGCAACTGGGTTGAATGGGTGACCAATTTCGTGGAGTATTGGGAGAAGACCGATTCGCGCAGAGTCTATACGGGTGCCTCGGTAGGTAACGGCTGGCAGTGGCAGCCGCGCAACCAATTCCACGTGAAGGCCGGTGCCCGCGGTTTGAATTGGAGCAACACACGCCCCGAAACCATCTCCGACTATGCACCCAATTTGGCAAACGTCAATGAGCCCTACCTCTCTCATGAGGCTGGTCAGTGGTGCGTATTCCCCAACTTCGACGAGATTCGCAAATATACGGGAGTGAACAAGGCTCTCAACTTTGAGATATTTCGCGACCAGCTCAACAAGAATGACATGGAGGGCAAAGGTCACGACTTCTTTATGGCGTCAGGTAAATTGCAGGCGCTCTGCTACAAACACGAAATTGAAAGACATCTGCGCACACAGGGTTATGCCGGTTTCCAGTTGTTGTGTATCAACGACTATTCGGGTCAGGGCTCGGCATTGGTAGGTGTTACCGACGTATTCTTTGACGAGAAAGAGTATATCTCTCCCGAGGAGTGGCGTCGCTTCTGCAACGTAACCGTACCGTTGGCTCGCATGGAGAAATTTGTATTTACCAACAACGAAAAACTCTATGCCGCCATTGAGGTGGCTCACTTTGGAGCGGCTCCCATCAAGAATGCGACTGTCAAGTATATCGTTCGCGACGAACACGAGGCTGTAATCGAACAGGGCATTGTCGCAAAGAAAGACATTGAGATTGGCAGTTGTCGCGAGATAGGAAACGTGGTTGTTTCGCTTGACAAAATCGCTGAGGCAGGTCAATATAATCTCGAAATCGCCATTGAGGGAACAGAGTTCGTGAATGATTGGAACTTCTGGGTGTATCCCACCGAAGTGGCTGTTGAGAAGGGCGATGTATACGTTGCCGAAACTCTTGACCAACAGGCAATAGAGGTTCTCGAAAACGGCGGTAAAGTATTGTTGTTGGCAGCAGGTAAGATCACCTATGGCGACGACATCAAACAACAATTCAAACCTGTTTTCTGGAACACCTCATGGTTCAAGATGCGCGCACCCCATACCACTGGTATCTGGCTCAACGATTATCATCGTGCATTCGATGGTTTCCCGACCGATTATCATAGCGACATACAGTGGTGGGAGTTGGTAAATCATGCCCAGACCATGTTGCTGAGTGATTTCCCGAAAGGCTTTGAGCCGTTGGTAAGCAGCATCGACACATGGTTCCTGAGCCGCAAGTCGGGTGTTCTGTTTGAGGCAAACGTATTGAACGGTCGTCTGATGATGACTTCTCTCGACCTGACCTCAAACCCCGAAGAACGTATTGTTGCAAGACAACTTTACAGTTCGTTGCTTGACTACATGAACGGAAACTACTTCCGTCCCGCACATACCGTTTCGGTCGGCACAATTCAGGATCTCTATACCAAGAAATCAATGGCTATCGATTTCGGCACCAAAGAGTCGCCCGACGAGTTGAAACCGACATATGTAAAACCTAAACAATAAATCCAAAAATTACGTTTCGGAGAATCGGAATTGCATGTAAATTACTGTGAAATAAAGTTTTATACTATCAACAATAAAATAAGAAAAAGAGATGAAAAAAACAGTAAAAATGGCTTTTGCACTTGCAGTGTCAGCATTGTTTGTGGCTTGTGGTGCAGAAAAACAAGAGTGGTTGTACCAGCTCGAAAATGTAAACGAACTCGGTCTGAGTAACGGCTACACCTACACAATTCCCGATGTCCCCGACGGAAACTACACCGTAGAGGTGGTGATAGGTTCAAAAGAACAGGCCGGAGTGACCTCTGTACGTGGAGAGTCGCGCCGTCTGTTCCTCGAAAACATTCCCACCAACAAAGGCGAATTCAAAACCTTCACCTTCAACGTTAATAAACGTGATACTATCATTAGCGAGGGTAATGTGGTGAGAATCAAGCCCAGGGAGAAAACCAAACTCAATTGGGACAGCAACCTCACACTCGAAATCACGGGTTCAAACCCCACAGTGGAGAAAATCTCGGTACGCAAGGCCGACGATGACGTAATCACCGTATTCTTGTGCGGCGACTCAACCACCGTGGATCAGGATACCGATCCTTGGGCAAGCTGGGGCCAGATGCTGCCTCGCTTCCTCGACGAGAAAGTCAGTGTAGCCAACTATGGCGAGAGTGGCGAGTCATCAAACTCATTCATCTTTGAGAAACGTTTGGAGAAACTCATGACCCAGATCAAAGCTGGTGACTACATCTTTGTGGTATTCGGTCACAACGACGAGAAACAGACCGGTCCCGAAGGTGGTGCATTCAAACACTTCACAAAATTCATGCAGGTATATATCGACAGCGCATTCTCGGTGGGCGCACATCCCGTACTGCTGACTCCCACACAGCGTCGTAACTTTGATGAGAACGGCAAGATTGTCTGCTCTCACGGCGACTTCCCCGAGGCTGCAAAACAACTGGCTGCAAAGAACAATATTCCCATCATTGACCTCACCACAATGACTACCGCCATGTATGAGGCACTGGGAGTAGAGGGTTCAAAGAATGCATTGGTTCACTACCCTGCCAACACCTTCACCGATCAGCCCAGACCGATGGCCGACAATACCCACTTCAATATGTATGGAGCATATCAGGTGGCAAAATGTGTGATTCAGGGTATTCGCGATTTGAACATTCCGCTTAAAGAGAACATCCGCAAGGATTACACCGCAACCTACGATCCTTCAAATCCCGACAAATTCGAGGACTTTGAGTGGACATGGACAACCGTTGAACTCACCAAGCCCGACGGCGACTAATCGTCAGATTAAGAGATTAATGAGACAAACACTTTTATTAACCAATTTAAAATAAGCAAGATGAAGAGATTATTGTACATTATTCCGATGCTTCTGTTGGCGGGTTGCTGCTGCAACACCGAGTCGGTTGAGAAGGGACCGAACTACTCCGCCAAAATGCAGAAAGAGCAATTGAACAGAGGCCTTGTAGCCATTCACAACGGCGAAGGCAGAGTATCTGTCAGCTGGCGTTATCAGGAGAGTGACCCTATTGATGTCGCTTTCGACCTCTATCGCAAGAGTGGTAACGGCGAGCAGGTAAAACTCAATGCAGCCCCCATCAGCGAGTCTACGTTCTATGTTGACGAGAATGTGGATGTTACCGTAGACAATGTATACACCGTTAAGGTGGTGGGAGCAAACGAGATTGAGTCGGGTGCCGAGTATGCACTCACCGCACAGAGAGCCGAGAAGCCCTACCTCGAAATTCCCATCAAAGAGGTGGAGGGTTATGAATATGGCCACCACACTCCCAACGATGCAAGTGTTGCCGATTTGGATGGTGACGGCGAGTTGGAAATTGTAGTGAAACTCGAAACCAGAACTTATGACAACTCACGTGCAGGTATCGCCGAAGAGGGACTTTTGATTGACGCTTATGAGTTGGACGGAACTTTCATGTGGCGCGTAGATTTGGGTCTGAACATCCGTCAGGGTGCCCACTACACCCAAATGTCACTCTATGACTTCGACGGTGACGGCAAAGCCGAGTTGGCAGTCAAGACCGCCGAGGGAACCAAATTCGCTGACGGTAGCGTTATTGGAGATACCAATGGTGACGGTAAAACCGACTATCGCAACCTTGATCCCGAATCAAGAACTTACGGTATGATTCTGGATGGTCCCGAGTTCCTGAGTGTTATCGACGGAGCAACGGGTAAAGAGCTTGCACGTGCCGACTATATCTCACGCGAGGACACCTTCTCGTTTGGTGATGACGAGGGTAACCGTGTAGACCGTTTCTTGGGTGGTGCAGGTTACTTCGACGGCAAACGCCCCAGCATTCTCATCTGCCGCGGTTACTATTCACGCACTGTTTTGGAGGCTTGGGATTGGAGAGATGGCAAACTCACGAAACGTTGGAGATTTGATACCACCGCTAATGATGACGAGTATCTGGCATATGAGAAACAGGGTAACCACAACCTGCGTATCGGAGATGTTGATGGCGACGGTAAAGACGAGGTTGTCTACGGTTCATGTATGATTGACCATGACGGAACGGGCGGTTACTCAACCGGTTTGGAGCATGGCGATGCAATGCATATGTCAGACTTGTGGCCCGCACGTCCCGGTTTGGAGGTATGGCAGTGCCACGAGACCTCTCCCCTGCGTGCAGGTTCGGAGATGCGTGATGCAGCTACCGGCGAACTGCTTTGGGGCTTCCCTTCGGCAAGTGATATCGGTCGTGCAATGTCTGCCGACATCGACCCGCGCTTCCCGGGTTGGGAGGCTTGGTCGTCAGGTACCGATGGCACCTACACCGTAGACGGTCGTATCATCACCGAGACAAAACCGAGTGTAAACTTCGCTATTTGGTGGGACGGTGACCTGAACAGAGAGTTGCTTGACGGTCACGTTAAACAGGATCCCAACGCACAGCCGCGTCCCCAGATGCAGCCCGGACAGCGTCCTCAGATGCCTCAGAGCAATCGCATCATGCAGATCAGCAAATGGAACGGCAACGGTGTTGACAAATTCGTTCTTCCCGATGAGGATAACATCTCTGCCAACAACAGCACCAAAGCAAATCCCGCTATCTCGGCCGACCTGTTCGGTGACTGGCGTGAGGAGCTGGTTGTTCGCACCAAAGACAACAAATCACTGCGCATCTACATGACCGACATTCCTACCGAGTATCGTTTCCACACTCTGATGAGTGATCCCGTATACCGTATGAGTGTACTGACCGAGAATATCGCCTACAACCAGCCGCCCGAACCGGGTTACTATCTTGGTTCTGACCTCGGTAAATTCTGGGAGATCAGAAACGTACGCGACATGAGTCAGGGTTATGTACGTGGCGTTCCCCGTCCCAAAGGACTCTCGGGTCGTTTGCAGAACACCAATCCGGTTGTTATGAACAACATCGTTGTTTACAGCAACATGGCAGATAAATATACTCTCGATGCCCGTCTTGATTACGACACCTATGAGTGGACCATCAACGGTAAGGTTATGGGCACAGAACGTAAACTCACTCTCAATCAGGCCGATTTCGGTTATGATAAACCCATCCAGGTAGCCATCAAAACCACCTATAAAGGTGAGGTATTCGAGGGCGAAGGTACCGTAACTTTCTCTTCGGAGCAAGGCAAGAAAGGTGAGTGGTCGGAGCGTGATGCATATCGTACCGGCAACTGGGAGTTTTAATTCATGACATTATGCAGCCCTGCCCTTATTAGGCGCAGGGCTGTTTTTATGTTCAAACCCTATTAGGATGCTAATCCTGTTTAACAAACGAAACGAAGAACAAGTCCCAAAAAAATAAATAAAAAAATGAAAAAGTTATTATATCTGTTACCAGCCTTGTTGTTGGCAGGATGTTGCGGAGACAGCGCAAAGCAAAGTGCAACTCCCGGCATGAATTACAACTACGACAAAATGCAGAAAGAGCAGCTAAATCGTGGCCTTGTAGCTATTCATAATGGCGATGGCAAGGTGTCGGTAAGTTGGCGTTTTCTGAATGGCGAACCGGTTGACACCGCATTTGACCTATATCGCAAAAGCGGTGACGGCGAGGCAGTTAAGCTCAATAACACTCCTCTCACCAAATCAACCTTCTTCACCGACAATGGTGTTGATGTAAGCATTGACAATACCTATATAGTAAAAGTAATAGGCAGTGGCGAAGAGGCTGAGTACACACTCACTCCTCAGATTGCCGAGAAACCCTATCTCCGAATTCCCGTTCAGCCTGTGGATGGTTTTGAGTATGGCACCTACATGCCTGCCGATGCTACCGTAGGTGATTTGGATGGTGATGGAGAGTATGAGATTGTAGTGAAACTTGTTACCACCGAATTCGATAACGGTGGTGGCGGTCTTTGCACCGAGGGCTGTTTGTTGGACGCCTACGAGTTGGACGGAACATTCATGTGGCGCGTAGATTTGGGTCTGAACATCCGTCAGGGTGCCCACTACACCCAGATGTCACTCTACGATTTCGACGGTGACGGTAAGGCCGAATTGGCAGTTAAGACCGCCGAGGGCACCAAATTTGGTGACGGTAGCGTGATTGGTGACGTCAACGGCGATGGCAAGACCGATTATCGTATCACCGAACGCGGACAGCGCGGTTATGGCAAAATCCTGGAAGGTCCCGAGTTCCTGAGTGTTATAGAAGGTGCAACGGGTAAAGAGTTGGCTCGTGCCGACTTCATTCCTCGTGGCGGAGAGTTCGATTTTGGCGACAACACCGGTAACCGTGTAGACCGCTATCTGGGTGGAGCAGGTTTCTTTGATGGCGAACGTCCCAGCATCCTCATCTGCCGTGGTTATTATGCAAAGACCGTTTTGGAGGCATGGGATTGGAGAGATGGCAAGCTGACCAAACGTTGGACATTCGACACCACCGCCAATGATGGCGAGTACAAAGAGTATGAGGGTCAGGGCAACCACAACCTTCGTATCGGCGATGTTGACGGTGACGGTAAGGATGAGATCGTATATGGTGCCTGCCTGATTGATGACGACGGTACGGGTATCTACTCTACCGGCTTGGGTCATGGCGACGCTATGTATCTCACCGACATCATCTTGGAACGTCCCGGTTTGGAGGTATGGCAGTCACACGAGAACACTCCGGGTCCTGCAAACTCAGAGATGCGCGACGCTTTGACAGGTCAGTTGATTTGGGGTATCCCCGGTGTGGCAGACGTGGGTCGTGCAGCATGTCTTGATATCGATCCCCGATTCAGAGGTGCAGAGGTATGGACTTCAAGCAGCGAGGGTGTTTACACTGCCGATGGTCGTTTCATCAGCGAATATGTTCCCGGCACCAACTTCTCCATCTGGTGGGATGGTGACTTGAACCGCGAGGTACTTGACGGCTACTACCTGGGTGACAAAGACTTCACTCCCTCGGGAGGCCAAATGCCCGAGGCTCTCAGAGCCCTCATGCCTCCCAGAGTTCCCGGTGTTCCGCAAGCACAGCGTGAGACTCCCAAAGAGTTGATGCGCGTGATGCGTATTACTAAGTGGACAGGAGATGGTGTTGTACCCATCGACCTGCCCGACATGGAGAATATCGCAGCCAATAACGGTTCCAAATCTAATCCTTGCGTATCGGCCGACTTGTTTGGCGACTGGCGTGAGGAGCTCGTTACCCGCACACAGGATAACAAGGAGATTCGTATCTATATGACCGATTTCCCGACCGACTATCGTTTCTATCCTCTGATGAGTGAGAACATCTATCGTATGAGTGTGCTGACACAGAACATCGCTTACAACCAGCCTCCTTTAATGGGTAGATATTTGGGTAGCGACCTGGGTAAGTTCTGGAACATCACACGTACATACGACATGAGCAAGGGTCGCCCGACCAATGCAAAGAGTGGTGTTGCAGCTGACGGAAGAAAGAACGGCATGCATGCCCGCGTTCAGAACACTATCGAAACCGTACATAGAGATATCGTGGTTTACAACGATGTCGCCAATGAGTACACTCTTGACGCGCTGCTCGATTACGACCTCTGCGAGTGGACAATCAATGGTCAGCCGGCAGGTACAGGTCGTACGTTGACTCTCTCGGCAGAGAAATATGGTTACGACAAACCTATCAGCATTGGCATTAAGGCCGTTTATTTCGGTTGTGCTTTTGAAGATAATGGTACGCTGACATTCTCATCGGAGAATCGTCCCAGATAATCTTCCGAAAAAAATAACTCCGACACATAATCGTCGGAAAAACCAAACCCCCGAATCTGTTGATTCGGGGGTTTTATTCATTACAGTTACTACCTACAAGCAAATCATGCAAGCAAGTCCTGCGCCCAACAATCTTATCTTAATCAGGCAAAAAGAACTCTTCGGCTTATTAGCAACTCAGCAGTTTCTTAACCACCATTGAGATTGCACGTCCATCCGCAAGTCCGGCCAATCGCTTAGAGGCAACACCCATTACCTGACCCATCTGGGCAGGCGATGTGGCACCAACTTCGGCGATAATCACCTTCAACTGTTCCTCCAACTCCTGCTCGGTAAGCTGTTTAGGCAGATACACCTCAATGAAAGCAGCCTGCGCAAGTTCGTTCTCCGCCAACTCGGGACGACCTGCATCTACAAACATCTGTGCCGACTCTTTGCGTTGTTTCACCTGTTTCTGCATCAACTTGATTATATCCGCATCCGTAAGTTCCACATTGGCAGCGGCAGTCTTTGCCACCAATATTGCCGATTTCACCGCACGCAAAGCCTCTAAACGCACCTGCTCTTTGGCCTTCATTGCAGCCATCATATCTTTCTGAATCTGTTGTTCGAGTGCCATAATATTTTTGTTTTTGGTTTATATGCAAATATAATGATTCGGACGAGAAGATAAATACCTAACTCCATTTTTATTTCATCTCACCTCGCACCTAAATTATACCCATTATGTATCAATCATCTACTCGAAGATCCGAAACGAATGCATAAAAAAAGTGCCCCACGATTGTGGAGCACTCTTTTTCATATCATCCAACAGGAGATTAGTAACCAAGAGTTTTGGTTGCTGCGTAGCTAATCTTAAGAGCATTAGCACGACGCAATTCCTGTTTTACATCGGTAATGATACCCATGCGGGTACCTTTATCTGCCTTAATACAAACAGTCATGAACGAACGGTCTGCCTCGTTCAGTTTCTCACGCTCAGAAGCGATAAACTGACCAATCTCCGCAACATTCTCAGTTCTGACATATTTGTCATTGAGCTGAATACGGGGAGCAGTACCAAGTTGCTCCTGCAACTGTCTAACCGGCTGGCCGATATAGATGTAGCTAACCAACGATTTTTTCTCCAATTTCACGATCTCTGTTGCGGTAGGAGCAGAGAACTGCACTGCCAACTCCACTTCTCGCATAGAGGTAGATACCATAAAGAAGAACAGAATCATGAAAATAATATCAGGAAGCGAACTTGTTGATAAAGCGGGTACTTCTTTACCACCTTTTTGTTTAATAACTGCCATATTAATTTCCTCCAATATTTTTAGGTTCTGCCTCAGAAATCTTCAAGGGAACTGCTTTCTGAACTGCATTACGCTGATCCTCGGCAGCCTCCATGAATACCTTACCGAACTTCTGCATCGACAATTCGTCACGAATCTCGTTGAAAGCGCGGGTAAGCTCATTCTGCACCATGATATAAGTCTCATAACTGGTTGCGCGGTCGTTCTGCAACGAGATAACGCCCTGGCTGATGGGATATGAACCGATGAGGTCTACCTCGGTAACCTCTTTCTCGGGCATTGACTCATCATCATTAGCATTCAGAATGAATTCCTTAGCCTTATTCTTCACCTGAGAAATATCAACCAGTTCACCCTGCATCGCAATCTGGTCGTACATATTAACGTGTACAGACATCAGGTTGCGCTCCTTAATCTCGGGAGCATCAGTCTGATCCTGATTGTCACTCCAAGGAGGTAATACGCGGTTGATACCCGAATCAACGTCCATTGTTGTTGCAACAAGGAAGAAGATAAGGAGTGTGAAGGCGATATCCGCCATAGAACTCGCATTTACTTCTGGAACTTTTTTTGTTTTTCCCATAGGATTTAAATGTATATTATTTCAAAGCTGCAAAAATCTCGCTACCGATAGCGGCAACGGCTGTAATAACCAAAGTAATATATGCCGTATAAAGACCTGTATCAGTTATCTTCAAAGTAAAAGGATCCTCAAAGAAACCTCCTGCTGAATTCACAACAGGCTCTGTACTTGACATCATATAGCAACCACCGATGATCAACACGCATGCCAACAGATAGAGCAAAGTCTTACCTGCTCCTTTCGGATTAGAGAAAAGGTTAGCAATCGGGAAAACCAACGATACAATAATGGCAACTGCAAGTGATACATACGCCCACTTGAGCATGATATCCACACCAGCGGCCTCGTTACCTTGTGTCATAGAGAACACGAGGTAAGCCAGCGTAGCAACGGATATTGCCACGAATAAATATTGAATATATTTAATCCACTTCATAGTCTTAGTGCGGTTTTTTATAATTATTTCTTGCTGTAAGCAGTCAAGATATCAATCAAAATGATAGAGCTATCCTCCATATCGATTACAAGGTCCTCGATCTTAGTAAGGATGTAGTTGTAGCAAAGCTGAAGAATAACGGCTACGATAAGACCTGCCAAAGTGGTCAAAAGAGCAACCTTAATACCACCAGCAACCAAGGTCGGAGAAATATCACCAGCAGCCTGGATAGCGTCGAATGCGCCGATCATACCTACTACAGTACCCATGAATCCCAAAGAAGGAGACAAAGCAATGAAGAGTGACAACCAAGGAAGACCGCTCTCCATCAAACCGTTCTGAACTGAACCGTAAGAAGCAACTGCTCTCTCTACTACGTCAAGACCTTCACCGTAACGGCTGGTACCCTGATAGAAAATGCTTGCGATAGGACCGCGTGCGTTGCGGCAATACTCCAAAGCTGCCTCGAGACCCTGCTCGTTAAGAGTTTTCTCATAACCCTCGATGAATTTTTTGCAATTGGTCTTTGAAAGGCTCAAATAGAGAATACGCTCAATAGCTACGGCAAGACCCAATACAAGGAATACCAACAGGGGAGCCATCCAACCAGCACCACCCTCAAGGAATTTCTGTTTAATAACCTGGTGGAGAGGTTCACCTTCTACCTCGGTCTCAGCAGTCAGATCTGCAGCGGCGGGAGCCTCTTCTGCAACAACCTCAGTCTGCTCAGCAGCAGCCTCAGCTTCCTGTGCAAAAACATTAACAGTCGAAAGGCTCATTGCGCCTACTAGTGAAAGAATCAAAAAAAGTTTTTTCATAGTTTAAATTTAATTAATTAGACTTTAAGTTTTTAGTGTTTGTTTTAGTTTTTTGTTTTTATGTTTTATTTCCAGTTTATTCGGTTCTATAACATTTTAGGCAACTATTTTTCATTATTGGTTCCGGTTGCCGAAAAAAACTTTGCGGAGAAAGCGGGATTCGAACCCACGATGCCCTTTTGAGGCATACTCACTTTCCAGGCGAGCACCTTCAGCCACTCGGTCATTTCTCCAATAATCAAAAGCCGTAAATACCACACACCCAGAAAGTTGCAGACTTTCTCGGAGAAATATTCACAACATCACCTCTTTCCAAGACACCTCAAATACACTTTGTTGCGCTTAAAAATCTCCGAAATGTACAAATTTTTTTTCATTCCATGAAACTTTAACTATTATTTTCTAATAATATTTTTTTGTCTTATGTCTGTTTTTTCCTTTTTAGACGCCATTTTTGACAGCAAAAACTCCTCTTTAAATCAAAATTCTTATCCTTTTTGTTCCTCTTACAAATCGTCACCCTGCCATTGGTTCGCTGCACCCCGATCTCACTCTCACCATACACCTCAACTGCAAAACGACACCGCTGCTTTCAATTTAAAACCTACACACCGAACAATGTCGCCGCATTCTCGGTTGTCTGACTTGCAACCTGTTCAGGACTAATTCCTTTTGCCTCGGCAATCTTCTCACATATATATACAAGGTACGACGGCTCGTTTCGTTTGCCGCGAAACGGTACGGGTGTCAGATATGGCGCATCTGTTTCGAGCACCAGATCTTCGAGTGCCATCTCGGCCACCGTAGCCGCCAGACCGCTATTTTTGTATGTCACCACTCCGCCTATTCCGAATTTGAAATCGCCCAATCGCTTTACCTTGCGATAGTTCTCCACATTACTCGTGAAGGCATGCATGATTCCTCTCACTCCCTGCCCGCGGAATCGTTCCAACACATCCAGCGTTGCGCCCCATGCCTCACGCACATGAATCACCAGCGGCAGATCGTACTCCAACGACAACTCCACCTGACGTTCAAACACCTCCGTCTGTTCTCTTTGCCACTCCTTGCTCCAATACAGATCCAGCCCCACCTCGCCGACGCTATAGAATCGGTCCACCTCGTTGGTTCCTTTGAGCAGTTGTTCCACAAGAGCCAGATCCTCACGATAATCAGGATTATCATTCACCGAGGTGGGATGCAGTCCCATCATGGGCTTACAGTTAGGATATTTACGACTCATCTCGAACATTCTGCCGTAAGACTCCCTGTCTATTGCCGGCAACATGAACACCTCCACGCCTGCCGCCTCGGCACGAGCCATCACCTCTGCCCTGTCAGCCTCAAACTCCGGCTCATAAACATGTGTATGCGTATCTATCATCCCTCTTCTCATTTTTTTCCATTTTTTCTCATTTTTCTACACACTTCGAATTAGTTTTGTGGGTATGGGGGGGGGAGGGAAAGGATTATTCCCCGTTCGCCCGACCGCTCGCCAGTCAGCCAATCAGTTCCCCGCCAGTTCATACATTTTTCCGGGCAACGAACGCACCACGCCACCTATTTCCAATCCCAACAACAACGCATTAACCTCTCCGACACTCATTCCGCTTCGCATCGCCAACACACTAACATTCAGTTCTTCACCTTCGCCAAAGCACTTCACGAGTCGTTCCTCGTCGGCCGACAACAGCGGCTTATCATCCACCTTTGCAGGAATCACTCCTATCCGTTCTATGTCCCAGCCCAACTCTCTGGCGACATCTCTTCCCGAACACACCATCACCGCTTTTCTATCCCTTATCAACCTGTTTGTACCCTCCGAACATCTGTCGCCCACCCTGCCGGGCAGTGCCATTACCACACGTTCATAACCATACGCATACTCGGCCGTATACAACGAACCGCCCTCTCGTGGCGACTCCACCACAAGCGTACCCTCACTCACGCCCGCAATTATACGATTGCGAGGGAGATAGTAATTTCCGTTCTGTCGTGTTTGAGAATTCAATTCAGATATCAAAGCGCCGCCGTCAGCAACGATCTGTTCTGCCAGACGGGCATTTTGTGGCGGTGTTACCGAAGGCAATGCGCAGGGCAATACGGCCACCGTTCGCAAGCCATACTCCAAAGCCGCCCGATGGCAATGCTCGTCCACACCGAATGCCAGTCCACTCACAATCACCGCATCGTTCACGCACTCGGCCAACTGACCAACCATCACATTGCTCATTCGCATGCCGTATTGCGAAATCGTCCGCGTTCCCACCATTGACACCGTACGTGATGCCAGCACTCTCACATCGCCCCTGAAATACAGCACATGAGGATAATCGTTGCAATGCAGCAACATGGGAGGATAGTCCGCATCGGTGGCGGCCACAGCATCAAGTCCGTTCTGTCGGAGCAGTTTCATCTCCTTCTCGGCCGTCTTATGGAACTCTTTCTTCGCGAGAGCAGCCGCAATGTCGGGCCTCAATCCGCAACGTTCCACAATCTCTTGCGCTGATGCCGCAAAGACCGCTTCGGCCGAACCATAGACCGACATCAGATGGATAACACCTTTATGTCCCAGGCCGGGTTGCAGAGTCAGTGCGATGTCTTCTATGGTCATAGTAGGGCATGTTTTTGAAATACAATGTAAATATACATTTTTTATCTCACAATGTAAAACATCACGTCGCAATGCGGCTGACAAAAGGCCAAAAACAAAAATTTCGGCCTTGAATTTTGGGGATTAAATTTTATGTACTATATTTGCACACCTTTTCGGTAATAACACGCCGTCAAGGAGAACGAATGGTGCGATGGCCGAGTGGCTAGGCAAAGGTCTGCAAAACCTTCTACAGCGGTTCGATTCCGCTTCGCACCTCAAAAAAAGCCCTTCTACAATTTGTAGAGGGGCTTGTTATTTTTACGCCATTTTCTTGTCGGCACTCGGGGGTGGCTACTCCGTAACCTGAAACCAAAATCAGTTATGAACATTCAGGCGTTCCCACACGCAACGAGGAATCAGACGCCAGAAAAACACCAACACCGCATAACGCCAGTCTATCACCTTCTCGCGACGTCCCCTGTCCACTGCACGTACCGCCGTCCGAGCCACCTTCTCGGGTTTCATCAACATCGGATAGTTGCCGTGTTTCAAGAATGCCGTACGCACAAAACCCGGCCTTATGACCGTGAAACCAATATCTGCTTTTTTAATATGTGCCAACTGTGACAATGACTGCACATAGATCTCCTTATAAGCCTTTGAGGCAGAATAAGAAGGACTTACACCCAGTCCTCGTGTACTTGCAATGGAACTCACAACCGCGATGCGGCCTTTGCGGCCATTCTCGACAAAATAGTTAAACGCGGTGGTGACCATACGGGTAAAACCCAGAGCATTCACCTCCAAAACACCCAATTCTACATCGGTATCCACATCGCTGTTCTGCTGCCCTGTTCCCGACACATGGAAATACAGATCCATGCCACCCAGACACTCAACAAGGGTCAATAATTGCTGCTCGGCCCCCTCCCGAGTAATATCTATGGTGGCACACTCAACCCTCTCGGGAGCCATCCGTCGCAACTCTTCCAGCAATTCGGAACGTCGCCCTGCCACTCCCACGCGATATCCGCGTGCAATATACAACAGAGCCACCTCTCGTCCTATGCCGGACGTGGCACCCATCACCACAACTTTACACTCAGACATAACTATCAGAAATAGAAATTCATACCACCCATTACGGTCACTCCCGGCATGGGGAATCCATCATTGATGCAATACTCCCTATCCGTAAGATTCTCGCCCTTCACGAAGAGATTCAGTCCCTTGCTGCGCGAACCGATCATGTAGGACAACTTTGCATCAAACAATGTATAACTCTCCTTCTTGGGCGCCGTAGTGTTCACATACAATCCGCCGATATATTGCATATCAGCCATGAATGTAAAACGACCGAATTTATATACGGCCTCGGCAAAAACCTTGTGTTCGGGAGCCGCCAAGAGAGGTTTGTCGGTATGGAGATAGCTGTAATTGGCCGCCAGATTAAGTGCGCGTGAAACCGCCCACTCGGCCTCAACCTCAACACCTTTATTGGTGAAAGCACCCGTATTCATATTCTTCTTGCGACCGTCCACAACCTCCATCTGAATCATGTTGTCGCCATCGATGTAGAATGCCGTCAGACCGACCACGAGCCCTCTGCCCAACACCTGCTCCACCGACGCCTCATAACTTATCATATTCTCTGGTTTCAGGTCGGGATTGGCGGGTACATACATATACAACTCCCTCAGGTTGGGACTGCGGAAACCTTTTCCAACCGTAAATTTAAGAGCCGTACCCGGCTGGGGATTATAAGCCACACCTGCCTGCGGCACCCATTCTCCACCATAGGTCTCGTTGTATTCATAGCGGACTCCGCCATTAAGCGTGATCTTGTCCCACAACGATTGTTGCATAATCACATAACCGGCCGCTTCCGTCACGTCGGTATCAATAATATCTTTCTCCTCTCCGTCAAAATAGGCATTCCATGCATGACCGCCCCAATTCTTGTAGTCGATACCTGCCGTCAATGAGTTGCCCTCAAAAAACGAGAAATTCTGATAAAACATCACACCATAGTTGTGGTCGGTGGAGTTGAACAGATAGTCGCGCGGCGACTCGCCCACACCATATCCGTCATTTATCTCATGCACGCCCCAATTGTAGAACAACTGCAATGCTCCCGACACCTTGTCAAACTTGTTCTCCACCGAGAACGATGCCGTTCCACGCAACATATCGGTAATATTATCAAACAACGGCTCGAAAGTCTCACCCGGATTTTCACTCAAAAATTTACCCAACGTCACACGACCATTCAGCTTTATCGCATCCGAAGCCTGATAACCCACATTGACAAAACCGTTCGTGATCTTAAACTCCGAGTAATCTCTATGACCATCCGTATAGTCATGATTAAGCGACACATAGGTACTCCATTTGCCGCTTTTCTGACCCGCCCCTATCATATACTTCTGCGTGTTATATGAGCCGTACATTATGCGGGCATCGCCATGGAATCCGTCTTCATGCGGCTGACGCGTGATAATATTCACCACTCCGCCCATGGCATTCGAGCCATACAACAACGAGCCGGGTCCCCTGACCACCTCCACACGGTCGGCATCCGAGGCAACATACGAATCGGGAATCGAGTGTCCGAACAGTCCAGCCCATTGAGGCTGGCCGTCAAACATCATCAGCACCTTGTTG
>JAGBHS010000140.1 GCA_017935385.1 Tidjanibacter sp.
ACCCCTCGAAAGGCCGCAACGAAGTGCGTATCGCCTATGTGCTGAACATTGAGGACTTGAAACGCGCCATCTTCCTGTTGGGCAAGGCACTGGAACAATATCCGGGTCGCGTGTTGTAGTTTTCTCTTGACAAGACATCGCAGAGATTCTAACCGACAAAAGAGTTGAATGAAAAGGCAGGTCGATACAGACCTGCCTTTTCATTTTGTAGTCCCGAGGGGAATCGAACCCCTATCGTAAGAACCGGAATCTTATATTCTATCCATTGAACTACGGGACCAAATCTGAACAAATATATGTATTTTTTCGTATTTCACTATTCTGAAATTTATTTTTAGTGTTCTTCGTCTTGAAAAAGCGACTAAATTTGCAGCACGAATTAAAGTCAATTTATACTAAGATGAACGAATCATGGGAAAGATTGAGGAGAGTCATCGAGTGGAGTGGACTCTCAATCAATGGGTTTGCGAAAAGAATAGGTTTGACCTATGCCGAAAGCCTTTATAGAATAAAACGCGGACAAAACGGTATCAGCAAAGATCTGGCCACAAAAATCACAGAAACATATCCGACCATAAACAGGGTATGGTTACTCATGGGCGAGGAAACGATGTTGTCCGAAACCAAAACAATACCGTTTTACAAGACAACCATTGACCTCCTGCCCGAGAAAGATGGAGTGATCTCTCAACAACCGAATGCATATATCACAACTCCTTTTGAACAGGATGTTTCGTTTGCCGTTTTTTGTGGTTCAAGTGCCATGGAACCACGCATAGAAACATCCGATGTGCTGATATTGAAACGTATTGAACCAGAACAGATCATTGTCGGAGAGATCTATCTTTTTGTCAACAAATTCAACTATTCAATGTTGCGAAGGGTAAAAAAGAGTCGCGAAAAGAATAAGTATTTGCTAATTGCCGATAAAAAGAGTAAATTTGACCCTATCGAACTGGATGTTTCTTCCATAAAAAGCGTCTACGCGGTTTGTGGCAGCTACAATAAAATTTTATAAACTTATTCGCAACATGAAAGTATGATCAGAATCAGGACCATAAACGGCATCGCTATACTCTTGTCCCTCATATCTGTCATTCTCATGCTGGTGTTTGTGACGATTCTGCTTTTGTGGGGTAAGAAATCCTTGATCATAGCGTCTATCATGCTGATTGCCATATTGGTCATCTATCTGACAGCGCGATATATCATCCGCCGGTTTGTGGTTCATAAGATACGTCCGGTCTATCAGATGGCTCTTTCGCGAGAGGTAAAGACTTCCGAATTGGAGAAGGATTTTCTGTTCGGCGCAGATATGGAGAAGAAAATGCGTGACGAGCTCACCGAGCTTACCGAAAGCACCCGCTATGAGATTGCACGACTGAAAGAGAACGAGAAATATCGTAAGGAATATATCGGCAACGTGGCGCACGAGCTCAAAACCCCCATCTTCAATATTCACGGATATATCTCCACCCTGCTCGACGGAGCAATGGAGGATGAGGAGATAAGTCGCAAATATCTGAGCTATGCCGAGAAGAACATCGACCGTCTGGTCAACATCGTGAACGATCTGGATAAAATCACCAAACTCGAATCGGGTACGTTGAACATGAATATGGAACGTTTCGATATTGTCAGACTGACAAAAGACATTGTGGACACCATCAAGTTTGACGCCACGAAACGTAACATCCGCATCATTATCGGCGATGAGGAGCAGATGGAGCAACCGAGGATAAATGTCAGAGCCGACCGTGCCTATATGGAACAGGTGCTGGTGAATCTGATTATCAACTCGGTACACTACGGCAAGGAAGGCGGTACGACCCGCATATCATTCATTGATTTGTTTGACAAGATTATGGTGGAGGTTTCGGACAATGGCATAGGCATAGCCAAAGAGGATCAGCGCCGCATCTTCGAACGATTCTACCGTACCGACAAAAGCCGTTCACGCGAACAGGGCGGAACGGGTCTTGGCCTCTCCATCGTGAAACACATCATAGAGGCTCACAACGAAACCATCACTCTGCGCAGCGAACCGGGTGTGGGCACAACATTCTCTTTCACAATCAGCAAAACCTGATTTTTGTTTCAATTGTGTTCCGACCAGCTGACAATTGGTTTTTGCAGATAACCGAGAGAGGAGAAGGAAAAGAAAAATACATGAGAGGCGACTCTCATAAAAAAACATAATAAAAAAATGGGAAACGGATTTTTGGAAATAGTATGGGATTTCAATCCCACCTTTTTTCACATCGGCTCACTCGATGTAAGATACTACGGACTGACATGGGCACTGACCTTTATCTTCGGCATTTTGTACTATGCCAATTTTGCCAAACGCGAAGGGCTGTCGGAGAATATCGCCGACTCGGTGTTCTGGTATGGTGCGACGGCTTGTATCATCGGCTCGCGTCTGGGCCATTGTCTGTTTTATGAGCCTGAATTCTATCTGACCCATCCGATACAGATTCTCAATCTGAGAGCAGGCGGCATGGCAAGTCATGGTGCCGCATTGGGTCTGCTGGTGGGTCTGTGGCTGTTCTCGCGCAAAAACAAATTACCCTATATATGGTCATTGGACCGAGTGGTGCTACCCGTAACCATCGGAGGAGCCATGGTGCGTCTGGGCAACCTGTTCAACTCGGAGATTTACGGAGTGGAGACCGATCTGCCGTGGGGATTCGTGTTTGTGAGAGCAGGAGAGACCGTCGCCAAACACCCGACACAACTCTATGAGGCATTGTGCTACTTCCTGTTGTGGTTGTTGATGCTGTGGCTCTACTACAAAAAGAATGTGGGCACCAAATATCCGGGCATGATGTTCGGCCTGGGCCTGATTGGCATCTTCGTGTCGCGTTTCTTCATCGAGTACATCAAGAATCCGCAGGTGGAGTTCGAAGAGGGTATGACTCTGTTGATGGGTCAGTGGTTGAGCATTCCGTTCATCATCATCGGAGCAGTGGTTGTATTTTATGCCTTCAAGGCAAAAGAGCTCGACCTCAGTGCCGCACGCGCCATCAAACACAAAGAGGACGTGGCTGCCGCCAAAAAGAATAAAAAGCGCTGATACTTATCGCATTACGTGAGTGACACATTCACGAACTCACAATGAAACGACAGTACAAACGAAACAGACCGAGAATGAGGTCGCTTAAAATCGAGAAAAGATGAAAAAAGAGATGAAAGCCATAGACAAACTTTTGTTCAACTCGCTGGTAAAACATCAGGGAGTGAATCTGCCTTCCGTAGGCTCTTTCAATGTAATATACGAGCCGGCACAGATGGTAGCCGACAATATCTATCCGCCACGTTGGCGAGTAGCCTTCTCACGCGAGGAGAGCCCCGAACTGCCCTCGTTGGTGAAGATGATAGAGATGTATGGAAAGATGGACTCTGTTGCGGCCGAAAAGTGCTACAACAACTGGTTGAACGAGGTCAAAACGGCCGAAAATTATCACTTTGCGGGTGTGGGTGAAATTAAGGATGAAAAGTTCATTCAGTCCAACACCATCACCGCAGCATTGGCACCAGAGGGTTTCAAGAGCAGAAAGGTGAAACGCAGAAAATCATATATGGGAGTATGGTTCGGAGCTGTACTGCTCGTTGTGTTGATTGCCGTCGGAGTATATCTCTATAATTTGGGAGTGCTGGATCAGGCAGTCCAGTTCCAGAAACCGACTCAGGTTGCCACCCAACCCGCAGTGGAGAATGTTGACGCAGTTACCGACACCACCGCAGTCGTCGCAACCGATACCACCACGATTGCTGCGCCCAAAGAGGTTGCTCCCGTTGCACCCGTTGCCGAGGAAGTGGGACGATATGTTCTCTCGGTGGGCGTGTTCCGCGATCCGATAAATGCCGACAAAACCGTCGAGGAGGATCCGTTGCAGATAGGTGCCGAGAACTACAAGCGTGCCGAATGGAAAGGCCGCACGGTGTTATATGTCGTGTCGTCGGATGACAAGGCGGAGATCAACAGAGCCTACGCCAAGTATGTGAACATCCACTCCGACATCGCCATTCACGACATGGAGCAGTAGTTTTTTGTCACATCAGAGAGGCAATCGCCAAACGAAGTGTAAGAAAAAAATCACTCTTTGCTGCCGCGGAAAGTAAAGTACTTTTGTGCCACATAACTATACAACACCGTCACCAGAGAACTGAGAATCTGTGATGGGGTGGGATAGATGTGCAGTATCTCCACAAAAAGTTTCAAACCCGCATAGTTGATCACAATGGAGCCCAGCACCGACAGCGCATAACGGAACAACTGTGTGCCCTCTGACAAGGGCGAGTTGCGGAATGAGATGCGACTCTGCAACCAATAACCCGTAAAGAATGTGACGGGGAAGGTCAGGATAAAAGTGGCGATGTGGGGCGAAACCACAACAAAACCCAAATCGATAAACCGTTCGCAGATAACCCAATGATACAACACAAAGTATAACACCCAGTTCAGCACCAGATTTCCACCTCCACAGGCGGCATATCTGAACATCTGTTGCGGAATCAGTCGTGCAACAGGTTTGATGTAAAAGAGGTCTATGAATTTGGTTATGCTTTTTGCGATATTCATTTCTTCTGTTTTTTGAGTTGTTCCTGATAGGCATACATCATATCACGATACTTGGCCGCCTCCACAAAGTCAAGTCGTTTTGCCGCCGCCTCCATCAATGCGCGAGCCTCGTTTATCTGCTCCTCCAAAGAGACCGCCGAATATGCAGCCCGTTTGTCGGCGGCATAAGCCACACGCGAGATTATGGGATAAGGCACCATTTCGCCTTGCGACATTGCGGACAACGACTCGTTGGAGAGCAACGAACGATTCTTGCCCACCGCCCGCGGAGTGATGTTATGCTCCTCGTTATATTTTATCTGTTTGGTTCTGCGACGCGTACTCTCCGAAATAGTGGCCTTCATGGCATCGGTCATCTTGTCGGCATACATGATTACCAGACCATTCACATTGCGGGCTGCACGACCCGCCGTCTGGGTCAGGGCACGTTCACTACGCAGGAAACCCTCCTTGTCGGCATCCATGATGGCAACAAGCGATACCTCCGGCAAATCAAGTCCCTCACGCAACAAATTGACACCAATCAGCACATCAAACGACCCCGCCTTCAAATCGTCAAGAATCTGAACACGTTCCAACGTATCAATATCGGAGTGAATATAACGGTTGCGGACACCTATGCGGTCAAAATACTTCGACATCTCCTCCGCCATACGTTTCGTAAGAGTGGTTATCAAGACGCGTTCCTGCTTTCTCACTCGGATGTCAATCTCTTCGAGCAGATTGTCTATCTGGTTCTCGGTCACACGCACCTCAATGGGCGGATCGACCAGACCCGTGGGACGAATCAGCTGCTCCACAACAGCGCCCTCACTTCGTGTCAATTCATAATCGGCAGGAGTGGCACTCACATATATCACCGTACGTGAAAACTGCTCAAACTCGGTGAAAGTGAGTGGTCGGTTGTCCACCGCGGCAGGCAGGCGGAATCCGTACTCGACAAGATTCACCTTACGGGCACGGTCGCCTCCATACATGGCCCTCACCTGCGGAATGGTCACATGACTCTCATCTATGACAAGCAGAAAATCATCGGGGAAATAGTCGAGCAGACAGAAAGGTCGTTCGCCCGGTTTTCTGCCGTCCATGTATCGCGAATAGTTCTCTATGCCCGAACAGTATCCCAACTCCTTTATCATCTCCAAATCATACTCCACACGTTGTTTTATGCGATGCGCCTCCAACATGCGGTTCTGCTCCTCAAAAAAGGTTATCTGCTTACCCAGATCGAGCTGTATCTGTGCAATGGCGGCATTGGTTCGTTCTTTGGTGGTCACAAAGAGGTTGGCAGGGAAGATAGTCACCGTATCCAGCGCCTCTATCTTGGCACCCGTAGCCGGCTCTATGCGGTGAATACTCTCTATCTCGTCGCCAAACATGGTCAGACGGTAGGCCGAATCGGCAAACGACGGCATGATGTCTATCGTATCTCCATTCACTCGGAAAGTGGAGTTGGTGAGTTCCAACTCGGTACGGGTATAGAGAGCATCCACCAACGAGTAGAGTAGCTTTTTGCGTCCCACGAGCTGCCCCACATCAAGCCTGATGCAGTTGGCATGGAAGTCCTGCGGATTGCCTATACCGTAAAGGCACGACACACTCGACACCACAATCACATCCCTTCGACCCGACAACAGTGCCGCAGTGGCTTTCAGACGCATCTTGTCTATCTCCTCATTGATGGCAAGATCTTTCTCTATGTATGTATCCGAAGAGGGAATGTACGCCTCGGGCTGGTAGTAGTCGTAGTATGACACGAAATACTCCACCGCGTTTTCGGGAAAGAAAGCCTGAAACTCGCTGTAAAGTTGTGCCGCAAGGGTCTTGTTGTGACTCAAAATGAGAGTGGGCCTTTGCAGACGTTCGACAACATTGGCGATGGTGAAGGTCTTTCCCGAACCCGTCACACCAAGCAACGTATTGTGCGAATTGTGGCTCTCAATAGAACGCACCAACTCGTCAATCGCTTCGGGCTGATCGCCCGTCGGTTTGAATTCGGATACAAGTTTAAATTCCACAATAGTATATTGTTACTTCTCTATATCAATATTTACAGGTCCCAAAAGTCCCGAAGACAAGAGAGGTGAATTCTTACCGAAGAACTTGAAAGAGACAACTGTCTTGCGATTCTGTTCGGGACGAGGCTCTCCCAGACGCAACCAATCGGGCACACTCTTTATCAACGCACCAACCATGGGACTATTAGAATTATAGGAGGGAGGTAGATTCCACTCTATATCGTCAGGCCATTGCTCATCGCCAATCATACGGTTGGGCCAAAGGTTGGTAACCTCAATCTCCAACAAATTATCGCCCTCGTTCAACAAGTCGGTGATGTCGCAACGGAAAGGTTTCTTCCACAAATTGGCAGCCAACTGACCGTTGACATATACCATAGCAAGATTCTTCACCGTACCCAAATCGAGCATATAACGTGCCTCGGCATCAATATTCTCTATGTTGATGGTCTTGACATACTTGGCCGTACCCGAGAAATATTTGATACCGCTATCGCTATTCTCATCCCACGGAGTGAGAGAATCAAACACTACAGATTCGGGGGCTCCCCAACCCTCAGGGAAATTAAGTTGCCAACTGCCCGTGACAGCCATACTGCCCACTTTCTCCACAACGGGAAGAGTCAGACCGGGACCATTGCTCTTGTCCGACTTTCTGAGTATGATGAATAGTGACTCATGCTCATTGAGTTGCATGGTCACGAGAGTTTTGTCATCCGATTTATGCCAAGCCTCTGCTACGGTGGTTTCACCTGTTTCGGGATACCATATTTCCGGCAGACGATCTATGGCGTCAATGGCCACAGTAGTGGTGATGGCCGAGTCGAGAGGATTAGCCACAAAATAGATGTCGGCATCTCCGTCAATACGATGCGTCCACTGCAATTGATTATCGTCAGTAACAGTGAGAGAAGGATTCTGCGAGGTGTAGTCATCAACATACTTACCTCGCTGCAACAATGCCTGACAACGTCCAAAGTAGCTAAACAAGGCCTTGGCTCCATTTTTCCACCATGTTTGACCCGGTGTCCACTGGGTACCCCACTTACCAAAGGTCATACCCGGGACGGCATTTGGCCATGGATTCTGGGCTCCGGCATGCAACATCAATCGGTTTACGCCTAGGCAGTAGGCCTTATCTGCTAACGGTTTGAGGCTGGCAGGATCGTCCTTCCATGCCGCCAAAGGCCAGCAAGTGAAAGACTCGGCATAGATTATCGGCACCTCATGACGATGTGCCACCTGCATGTGGTCGGGTACCTGAGGCCAACCCCATGTGATAGGATTGGTCCAGAACTCGGTACAGAAAAGATCGTTGGGTAACAACTCGGTAATCTTGTCAGTATCAATAACGGCATGGTTCGTAGCATAGGGCTGATAGAGCAACTTAATACCTCGTTCGTGTGACAACTCAGCCAAATAACCGTAATAATTCTCGGCAAACAGAGAGGTAACGGTATCTACAAAGTCATCGTTGAACTTCTTGGTCTGTTCCTCACTCTCAACAACAACACCTGTCATTGCAGCGAGCCAAGGAATAATATCATAACCCTGACGTTTCTGGAACTCCTCAGGCATCAGAGGTGTCCAATCCTGAGGCCCCGCCTCATAACTGTCGATCTCCAAACGCTGGAATGTGCGTCCCACCTCGTCACCCGCAATCTCAAATAGCAGGGCAGGATAACTCTCCCAAAAGTGAAGTACGGCTTCGCGACTCATCTTGTCGCACTCCAAACCCACACCACCTTCTGCGGCAGTCGCCCAGTTGGTCTTGCCATTGGACGTGTGGCCGATGCGTACGATGCGCCACTCTCCTTCGGGCAACTCCACGGTATTCAAATCAACATCAGTAAGATTCTTTATATCATCAAATTTAACAACCTCTCCCGCCGGCATGGCCAACATTGCGATATCACGATAGTAGGGATAATCGGGATTGCTGTCGGGCTGACGCAACTCAAAGCCGGCAAGTCCACCGTCAAGAATAACAGTGTCGCGCCAAACCAATTTCTGCATCGAGTACTCGGGCAACACTGTGGGATAGGCACTTGACGACCAACCCGGACAGTTGTGGGTACCGAACGAAAGCCCAAGACGACTACACTCATCTATGGCATGGCGCATCAATTTCTTCCAATTCTCGGTGCCGATGGCATTGGTTGTGTCGCATATTGCCACCTGTTCCTTGCCACCGATGATAAATTGTTGCACACCACCGATGCCCGCCTCGCTATAAGCCTCCAAGTCGGCGGTTATACCTTCGGCAGAAAGCAAACCGTCCATCCACTGCCAAATCATCAGTGGTTTGGCATCTTGCGGGGGATTATTAAATGCTCCCTCCAAAGTTTGATCATTACATCCCACTAAGAGCAGAAACGTAAAAATTGATACAAACAATTTCTTCATGGTTTTTATATTTCAGTAAAGTTTTTTTTTATTCTCATCAATAGAATAATGCGAATCTCACAAAGATAGATATAAATCGGCTACATTCCAAAATAAGCCATTAAGTCCACTGCGTACAGCGTCGGAAACAAAGTCACGAAACAAAGGTTAGGATGATCATTCCAAGCAAGACAAAAAGTGAGGCGGGGTTGTGAGAATCCCGATTAATTCACTACCTTTGTTTTTCTAATGATAGACAGATCGACCATAGACAGAATATATGCAGCGGCGAATATCGTCGATGTGGTGGGCGATTTTGTCAAACTTCGCCGTGCAGGAGCCAACTTCCAGGCCTGCTGTCCGTTCCACACCGAAAAAACACCCTCGTTCGTGGTATCACCCTCGAAAGGAATATTCAAATGTTTCGGTTGCGGCAAGAAAGGCAATGCGGTCACCTTCGTCATGGAACACGAAAAAATGACCTATGCCGAGGCTCTCAAATATGTGGCCAAAAAGTACGGCATAGAGGTGCAGGAACGCGAGGAGAGTGAGGAGGAGAAACAACGCAATGACGACCGCGAGAGCATGATGGTCGTGAACAGTTGGGCCTCGGACTACTTCTGCAACATGCTGCACGAAACCGATGAGGGATTAAGTGTGGGTCTGGGCTATTTCCGCAGTCGCGGATTTACGGACGCAACCATCAAAAAGTTCGGACTCGGTTACTGCCCCGCCAAAGGCGATGCCATGTCACAGGCGGCACTCACGGCAGGATACAAAGAGCAGTTTCTGGTGGATACGGGACTGACCATCAAACGCGAATCGGGCGGCTACTATGACCGATTCTGTGGTCGTGTCATCTTCCCTATTCATTCCATAAGCGGCAGGGTCACGGCATTTGGCGGTCGAATCCTGAGAAAAAGTGACCGTACGGCCAAATACCTCAACTCGCCGGAGAGTCTGGTGTACAGCAAAAGCAACTCGCTGTATGGACTCTATTTCGCAAAGAATGCCATAACGAGAGAGAACTACTGTATTCTCGTCGAGGGTTACACCGATGTGATACAGATGCATCAGAAGGGCATAGAGAATGTGGTGGCCTCGTCGGGAACATCACTCACAACCGAGCAGATTCGTCTGATAAGCCGTTTCACCAAGAACGTAACAGTGATTTACGATGGCGATGCGGCAGGCATAAAGGCCTCACTCAGAGGCATAGACATGATTCTGCGCGAGGGTATGAATGTGAGAGTGGTGGCTCTTCCGCCCGAAGACGACCCCGACTCATTTGCCCGCACCCACTCGGCCGAACAGATTCGTGACTACATACAAACACACGAAGAGGACTTCATAAGTTTCAAAGCCAATCTGTTGATGGCAGAGGCGACCGGCGACCCGATCCGTAAGTCGGAACTCATCAAGGACATTGTTCGTTCCATAGCCGAGATTCCCGACAGAATCCGTCGTTCGGTATTCATTAAGGATTGCGCCAAGTCGATGGACATTGACGAGCAGATTCTGATTGACGAGGTGGCTCGTCTGCGCATCACAATGGAGTATGACAAGGAGACGGGCGATTTTATCAGGTCGCGTCAACAGCGTCAGCGCCAACAACAGATTGAGGAACAACGTACGGTATCGATCGGTAAGGTGGAGCCGGGTAGCAACATAATCGAATTAGAGAAAGAGATTGTAGGCTATCTGCTCAAATACGGCCATCAATATTTCGAATATCGCGACGGCAAGAATGTGAGTCAATTCAACATAGCCGAAACCATATTCAATGAGTTGGATCAAGACGACATGACGTTGCAGGATGCTCGCTATCGGGCCATAATGGAGTGTTACAGAGAGCAGTTCAACGAACTGGGAGTTGGCGAAAAGATTCCGGAGTACATTTTCACCAATCATATCAACCCGGAGGTGTGCAACGCATCGGTGGACATACTTACGGCCGACTCGAACTATTCAACATCGGAGTTGTGGAAACGTCACGAAATAATAATAGAACAAGAAGAGGAACGACTTTCGGAGGCCGTGCCACGAGCCGTAACCCTCTATAAAACCAAAACGGTGGAACAAATCATAAAGTCGTTGCAGGAACAACTCAACAACGACTCCCTCACCGAAGAACAGGAAGAGGAGATAATGCGCAGCATATCGGCACTGAACGAGGTGAGAATCAGAATTTCAAAAAAACTTTCGAGATTGATACTATGACGCAGAAAACGGTTAATAAGGTTAATATAAAGAACAAAAGAGCCTATTTCAACTACGAAATCTTGGAGGAGTTCGTGGCGGGAATCGTGTTGGTGGGACCCGAGATAAAGTCACTCCGCGCAGGTAAGGCCTCGCTGGTGGATTGCTACTGCTTCTTCCATGGGGGCGAGTTGTTTGTACACGGCATGAATATCTCGGAATATGAGTGGGCATCATACAACAACCATCAACCCAAACGCGACCGCAAACTGTTGCTCAACCGTAAGGAATTGACCAAATTGCAACGTGCCACACAGGATAAAGGTGTGACCATAGTCGGTTTGAAACTATTTATTAACGAACGTGGTTTGGCAAAGTTGGTCATCGGCCTGGCACGAGGTCGCAAACAGTACGACAAACGAGAATATTTGAAAGAGAAAGATACCAAACGAGAGTTGGACAGAGTAAGAAAGGAGAGAAAATGAGTCTGATATTGTGCATCGAAACAGGAACCGACGTCTGTTCGGCAGCACTGGCAAAGAACGGAAAGATGATCTCGTTGCGTGAGAGCAGCGGTTCCAACGACCATGCCCGCAACATAGGCGTCTATGTGGACGAGATGTTGAATGAGAACGACATAAAACCTTCGGAGTTGGATGCAGTGGCAATAGGAAAGGGACCCGGCTCTTATACCGGTTTGCGCATAGGAGTCTCGTTTGCCAAAGGAATATGCTACGCATTAGGCATCCCTTTGATTGCGGTGGACTCGTTGGAGGCTCTGACACGTTGCGCGGTGGAGGACTACGAATTGGGACTGTTCGACGCCGAGAATTGGGACAATGCCCTCCTCTGCCCCATGATAGATGCCCGTCGCATGGAGGTGTATGAGGAGATTTTTGATACACGCATGACGCGTGTGGCCGAGGTGGATGCCAAGGTGATAGACGAAGACAGTTTTGCCGAATTGTTGGCCGACGGAAAAGAGTTTTTTATCTTTGGAAGCGGTGCGGCAAAGTGTGTTGATGTGTTGAAGGGAAATGTGAAGAAGATAGACGTTCTCCCCTCGGCTCGCGGACTCTGCGCAACGGCACAACAACGACTCGATGAGGGACAGACGGAAGATATAGCCTATTTCGAACCCTTCTATCTGAAAGACTTCGTGGTCACCAAATCGAAGAAAAATCTGCTTGACGTGGGAGGCAGAAAGACTAAATAGCCTATTGCGAGAAAACCAAACCTTACGGACAAAAACGAAATAAAATATGGGATATAACGAGGATAAACAGTATCAACTTGACAAACGCTATCTGCGTATGGCTCGCATCTGGGCCGAGAATTCATATTGTGTGCGCCGTCAGGTGGGAGCTCTCATCGTGAAGGACAAGATGATCATTTCGGACGGTTATAACGGAACTCCGTCGGGATTTGAGAATGTGTGTGAAGATGAGAACGGCAAGACAAAACCTTATGTGCTTCATGCCGAAGCCAACGCCATCACCAAACTCGCCAAGAGTTCCAATAGTGGCGACGGAGCCACACTTTACATCACGGCCGCCCCTTGTATTGAGTGTGCCAAGTTGATAATTCAGTGCGGCATAAAACGCGTCGTGTATAATGATAATTATCACTCGGAAGATGGTCTGAATCTGTTGCGCCGCATCGGTATAGAGGTAATCAGAATAGACGCCGACAGCGCCGAGTAATTTTTATTCATTAGAACGTCTTTGCGGTCGGTGATTGCGGGAAGTAGCAACGTCAGCATTTCGCCCCCCACAAGAGTTTTTGTTTTCATTAGAACATCTTTGCGGTTGGCGCTGCGGGAAGTAGCAATGTCAGTATTAGTACCCCGAAAGTCTTTGTTTAAAAGGACTATCGTGGAGTGATGGATTGCGGGAAGTAGCAACGTCACATTTCGCACCACAAGAGTCTTTGTTTAAAAAAGGCGCTTGAAGGTGAAGTAGTTGTGTCGGCTTTGTGTCTTCGGTGCTGCGGCACCCTCAAATACGTCACTCATTCCATAACGACGCGTCAGCATAAACTGATATTTGTATATCGCAAATCCGAACTGCCAGTGCCAACCCCATGAGTCATCGGCAGGTTTCAGTTCGATATCGGAGTTCTTGATACCACCCCACAGATTGTGAGAATAATATCCTCCCGCACCCAGAAACATGTGAACACGACCGCTGTTTGCTCTCCATTTCAAAGTTACGGGTACCGTTATTGCCTCCTGACGATAAGTGAGTGAGTTGGTGAAGAGATTATCTGTATCGGGATATTTGGAAGTGCTTTTCTCGTAAAGAGCCTCCGCTTCAAGCGAAAATCTCTTCATATGATATGTAGCCGAAAGACCGACATTGTATGCATCTCCATTACCGGTCAAAAGATCGCCATCGGCAAATTTGAGGAAATAGCTACCGTAACTTGCCGAAATACCTGTCTCAAAACCTTTCAAAGGAGTATGTTTGAACGAGAGTCTGCCCGATGAAGCAAGTTCCTCATCATTTGCCACATTGAGAGCAAGATTAGTCATATAGTCGGTAACGGTATTCAGGCCATCATAATCTATCAGCTCGGCATCGTCTTCGGGCTTGTGGTATGGTGATTTCAGACCAGTAGAAACATAAAGAGTCGGAATACCCTCCATTGCAAAATACTCGGTGTCGGTGGCACCCATCATTGAGGTTTCAAAATTTACGGCTTCAACCTCAATGTCAAGTCCCTCGGCAGCGGTTTTAATGATTTTTTTACCCTCCTTTATGGTTGCGGCACCTTCAAGCGTGAGTTTGCCCTCGCCGTTAGAGAGCCAACCCACCATATCGATGCTGACCATGAGTTTCACCTTCTCCTTGTCCATTATCTTGCACAGCTCTCTTGAACCGTACAAACCCATCTCCTCGGCGTCAAAAGCAGCCAACACCACACTACGTTTCAGCGTGTGACGCTGTTCGGCCAACATACGAGCCATCTCAATCACCGTAGCCGTTCCCGAGGCATTGTCATCGGCTCCGTTGTAGACCTCACCGTTCCTTATTCCCAGATGGTCGTAGTGGGCTCCAATGACAATCAGTTCGTCCTTCAACTGCGGATCGTTACCCTCAAACCATCCCACCACATTGCGGAAACTATTGTTGGGAGCAATATCCAACTTGAAATGATGGAAATAAGTGGAATCGAAATAGGGTTTCAAGCCTATCTCGCTGAACTCTGCCACGATATAGTCGGCCACTTTGTGCGACATCTCGCTGCCCGCCTTGCGACCCTCCAACGAGTCGGCCGCCATATAATAGACGTGATGTTCAAGACGTTCACGTTTTGTTTGACCATAGGTTATGGATATGCACATCAATGCGCACAACAGAACAAGGTTTTTTTTCATTTTTTTCTCTATTTGAGCAGTTTATCTATTGTTCAGGAGGACTTTTTTATGCGAGGAAGATGCCGTTTTTGCGACACTCCTTCTTCATCTCGTCTGGCCAGATCGAACTCTGCACCTCACCAATGTGGGCCTTGCGTAAGAAATACATACACAGACGCGACTGACCGATACCGCCACCGATAGTATAGGGCAACTCGCCATTGAGCAACATCTTGTGGAAGCTCAACTCGGCCTTGTGCTGCTCGTTGCGAAGTGCCAACTGACGTGCCAATGACTCCTCATCAACCCTGATACCCATGCTCGAAATCTCAAAAGCACTCTCCAAAATGGGATTCCAGAGCAGAATATCTCCGTTCAGACCGTAGTAACCGTCATCGGTGGGTGAACTCCAATCGTCATAGTCGGCCGCACGCATATCGTGTGATTCGCCATTTGACAATTCATGACCTATGCCGATAATGAACACCGCTTTGTGTTGGCGTGTGATTTCGTTCTCGCGTTCTTTCGGCGAGAGGTCGGGATACATCTGCAACAACTCCTCAGAATGAATAAAGAATATCTCATCCGGCAAACAGGGATACAACGCCGGAAACTCCACATGCAGAATCTCTTCCGTAGTCTTCAACGAACGATAGATGCTGCGTACCGTATCTTTGAGGAATGATATGTTGCGTTGCTGTCTGGTTATCACCTTCTCCCAGTCCCACTGATCCACATAGAGAGAGTGAATATTGTCCAGTTCCTCCTGCGGACGCAGTGCGTTCATGTCGGTATAAAGACCTTTGCCGGCAGGAATGTTGAGTTCGGCGAGTTTCCAACGTTTCCACTTTGCCAACGAGTGAACCACCTCGGCAGTGGTGCCCGGCATGTCGTGGATGGGAAACGAAACCGCTTTCTCGACTCCACTCAAATCGTCATTGAAACCCGTTCCGCTTACCACCACCATTGGGGCAGTGACACGCAACAAATCCAGATGTGCCGAAAAAGTTATCTGAAAGGTGTCTTTCACCTTCTTGATTGCACGTTCGGTAGCTTCTGCCGTTTCGAGCAAATTCTTATACTCCTTGGGAATGATAAGCGACATTTTTTCTTCCATTAATTATGAGGGGTAGCGACCCTGCGAGGATACGTTGTTCCTGCGTCTTGCCGCTGTGTAGCCCTCCCGTTATCGAACCGATATTTTTCTCGGTCGGACGGTGTGGTGTCTGTCGCCCGACCGAAAATATCACATGTAATATTACTCCACAGTTACGAGGAAATAGTTCTTCTTACCCTTCTGCACGAGCAGATATTTATCAGCAATAAGATTCTCTGCCGTTACCTGCTGGTAGGGGTCTGCAACTTTCTCTTTGTTGAGAGAGATACCGCCACCCTGAATCAGTTTACGCAATTCGCCTTTCGAGGGGAACATCTTGCATTTCTCAACACACAAAGTCAGGAAATCGTTCTCACTCTCCAAGTCACTCTTTGCAATCTTGAACTGGGGAACACCATCAAACACTTGCAGGAAGGTGCGCTCATCAAGACTCTTCAAGGCATCGCTTGTAGCGTTACCGAACAGGATGTTGGATGCGGCAACCGCTTTCTCATACTCCTCCTCCGAGTGAATCATGCAGGTAACCTCTTTGGCAAGAGCTTTCTGCAAAGCACGTTCGTGGGGGGCCGCATCCTGACGTTCGATAAGTTCGTCGATGGTCTGTTTGTCGAGCATGGTGAAGATCTTGATATATCTCTTGGCATCCTCATCACTCACATTGAGCCAGAACTGATAGAACTTATAGGGTGATGTGTAGTTGGGATCGAGCCAGATGTTACCACTCTCGGTCTTTCCGAACTTGGTACCGTCAGCCTTCTTGATCAGCGGGCAGGTCATTGCGAACGCCTCACCGTCCAATTTGCGACGGATAAGTTCCGAACCGGTGGTGATGTTACCCCACTGGTCGCTACCGCCCAACTGCAACTTACAATTATAATGCTCATAAAGGTAGAGGAAATCATAACCCTGCAACAACTGATAAGAGAATTCGGTGAACGACATACCGTCACCCTCACCATTGAAACGTTTCTTGACAGAATCTTTGGCCATCATGTAGTTTACGGTGATGTGTTTACCGATGTCGCGGATAAAGGTCAGGAAAGAGAACTCTTTCATCCAGTCATAGTTATTCACCAGAATGGCAGCATTGGGCTCTTTGCTCTCAAAATCAATAAGTTTTGCCAGCTGTTTTTTGATTGCCTCCTGATTGTGGCGCAGGGTTTCCTCATTGAGCAGGTTGCGCTCCTGCGACTTACCCGACGGGTCGCCAATCATACCGGTAGCACCACCAATAAGGGCGATGGGACGGTGACCACAACGCTGGAAGTGTTTCAATATCATCACACTAACCAAGTGGCCGATATGCAACGAGTCGGCTGTCGGGTCAATACCCACATAAGCCGTACCCATACCTTTTGCCAATTCCTCTTCCGTTCCGGGCATCATATCCTGAATCATGCCCCTCCATTTAAGTTCCTCTATGAAATTCATACCTTCTTATGTTTTTATTTTCTATTCGTTTCCTGATAATCGGCGCCAAAAGTGCGCATTAAAGTGACAAAAATACCAATTTTTATTCGAGTTCCAAGTTTAATCTCTTTTGAAGTTCACCCAATGCCGGATTTTTCTTCATCAGGTAGGCATATTTATCCTCCAACGTGATGGGATTCACTCGTGTATCAATCTCCTCAACCTTAATGTCAAACTCTACGGCTCCGTTGATCTTCACCGACTTAAACAATACGTTCAATATCTCCAACCTGTTCAACATTATGTCCTCATAGATCAGACTTGAACACACTGTGGCACAAATCTTATTTCCGTTTACCGACATGTTTTGCAGTGCGTTTGCAATACGGGGACGAACCGCATGGAGATTTTCGAGGAACTGATCTTTGACCTCCGAGATTTTTCTCTCCGTATCGGGATCTATTTCGGTGGGTTGTTCATGTTCCACGCTTTGCGTCTCTGCCACTACGGGATGTGCCGTGATGTTCTTTATCTCTTTAAGCGACACACCAAAAATAGAGCCTCCACTCTTTTTGTTCTCCATCGGAGTATCTTTCACATGCGGGCTGACTGCGGGAGAAGCAGATACGTTCTGGGGTTTCGGTGCAGGTGCAGGTTGTGCCGACATCTTCGATTCAGCGACCGGCTGCTCCACCGTTTTCTGTTCAACAACCGGTGGCACAACCGTTTTTGCGGCAGGCGCCACAGGCGTTGCGGTTACAACCGTCTGGCTATCAAGCTCCTTATGCAGTTCAGGGAGTTCTACGGGGTCACTTTCGAAATCATTTTTTTTTTGACCCATGCCGCAAAGTTTCATCAGCGCGAGTTCCACATGAAGTCGTTGGTTGGTTGCCGTCTTCAACGAGGCGTCCGTAGTGGACAGCAACGAGATGGCCCCAAACAAGAATGATACATCAAGCAGCGTGCTCTGACTCTTATATCGTTCCAACAACGAGCCCGTTATCTCCAACAACGGAATCGTCTGCGGATCCTTACACATGAGCAGGTCGCGGAAATGGTTGTTAAGTCCCGCAATGAAAGTCTGTCCCGAAAAACCTTTTTTGAGTATGGCGTCGAAACCGGTCAGGCACTGCTTATAATCTCCGCGCGCAATGAGTTCCGTCATGTTGAAATACGTGTCGTAGTCAAGTACATTGAGTGTCGCGGCCACATCTCTGAAATTCAGATTGTTGCCACAGAACGACACCGCCTTGTCGAACATCGACAGCGCATCGCGCATACCACCGTCGGCCTTTTGCGAAATCAGATGAAGCGACTCGTCATCATAGGATACGCCCTCCTGCGACGCGATATATTTCAGATAGCCCACACTGTCTTCCACTCTGATGCGGTTGAAATCGAAAATCTGACAACGCGACAGAATAGTGGGCAGAATCTTGTATTTCTCCGTCGTGGCGAGGATGAAAATCGCGTAGCTGGGCGGCTCTTCAAGTGTTTTGAGAAAAGCGTTGAAGGCCTGTTGCGAAAGCATATGCACCTCGTCGATGATATAGACGCTGTATTTTCCTATCTGTGGCGGCACGCGCACCTGATCCGTCAGATTACGAATATCGTTTACGGAGTTGTTGGATGCCGCATCAAGTTCATGGATGTTCATGCTTCGGCCCTCGTTGAAAGCACGACACGATTCACACTCTCCACACGCTTCCAGATTCTGCGGATTGAGGCAGTTGATAGCCTTGGCGAATATTCGCGCACAGGTGGTCTTGCCGACACCCCTCGGACCACAGAACAGATAGGCATGAGCCAACTGTCCGCGGGCTATCGCATTCTTCAACGTGGACGTAATATGTGTCTGACCCACAACCGATTGAAATGTTGCGGGGCGATATTTTCTGGCCGATACAATGAAATTCTCCATCTGCATTTCGTCTTAATGACAACAAAGTTAAAAAATTTTCATGTTTTTCGGTAAAACAGTCACTCTTTTTATGGCAAATTGGCATTTGTTCGGTCTGCTTGTCAAGAAACTGACAACAAACAATGTCATAATTTCATAAATCCATCACTGGCAGATATTTTGCTTTTTATGTTCCATGGGTATCGATCGGGCCCGAACATAATCAAACAACTCCGATCCAACAAATTTAATACTAAAAAAGATGAACATTAACACACTTACCATTAAAGCACAAGAGGCCCTGCAACAAGCCTTGACGGTGGCCTCACAGAACGGCAATCAGGCCGTTGAACCCGCCCATCTGCTCGCTGCCCTCATCACAGAGGATGACTCGTTGTGTGGTTATCTGTTGGGACGAACGGGTGTGAATGTAAATATGTTGCGTGGTGCGACACAAGGACTCATCGGCTCGTTGGCAAAAGTGTCGGGCGGTGACGGCTATTTCTCTTCTGCCACCTCACGCGTGATTCAGAAAGCGGTGGACTACACCAAAACATTCGGCGACCGTTTTGCCTCGGTTGAGCATCTGTTGCTCGGTCTGTTGGCCGATGGCGGAGAGGTGGCCAGGTTGCTCAAACAAAGCGGTCTGAATGAAAAAGACCTCATCGCCGCCATCAAGGAGGTACGCAAGGGATCGACGGTGGATTCTCAAACCTCCGAACAGCAGTTTGATGCATTGGGTCGTTTTGCTATAAATCTTAACGATATGGCGCGCAACGGCAAACTCGATCCGGTCATCGGACGTGACGAGGAGATAAGGCGTGTGTTGCAGATACTCTCGCGCCGCACCAAGAACAATCCCATTCTTGTGGGAGAGGCAGGTGTGGGAAAGACCGCCATAGCAGAGGGTATTGCCCATCGTATTGTGGACGGCGACGTGCCCGAGAACTTGAAATCGAAACAGATTTTCTCACTCGACATGGGAGCCCTTGTGGCTGGTGCCAAGTATCAGGGAGAGTTTGAGGAACGCCTGAAAGCGGTTGTGCAGGAGGTCATTGCAAGTGAGGGAGAGATACTGCTCTTCATCGATGAGATACACACGCTTGTGGGTGCCGGCAAGAGCAACGGTGCCATGGATGCCGCCAACATCCTCAAACCCGCACTTGCACGAGGCGAATTACGTACCATAGGTGCCACCACGCTGGATGAGTTCCAGAAATATTTTGAGCAGGACAAAGCATTGGAACGCCGTTTCCAGAAGGTGATGGTGGATGAGCCCTCCACGGTGGATGCCATCTCCATACTGCGCGGTCTGAAAGAACGATACGAGAATCATCACAAGGTGCGCATCAAAGACGAGGCTATAGTGGCTGCCGTAGAGTTGTCACACCGCTATATCACCCAGCGTTTCCTGCCCGACAAGGCCATTGACCTGATTGATGAGGCGGCATCGCGTCTGCGTTTGGAGATGAATTCGGTACCCGAGGAGATAGACACCCTTGACCGCCGAGTGCGCCAACTCGAAATAGAACGTGAGGCCATCAAGCGCGAGAACGACCAAAAACGTCTTGACGAACTTGCCGCCGAGATCGACAATCTGAATGCCGAACGCAACGAGAAACGCGCCAAATGGCAGAACGAAAAACAGATGCTCGAAAAGATACAGCACAACAAGGAACTGATAGAACGTCTGAAAGTGGAGGCTGCCGAGGCCGAACGCAATGGCGACTATGGTCGTGTGGCCGAGATTCGTTACGGCAAGGTACGCGAGGCACAGGAACAGATTGCAACTCTCACCGCCGAACTCGAAGCCATGCACGTGAACGGCTCCATGATCAAGGAAGAGGTTGAGACAGAGGATGTGGCCGAGGTGGTTGCCCGCTGGACGGGAATTCCGGTAAGTAAAATGTTGGCCGGCGAGCGCGAAAAGTTACTCAATCTCGAAACCGAACTGCATCGTCGTGTGGTTGGACAGCAGGAGGCAATCAGTGCCGTTGCCGATGCCGTGCGACGTTCAAGAGCAGGATTGCAGGACGCTCGACGTCCCATAGGCTCGTTCATCTTCCTGGGTACCACGGGTGTAGGCAAGACCGAGTTGGCAAAAGCTTTGGCCGAGTTCCTGTTCAACGACGAGAATATGATGACACGTATAGACATGAGTGAATATCAGGAACGTCATAGCGTTTCACGCCTCATCGGTGCGCCTCCGGGATATGTGGGTTACGACGAGGGCGGACAACTCACCGAGGCGGTGAGAAGAAAACCCTACTCGGTGGTGCTGCTTGACGAGATTGAGAAGGCCCATCCCGACGTGTTCAACATCTTGTTGCAGGTGCTCGATGACGGCCGACTGACCGACAACAAAGGTCGCACCGTAGACTTCCGCAACACCATCATCATCAT
>JAGBHS010000141.1 GCA_017935385.1 Tidjanibacter sp.
GGTTTGTAATTACTTAATCTCTCTGTGAACAGTAACTCTCTTCAAGTAAGGATTGTATTTCTTACGCTCCATACGGTCAGGGGTGTTCTTTTTGTTCTTGGTAGTGATATACCTGCTCATTCCGGGTACGCCACTCTCTTTCTGCTCGGTGCATTCAAGAATCACTTGAACTCTGTTGCCTTTACTTTTTTTAGCCATTATTCAAATAATTTTTAATAAATTTTCTTGGGTGCCTTTGCCTCTTTCAGAGCTGCGTCAAGACCCTTCTTGTTAATTAATTTGATACCTGAGGTGGTCACTTTCAAGGTGAGCCATCTGCCCTCAGACTCCGACCAAAAACGCTTGGTTTTCAAATTCAGGTTGAATTTGCGTTTGGTACGTCTGTTCGAATGAGAAACGTTATTTCCCGTTTGAGCAGTTTTTCCTGTGATTTCGCAAACTTTACTCATCTAATTTTTATACAATAATTTAACTTAATTTTCTGTCACCCTACTTTTCGGGCGTGCAAATATAGTTAATTTTCGGCATTATCTGCAACCATTTGTGTTTTTTTTACACTTTGCTTTACAAATTGCTCCTTTTTTCAACTTTTCATCCCGTTTCTCGGAACGCGACCGACACACCTCTGACGACTACTCCTCAACATAGGCTCGCAGTGCGTCTGCCAACTCCTTGCGGTCGTTGTCGTTGGCAAGATGATACAACTGTGCCAGCAACTGATATTTCTCATCCAAATCGGCCGAGATAAGTCCCATCTTACTATCGGGGAACGACAAGTAGTAAAGGATATACTCGGTCAGATTGGTAGCATAGTCCATCAACAATGCGTCCGCCTTCTCGGGAGCTCCGGCACGATAATAGGAATCAATATAAGCCAGCGTCTGATAGTTGTGAGGCAACTGCGTGAACGGTAACTCCGCCACTCCCCTATCGAGAATTTCAAGAGCTTTCTCTTTCTCTCCGCGAGCCGTAAACTCATCTGCCAGACGAGAGAAGCCCAATCGTATCTGGGAAGAGAACAGGTTATAGCGCGAGAAGTTGTCGATATACACATCTTCATCCTTCACATTACCGTAACGGAACATATTCATCAACTTGTCGTAAAGATCATCCGCATCGACACGTCCCGCCGTCCAACTGCTCTCATACGGTGTCTTGATGGGTACGAAACGGTACGTGAAACCGTCATACTGCAAATAGTCCATCAGACCCAGATTGCGCAACGACGAGGCCTGAGTAAAACATAACGGACGCGACCAATCATAATTGGACAACAAATCAAGCAGCAGAATATCCGGCTTCTCCACCGTGCTGCCCTGCAACTCGAAGAACAACGTATCCACAATCAGATCGGCATCTTCGGGTTTGACCAGTCCCGATTTCAATACGTTCTCCTTATTGACCGGAATATAAAGTTTGCGTGCGGGGATGAAATTGATGGCCGTCTGATCCGAGAAACGAATCTTGGTTTTCTCGTCATCACTCATCACCACTTTCATCGCCTGTTTCAAATCAACCGAATAGTCAAACAACTCCTGAATGTAGATATAGTCGTTGTTGTAGAACAGCTTTTCGCGCGGAATAGAGAACGGAACGGGATCGGACTCGTTATATTTCCACTTCATCTCCTCGGCATACCATCCGCCTCCCAAATAGCTCAGGTTCATGATACGAACATCGGGACGGATATTCTCCACCTCCTGATTGTATCACAACGGGAACGTATCGTTATCTCCGTAGTTCATAAGTATACTGTTGGGCAGTGCCGACATCAGATAGTTATATCCCATATCACGCATCACGTAACGGCCGCTACGGTCGTGGTCATCCCAGTTCTGCGCAACCAATATGCCCGGCACAATGCAACATATCAACGTGGCCGCAACCGCAACACCAGCACCGTCTTTCTTCAACCAACGCGACAGATACTCCTTAACACCTATTACACCCAGACCAATCCAGATGCAGAACGCATAGAACGAACCGGCATACACATAATCTCTCTCGCGCGGCTCGGCAGGAGTGGTATTAAAATAGACCACCAACATGATACCCATCATCACAAAGAGCCACATAACAATGGAGAAGTTCTTCGGGTCGCGGTTGAGTTGGTACAACAGGCCCAAAATACCCAGCAGGAACGGCAGGAAGTAATACGTATTGCGTCCCTTGTTCTCGGCCATCTCCTCGGGCAGCCCCTCCTGCGGGCCAAGATATATCTCATCTATCGCCTTAATGCCCGACAGCCACTGACCGTCGGTAATCGATCCCGTGGACTGATTATCGCTCTGACGCCCCACAAAGTTCCACAGGAAATAGCGCCAATACATGAAATTCAACTGATAAGAGAAGAAATAGCGCAGGTTCTCTCCCATAGTGGGCACCGTAATAAGTTCATCGCCATAGCGCACCTTCTTGTCGCCGCTTATCTGACCCCAGGCCTCATAGCCCGCCGTATGATTGTCGTTGCGTGACGACCACATGCGCGGAAAGAGCATCTTGAACTCGTCGGGCTGAACATAACCAGACACCACACGAGCCTTCTTATACTTACCGTCCTCGCCAACAAAATACTTGTTCTTGTAGGTGAAATCCTCCACCGGAGCCGAGTACGGAGTACCATACACCAACGGTGCTCCTCCATATTGGTCACGATTGAGGAAATAGAGCAGCGAATAGGGATCCGACGGGTCGTTACTGTTCATGGGCGGGTTGGCCTCGGCACGAATAACCACCGATGCATAACTGCTATATCCGATAAGAATCACCGACAGACAGAGCAAAACCGTATTCCACAGCACCTTGCCATGCTTGTAGGTATACCACACTCCCCAGCACAGAGCCGCCGTAAGCAACAGCACAAAGAAGATAATACCGCGATTGACCGAGAATCCCAACGTGTTAGTAAAGAAGCGGTCAAACAGTGCGCCAATGGCTGTCGTATAGGGAATAATGATGGAGTTGATGAACAACAACAGCACCGCCGCAATGACCGTAGCCCAGACAACACCCTTGCCCGTAATCTTCTCCGTCTTTCTGAAATAATAGACAAACACCAAAGCCGGAATCGTAAGTAGGTTCAGGATATGCACACCGATTGAAAGACCCATCAGATAGGCTATCAGCACCAACCAACGGTTGCTATGCGGTTCGTCTGCAACATCTTCCCATTTGAGCATCGCCCAGAAAACCACCGCCGTAAACAACGACGACAAGGCATAAACCTCCGCCTCAACGGCCGAAAACCAAAAAGTATCGGTAAATGCGTATGCCAACGCACCCACAAGGCCGGCACCCATCACCGTCCAGAACTGGCCGGCACTCAACTCCTCCAATCTCTTACCCGTCAAACGACGTCCCAAATGGGTGATAACCCAGAAGAGGAACATGATGGTGAGTGCTGCCGCAATACACGACATGGCATTGGCCATAAATGCCACATGGGCCGTATCCACAGCCAACATCGTGAACAAACGCGCCAACATCATGAACAACGGCGCCCCGGGAGGATGGCCCACTTCGAGCTTATATGACGTAGGGATAAATTCTCCACAATCCCACAAACTTGCCGAAGGCTCCGTAGTCATCAGATACACCACCGCCGAAACCGCAAAGGTGAACCAACCGAGCAGAATGTTTATTCTCTTATAATTCTTCATATTTTATTTTAATTTTTCTTCCAAAGAAACAACTCTATATACGTTTCTGGCATGCATTTATGCGCACGAAACAGCGCACAAAGATAACACAAAAACAACGTGATACTCTACTTCTTATTGCCTTTTCCGTTAAACTTGTCGATAATCAATGCTATTGCGCCGTCACCCGTCACGTTACATGCCGTTCCGAAACTATCCATCGCTATATACAACGCTATCATCAGCGCCTGCTCGCTATCGCCAAAACCCAACATCGATTGCAACACACCCAATGCCGCCATGATGGCTCCTCCGGGAACTCCCGGCGCCGCTACCATGGTCACTCCCAGCATCATTATGAAGCCGGCAAACATCGGGAAGTCGTACGGCATGCCCTGCATTATCATCAGTGCCAACGCACATGCCACAATCTTCAACGTGCTGCCCGACAAATGTATCGTGGCACACAACGGTATCACAAACCCAGCCACGCCCTCATTCACTCCATTGGAAATTGTCTGTTTCAAGGTAACGGGAATCGTTGCCGCAGACGACTGGGTACCCAATGCCGTAAAATAGGCCGACATCATGTTCCACAAAGCCTTGAACGGGTTCTTTCCCACAATAGCACCCGCCACAACATACTGAAATACAAGTACAAAGATATGCAAGGCAAAGATAATTCCGATAATCACAAAAAATACCGACAACACCTTCATCACCTGGCCCGAGTGGGTCATATTGAGAAATATGCCAAAGATATAAATCGGCAACAGGGGCAGAATAACCTTATAGATGGTCTTCAACACTATCTCCTTGAAGTCGGCAAACACATTCTTCAAGGTAGGCAGGCCGAGATTGGCAATTCCGAGTCCAAGCATGAACGACAACACCAGAGCCGTCATCACGTTCAACATGGCCGGTATACTGATCGTAAAATACGGCGTGAGATTGATACTGTCACTGATCTGATCTATCGACACATTACCCGAAATAAGCGACGGAAACAATGCCGCTCCCGTAAAATAGGAGATGAATCCGGAAATCAAGGTGGTAACATATGCAATCACTGTGGTAATCAGCAACATCCTGCCCGCCTTTGCCCCAATATCGGCAATGGCCGGCGTCACAAAACCTACTATAATCAGCGGCACAATGAAATTCAAAAACTCGCTGAACAGCCCGTTGAATGTAATGAAAACACGTATCAACCATGAAGGTAAAAATCTTCCGAGCAACACTCCCAACACAATAGCTATCAGGATACGCCCCAACAATCCAATCTTAATTCTCCTCATTTTTAAACAAAAACTCCTGTGGTTCTAAATATTGATATTACTACTTACCTTATTCCCAAAATCACAAAAGATTCCTGATGAAACAAAAACTCCTGTGGTTCTAAATATTGACGTTACTACTTACCTTATTCCCAAAATCACAAAAGATTTCTTGATGAAACAAAAACTCCTGTGGTTCTAAATATTGACATTACTACTTACCTTATTCCCAAAATCACAAAAGATTTCCTGATGAAACAAAAACTCCTGTGGTTCTAAATATTGACGTTACTACTTACCTTATTCCCAAAATCACAAAAGATTTCCTGATGAAACAAAAACTCTTACCGCATTCCACAACCATCATACAAATTGCCTCCGATATTTTACAAAGATAAAAAATTCGACGGTTTTATTCGCTACTTCTCACTAAATTCACTACTTTTACATTTTGAAACAAAAACTTGACGAAAAGACTATGGAAAACAAACTCGTTTTATACAATACACTCACTCGAAAAAAAGAGGAGTTTATTCCCTATAATCCCCCGTTTGTGGGCATCTACGTCTGCGGACCTACCGTCTATGGCGATCCGCATCTGGGACATGCTCGCCCCGCAGTGACTTTCGACTTATTGTTCCGATATCTCAAATCAATGGGATACAAAGTGCGCTACGTGCGCAACATCACCGATGTGGGACATCTCGAACACGATGCCGATGAGGGCGAGGATAAAATCGCCAAGAAAGCCCGTCTGGAACAGTTGGAGCCGATGGAGATATCGCACTACTATACAGAACGTTATCACGACGCAATGAAAGAATTGGGAGTTCTCTCTCCTTCAATTGAGCCTCACGCTTCGGGTCACATCATTGAGCAAATCGCAATGGTGGAGCAGATACTTGAAAAAGGTTACGCATATATAAGCAACGGTTCGGTCTATTTCGACGTGGAGAAATACAACAAAGACTACCACTACGGACGACTCTCGGGACGCAACCTTGACGATACAAAAGACAACTCACGTGCACTTGACGGACAAGACGACAAGCACAACCCGTACGACTTCGCACTCTGGAAAAAGGCTTCGCCCGAGCATATCATGCGTTGGCCCTCGCCGTGGAGTGACGGATTCCCCGGATGGCATCTCGAATGTTCGGTGATGAGCACAAAATATCTGGGCGAGAAATTTGACATCCACGGAGGCGGCATGGACCTCATGTTCCCGCACCACGAGTGTGAGATTGCGCAGAATACCGCTGCAAGCGGTCACGATGCTGCACGCTATTGGATACACAACAACATGATTACCATCAACGGCAAGAAGATGGGTAAGTCACTCGGCAACTTCATTACTCTCGAAGAGCTCTTCAACGGTACACACGAGTTGCTCGAACAGGCATATTCTCCCATGACAATTCGTTTCTTCGTATTGCAGGCGCAGTATCGTTCAACTCTCGACTTCTCAAACGAAGCGTTGCAAGGTGCCGAGAAAGGATTTGACCGTTTGATGAAAGCAGTGGAGGCATTGGACAAAATCAAGACATCGGACAAATCAACGGTAGAGGTTGCCGAATTGGAAAGTCGTTGTGCAGAGGCAATGAATGACGACCTCAACTCACCCGTAGTGATTTCGATACTCTTCGACTGGGTACGCACAATAAATCAGTTGCACGACGGTCAGCAGACCATAACGGCCGACGATCTGGCAACGCTGAAACAGACCGTACACAAATGGGTATTTGACATTCTCGGACTGAAAAACGAAAAACAGGACGGCAATGACAATCTCGTTTCTCCGTTGGTGAACATGTTGCTCGACATCCGTTCTCAGGCCAAAAGCGAGAAGAACTGGGCCCTCTCGGACGAAATACGCAACAAACTGACCGACATTGGTATCAGAGTAAAAGACCGCAAAGACGGTTACGACTGGGAAATCGAATAACAACCCACCATAATAAAAAACGGGCTCGCCTTACGAACGAGCCCGTTTTTTATCTTCCTATGCAATCAATCGTGCAATCCTTTGAGTTCGCGATAGAGCATGAAAATAGCATTAGCACACGCACGTTCAATATTCTGGGTACGCAACGTACCTCCCGACATCTTGCGCGAAACAACACCATGCGGAGTTGCCATAGCCAACCACACCGTACCCACAGGTTTCTCTGCTGTTCCGCCCGTCGGCCCCGCAATGCCGGTCGTGGCAAGGGCATAATCCGTTCCGCAAAGTGCGCGCACCCCCTCGGCCATCTGTTCGGCAACCTCCCGACTCACAGCACCATACTGCATCAGACTCTCCTCTCGCACATGAAGCACCCTCTGTTTGACATCATTGGAATAGGACACCACACTTCCCATAAAATAGTCCGAAGCTCCCGACATGGAGGTAAAACCCGCACTCAACGCACCACCCGTACACGACTCCGCAACCGACAGCGTACACCCTCTCTCAACCAACAGACGGGCAACAACCGACGCCAACGTATCGTCATCATAGCCGACAATATGTCCCGGTATAATCTTCTCCAACTCCGCAAAGCGAGCCTCCATCTCCGCCCTCACCTCCGCAGCATCCACATCATAAGCCGACAGACGCAATTTCATATGAAACGGGTTGGGCAGATAGGCCAAATGAAGATATGAAGGCAGGGCGTCCTCCCACTCCGCAATACGTTCCGCCAGCACAGACTCGGCAATTCCATATGTCAGCGCCGTCCTATGGACCACCGAACGCAATGTAAACCTCTCACGCAGCAAAGGCAACACGCCATTTGTCATCAGGTTTTTCATCTCATAAGGCACTCCCGGCAAAAACACCATCGCACCCCCATCATAATCAAACCACATACCCGGAGCCGTTCCCCAATGGTTATGCAACACACGACAACACTCCGGCACATCAGACTGATGGGCATTCAGTTCATTGAACTCTATTCCGCGACGCGCCAAATGGCCCTTATTCAGTTCATGCTGCCGTTCGTCACGCACCAGTCCGCATGAAAACATACGGGCCACCGTCAGTTTGGTTATATCGTCCTTCGTGGGGCCTAGACCGCCCGTCACAATTATCACCTGTGCCCTGCCCTGCGCATCACGCAAGGCCGCCATTATCTCTTCTCCATTATCCCCCACCGTAACACGACGTCCGACCGTAACTCCGATACCGTTCAGTTGCGACGAAATCCACACCGCATTCGTATCGACAATCTGACCTATCAATATCTCGTCGCCGATGGTAATAATCTCTGCTATCATCTCTCCTGATTTTTATGAATTATGACGCCCCTGAACAGAGCCGCCCTCACTCTCAACCAAATGTTTACAAATATTCTTCGCAAAGGTGGGGCCGTTATAAATCAAACCCGTATAGACCTGCACCAGACTTGCTCCGGCATCCAACATCGCCTTCGCATCCTCCGCCGTCATCACCCCGCCCACACCAATAATGGGATACATGCCGTTCATCTTGTCATGAACATAACGAATCAACTCCAACGTGCGGGGCAACAACGGTTCGCCACTCAAACCGCCACCACCAATCTGATTGTTCAGCACCTTGGCAGATGTTTTAAGCCCCTCGCGCGACATGGTTGTTCCCGCCACCATCAATCCATCCAACGGTGTGGCTATCAATATATCCACTATATCGTCTATACGTTCGTTGCTCCAGTCGGGCGACACCTTCAACAAGATAGGCAAATACTGATTCTGACCTCGACGAAACTCAAACAAATCATTCAGAATGTTCTCCAACAAGCTCTTTATCTCCGCATCCGAAACACCCATCGACTCGGCCTCTCGTATCAACTGCTTGAAATTTACCGTGCAATAGTCCACATACTGATACAGATTGCGGAACAGACGAAGGTAATCTCCTGCCGCCTTATCGGGCGACACGTTACGGTTCTTGGCTATACTGGCGCCCACGACAATCTTCTTGCCATATCCTCTGCGACGCAATCTTGCCACAGCCGACTCCAAACCGTTATTCGGGTAACCAGTACGGCTTATAAGAGCCTCATCTTCGGGCAGACGGAATATGCGGGGACGTTGATTACCCGCCTGACGCGACGGAGTCACCGTACCTACCTCCACAAAACCGAAACCCAACGACTTGAAATCGCGATAGCAGACCGCATTGCGATCAAAGCCGGCAGCCAGGCCGATAGGATTGTCAAACTTGACACCGAAAACCTCTCTCTCCAATGACGGATGTCTATATGTATATCTCTTATTAAGCAGCCAACGCAACGGAGCCACCTTTGCAACCACATGCAACAATCTGAGCAGGAACTCTTGTGTGCGTTCATGCGGAAATAAAAAGAGAATCGGCCTTACAACCTTTTTAAACATATGGTATGCTTTTTTGTTACTATTCATTTTACGGATTTCCTCCTACGGCAGGACAAATCGCCGCCACAAATCAAAGAGTTTATTCCTAAAAACACACCCCAACACCTCAAAACAACTTTGACTCATTATACAAAAATAAGCATTTATTCGCAAATCGGCACCCATCTCTCAAATAATCTTTCCGGGAAAAGTTTTTTACCCACACAGATATATTATTTTTGCGGCATGAGAAGTCCAATAATTCAAATAGTTACAACCCTAATTCTATTTACGGCGCCATCATTGACCGCAAAAGGTGAATCACGCACGAATTCTCGGGTAGTCCTAGCCTTCTATAACACCAACAACCTGAGCAACGAATCAACGGCAAACAGTCGGCCCGACTCTTACGCAACAGCCATCATCAACACAGCCAACCTGTTGGATGACATGAATGCCGACATTGTGGGTTTGTGTGAGGTGGGAAACGAAAAGACGCTGCAAGACCTCGTGTCCGCCACAAAGACCGAGTATAGCTACATCCATCGCGAAACTAATGACCCGCGTGGCGCAGATATTGCTCTACTATACAGAGCAGATATTCTCTCACCGCACAAGGTGGAACAATTGTCTATACCAAACTGTCGGCAGGCACTACACATAAGCGCCACGCTCCTCTTCAACAACCAAAAAGAAAAATTGGAGATATTGGTATGCCATATGCCCGCCAAAAACAATAGTTACACACAACGCAAAAAAGCATTGAAACAACTCGCACAACACATCGACTCGTTACGCAACTCAACCGTTTATGACAAAATGATAATTATGGGCGACATGAACATCGAACCGACGTCATTGTTATTCAAAAAGATTTTCGGGAAACACGACAAGGCCGGACTCCTTTCCTCTGGCTTATTCCTGCCACAAATTGCAACGCCCAACGAAACTGGAACCTATGCGTTCGGGAACAGGTGGTCGGCATTAGACTTGATAATGGTCGATTCAAAAACAAGCTCCGACATCAAAAACATGAAATGTTCGCTGTTCATAAGAGATTATTTGTTCGCAAATCCTTCGCCCACAACAAACAACACAAAACCTTATCGCGGAGCTCCTCGAAGCCGAAATCACACCAATGGCTTCAGCGATCATTTACCTATTATTTTAAAATATATACCATAGTTTTTTTGGTTTGTAATTTTTTTTGTATTTTCGCCTCCTAATTTATCAAAATTTAACCAATAATATTTTTTACCCATGGTGAATACTAAAAGGATTTATACATTCGGCGACAAAAGAGCCGAAGGTAACGGCAAAATGAGAGAGTTGCTCGGCGGTAAAGGAGCAAACCTCGCAGAGATGAACCTGATAGGTATTCCGGTACCCCCGGGATTTACAATTACCACGGAGGTTTGTACCGAATATTATAAACAAGGCCGTGAGAACGCCATCGAACTTATCCGCGAAGAAGTGGAGACTGCCATGAAAGGCGTAGAAGAGCTGACCGGAATGAAATTCGGTAGCGAGACTACCCCGCTGTTGGTTTCTGTTCGTTCGGGCGCAAGAGCTTCTATGCCCGGTATGATGGACACCATCCTCAACCTCGGTTTGAACGATCAGGCTGTTGAGGCTCTCGCAAAAAGAACCGGCAACGACCGTTTCGCGTGGGACTCTTATCGCCGTTTCGTACAGATGTACGGTGATGTCGTTCTCGGCATGAAACCCGTAAACAAAGAGGATCACGACCCGTTTGAGGAGATTATCGACAACCTCAAAGAGGAGAAAAACGTCGCTAACGACACCGACCTCACCACTGAGGATCTGAAAAGACTCGTGGCTGAGTTCAAGGCTGCCATCAAAAAACAGACCGGCGAGGAGTTCCCGACCAATCCGTGGGATCAGCTCTGGGGCGCTGTTTGTGCTGTATTCAGCAGCTGGATGAACGAACGTGCCATCCTCTATCGTAAACTTAACGATATTCCCGCAGAATGGGGTACCGCAGTGAACATCCAGGCAATGGTGTTCGGTAACATGGGCGACAACTCGGCTACCGGTGTTGCCTTTTCAAGAGATGCCGCAACCGGTGAGAACATCTTCAACGGCGAGTACCTTGTAAATGCACAGGGTGAGGACGTTGTGGCAGGTATCCGCACCCCGCAGCAGATTACCATCGAGGGCTCACGCCGTTGGGCTAAGGCTCAGGGTATCAGCGAAGAGGAGCGCAAAGAGAAATATCCTTCGTTGGAAGAGGCTATGCCCGAGGCTTACAACGAATTGAATGAGATTCAGCACAACCTGGAACTCTACTTCAAAGATATGCAGGACATGGAGTTCACCATTCAGGATGGCAAACTCTGGATGCTGCAGACACGTAACGGCAAACGTACAGGTGCCGCCATGGTGAAAATCGCAATGGATATGTTGAGAGAGGGTCTGATTGACGAGAAGACCGCTGTTCTCCGTTGCGAGGCCGAGAAAATCGAGGAGCTCCTCCACCCCGTATTCGACAAGAGCGCTATGAAAAGCGCCAAGGTTATCGTGAAAGGTTTGCCCGCATCTCCGGGTGCAGCAACCGGTCCCGTAGTGTTCTTCGCAGAGGACGCAGAGCAGAAACTCCAAGAGAACGGCGAACGTTGCATCTTGGTTCGTATCGAGACCTCTCCCGAGGACTTGAAGGGTATGAACGCAGCAGCAGGTATCTTGACAGCTCGTGGCGGTATGACTTCTCACGCAGCAGTTGTGGCTCGCGGTATGGGTAAATGTTGTGTCAGCGGTGCAGGTGAGTTGAGAATCGACTACAAAGCACGCACCATCGAGGTTGCCGGCGTAACCATCAAAGAGGGCGACTGGATCTCTCTCAATGGTTCTACCGGAGAGGTCTACCTCGGTCAGGTGGCTACCCGTCCCGCAAGCTTCGATGAGGACTTCACGAAACTTATGGATCTCACCTCTAAATATGCTCACATGAAGGTTAGAGCTAATGCCGACACTCCGAAAGATGCTGAAATCGCTTTCAAATTCGGTGCACAGGGTATCGGTCTTTGCCGTACGGAGCATATGTTCTTCCAGGGCGACCGTATCAACGCCGTTCGCGAGATGATTCTGGCTAACGACGAGGCCGGACGTCGTGTGGCTTTGGACAAACTCCTCCCCATGCAGCGTATGGACTTCGAGGCACTCTTCAAAGTGATGAACGGTTATGCAGTGACCATCCGTCTGCTCGATCCCCCCTTGCACGAGTTCGTTCCCCACACCGAAAAAGAACAGAGAGAGTTGGCAGAGGAGATGGGCGTAGATTACATGACCATCCACAACAGAGTTGAGTCTCTGTTGGAGGTTAACCCCATGTTGGGTCTGCGCGGTTGCCGTCTGGGTAATACCTATCCCGAAATCACCGAGATGCAGGCAAGAGCCATCATCGAGGCTGCTATGAATGTGAAAGCAAGCGGTACTCCCGTAAGCGTGGAAATCATGGTTCCTCTTATCGGTAACCACCGCGAGTTGAGATATCAGAAGAACATACTCGACACCGTTGCTGCCCAGATTTTTGCAGAGCGCAACGACAAACTCGACTACATGGTAGGTACCATGATTGAGGTTCCCCGTGCAGCCGTAACAGCAGGTCACATTGCAGAGGTGGCCGAGTTCTTCTCGTTCGGTACCAATGACCTTACTCAGATGACTCTCGGTTTCTCTCGCGACGATATCGCCAAGTTCCTCCCCATCTACCTGGAGAAGGATCTTATCAA
>JAGBHS010000016.1 GCA_017935385.1 Tidjanibacter sp.
CCGTCGTGGCGATTAAAAAATATAAATACTGATAAGAGATGAGAAAGGTGCTTGATTTTCTGACCCAGCTTTCGAAAAACAACAATAAAGCGTGGTTTGATGCTCACAAGGATGAGTATTTGGCCATGAAGGCACGCTTTGAGTCGTGCGCAGAACGAATCATTGCAGGTATCGGTGAGTATGATGCAGAGGTGCGCAATTTGCAAGTGAAGGATTGTACCTATCGCATCTATCGTGATTTGCGTTTCTCGACCGATAAGACACCTTATAAAACCCACATGGGACTGTTTATGGTCAAGGGAGGAAAGAAGAGTGGAAATGCGGGTTATTATTTTCATCTTCAAGCCAATGGAGAGTCGTTCCTGTGGGCGGGTCTGCATTGTCCCGAGCCGGCTATGGTGCGTAGTGTGAGAGAGGAGATTTCGCTTGACGGAGATTTGTATGTCGAGGCGTTGGAGAAAGCGGTCGGCTTTGAACTGGACAAGAGTGATTCACTCAAACGAGTGCCTTATGAGTATCCGTCAGATTCGCCTTATGCCGAGTTGTTGAAGTTGAAGAGCTTCGGAGTGACGAAGGTGTTGGATGAGGATTATCTGGCAACGGAGGATTTTGCGGTGCGTGTGGCGGATGAGTTCCGCGGAGTGCAGCCGCTTGTAGGGTTGTTGAATCGTGCGGTGGAGTACGCCCGCGAGATGTTTTAATCCGATTTTTTGGATAAACGTTTCATGGCTTAATGGGCTGCTTGTTGGCCTCGGTAATGATAACCTGATAACGACCTCGATGCCAAATCGCAAATTTGGCGAGGAATAAAAAACGGTCACCCCGTCGGGGCGACCGTTTTTTTATTGGTGACAATATTCTATGAAATAAAATATTATTTAAGATCCATTTTGTCGATGAGAGCTTTGGTGTCGGGTTTGTGACCGCGGAATTTCACATAAAGATCCATCGGATGCTCAATACCACCCTTTGAGAGGATGTTCTCGCGGAACGATGAGGCTGCCTCTTTGCTGAAAATACCTTTCTCCTTGAAGAGAGAGAATGCATCGGCCTCCAATACCTCGGCCCACTTGTAGCTGTAATAACCTGCCGCATAACCACCCGAGAAGATGTGGGTGAATGCGGGAGTCATGGCTGTGCCGGCAACGTAGGGCAGAATCTGGGTTGCAGCCATGCTCTGACGTTCAAACTCCTCGACGGGCATTGTTACGGGCTCTGTGATGGTGTGCCATGCCATATCCACCATTCCGAATGACAACTGACGTACGTTGAGATATGCTGCCAGATAGTTGCCTGCTGCACAGATCTTGTCTATGAGTTCCTGCGGCATGGGCTCGCCGGTCTGGTAGTGTTTTGCGAAGATGTTGAGGAACTCAGGCTCGGTGGCCCAGTTCTCCATAATCTGCGAGGGTAACTCAACGAAGTCGCGATACACTGCGGTACCGGTCAGAGAGGCGTATTTACCCTCTGCGAACAGGCCGTGCAAGCAGTGACCGAACTCGTGGAGGAAGGTCTCCAACTCGTCAAAGGTGAGCAATGCGGGGGTGTTCTCGGTGGGCTTGGTGAAGTTTGCACAGAGGGTTACGAATGGACGGACCTCGTTGCCATTCTCATCCACATACATGTCGCGATAGCTGGTCATCCAGGCGCCGCTGCGTTTGGTTGCGCGGGGGAAGAAGTCCATGTAGATAACACCGAGGAAGTCGCCGTTCTCCTCATAAACCTCGTAGGCCTGCACCTCGGGATTGTAAACGTCAATATCTTTGTTCTCCTTGAATTTGATGCCGTACAGACGGTCCACCAGAGTAAAGATACCCTCTTTTACCTGATTGAGTTCCAGATAAGGTTTAATCTCCTCGTCAGAGATGCTGTATTTTGCGTTTTTGTATTTCTCGCTCCAGTATGACCAATCCCACGGCATGAGAGTGTAGTCGGCACCGCACGATTTTGCATAGTCCGAAACCATCTGGTAATCTTTCTGTGCGTAAGATTTTGTTGCGTCGAGCAATTCGGCAAGGAAATCCTGAACGGTCTGTCTGCTCTCTGCCATTCTCTCCTCCAATACGTAGTCGGCGTAGGTTTCGTAGCCGAACAGATTGGCAATCTCCATACGTACCGTACCGATGCGTTTCATGATTTCCGAGTTGTCGTTCTCCTCGCTGTTGAGAGCCTTGGTGTTGCTCTTCATCCAGAGTTGCTCTTTCAGCTCACGATTGCTTGAATAGGTCATGAAGGGGCCGTAGCTTGCACTTTGCAAAGTGACGGTCCAACCCTCCTGATTGTTGTTCTTTGCCTCCAAAGCCATGGCTTCTTTCACGAAATCGGGCAACTCCTCAACCACCGCAGCATCGGTGATGTTGAGTTTGTAGGCGTTTGTCTGAGCCAATACGTTGATTCCGAATGTGGTGGTCAGCGTTGAGAGTTCGCTTGACAACTGGCGATATTTCTCTTTCTGCTCCTCGTCAAGACCTGCACCACCGCGAATGAAACTCTTGTAGGTGTCATCCAGCAGTTTTGCCTGCTCTTTGTCAAGATTCAGGCTCTCGCGATTGTCATAAACACTCTTTACGCGTTCAAAAACAACGGGGTTCAGTCTGATGTCGTTGTTGAAAGCCACGAGTTTAGGCTCCACTTCGAGTATGAGTTGCTGGGTTTCGTCCGTAGACTCAACATTGTCCAGCGCGAAGAATATGGTTGAAACCTTGTTCAGCAGTTTGCCGTTGTTCTCCAATGCCAGAATGGTGTTCTCGAACGTGGGTTCTTCCGTGTTGTTTACCATCTCCTCGAACTCCGCTTTTGCCTCTTGCAGGGCAATGTCAAATGCCTCGCGATAGTGGTCGAGGGTTATTTTACTGAATTCGGGGGTGCCGTGAGGCGTCTCACCCGGGTTGATGAGAGGATTGTTTTTTCCCACCTCTCCGCATCCGCAAAGTGTAGCAAGTACCATAATTGCAGCGATTGTTTTTTTCATCTTTTCTTAAATGGTGTGAATATTAAACGTAACTTGATATGTTATTCGTATAGGTTGTCGTAGAACGAACTGCTCTTTTCATATTGCAGATCCTGCAACATGGTAGACAGTGCGCTGATGTTGAAACTCCACGACTTTCGGTAACCGAACGGCACGCACGTGAAGCTCATCTGCCAACAGTGCAGGTCACGCGATAGCGATACGGTTCCGGGAGTGAGTTTCTTGTCGTCAAAGTCGTAACCGCCCGTAAATGTGACACCCATCTTGGGTGTGAGGTTTATGCTGCCGTTGAAACCAAGCGAGTTGGTGATGGTCTTTTTCAGACCGTTATTGCTATAATTTACCGAATAGTTGAAACCGAAGTTCCAAGGTATCGAGAAATCGTAATATTTGGCCGTCATCATTGTTCGTCTGATGTCGGGCGGGATGGGGTTGTTCGGATCGAAGTAATACGGATTCGAATACTCCGGATATTGGGAGTTGATATCGTTTTTGGTTGGTTGATTTGACGACGAAGAACGCCATGTGTAACCCGTAGACCAGCCGAGGTGGGTTATGCGACCCAGATTTCCGCGGGCCCATGTGAGCTTGTCATATCTGCGTCCCGTGTTCGGATCCACCTCATACGGGTCAAGCGTGGTAGAGATGTTTATGCCGAAATTCTCACCGAACACACTCGAACGCAGGCTGAGTGAAATCATCGACAGTTTCATTGAGTCGGCGAGGAAGTTGTAAGAGCCACCCAGTTGCAGGTTGTCGATGACGGAGATTTTCTTCAATCCCGTAGAGTCGCTTGAATTTTTGCTTTTCACCTTCATTTCGAGGGTTTGTGCCAGGCTGAACGACATAGAAGCCGATCGTCCTGCGCTGGGAATGCCGTACACTTCGCCTGCCCAAGGTGAGTAACGGGTCTCTTCGCCGGTGTTGGGATTGACGAATGTTTCGTAGTAACCGTATCGTTCCGAGCCGAAGTCGGGAGCCCACGACATGCTTACACTTGGAGTAAGTGTGTGACGTATGGCCTGTATCTTGGCCTCTTTGTTTTTGAATTGGTACAGACCGTACAGGGTGGTGGATAGTGATGCCGACGTAGAGTAATCATAAAGACGATAAAAACCGAAAGTGGTGTCTGCTACGGCTTTTTGTTGGTCAGCATCCCATTTTCTGCCTATTTTTTTGAAGTACCATCTCTCGTTGTAATTTGCCGAGGCGGTGAGTTGAATGTTGTTCAGAATGTTGAACGAGGCCGATATGGGCAGCGAGTGACGAACACCGTTGCGGAACTCTTTGAGGGTCTCTTTTCTGAACAACAAATCCTCTTTTGAGGTCACGCTGTTCTGCATGTTCATGGTGTAGGAGGCCGATATTTTCTCATACCAACGCGAGGTGCCCATTGTGTTCTTGCGTTTGAACGGGTAGAATCGTGATGCGTTGAAGACGATGTTGGGCAAACTGAGTGATATGGTTGAGTCGGCCGAGTTCTGTGAGTGCTGCAAGTTCATTGACAGCGAGAACGGAGTTCCGGGCCATGATTTTGAGTAGGCGATTGATGAGTTGGTCTGTGTCGACAGGTAGTCACTCAATGTGGTTGCCGAGTTTTTGTTATAGCCGCTTGTCGAGAAGTTTACGCTTGCCGAGAAGGTTGAGTTTGGACGGAACTTGGCGTCCTGTGTGTGAGTCCAAGTAACCCTGAAATTGCGTTGGTTCACATAGTCGGGACTGCCTTTCTCGCCCAGTTTGTCGTTCGAGAAACGGAAACTGAAATTGCCGCTGTATTTGTATTTCTTCAAGTATCGTGTTGCGGCCGATGCCTCCCACGAACCGAGAGTATAGATACCACCGAGAATGGTGAGGTCCATGTAGTCGTTGAGGATGAAGTAGTAACCCGCATCGCGCAGATAGAATCCTTTGATGGCCTCCTCTCCATAGGAAGGAACGATGAATCCTGATTGTTTGGTGCTGCTGATGGGGAAGAATGCTTCGGGTACGGCGAGGAAATAGAACGGCACGCCCTCAAATTCGAGATAGGCGGGACCGGTAATGATCTTCTTGCCCGGAATCATTTTACCCTGTGTCAGACGGATACCGAAATGAGGATCTTCCGCATCGCAGGTGGTGTAGATACCGTTCTTGATGTTGATCGATTTGTCGGGCATCAGTTTCACGTTCTTGCCGATGATGAAACCTTCTCCGTTCTGTGTGTTGACACCCTTGACTTTTGCTTTGCCCGATTGTATGTTGTACGTCACGGTATCCATGTCGTAGGTGCTTTCATCCTGAACGAACTGCGGACGGGTCATTGTTTTTCGTCCTGCTGTGTCAACTACCTCTTTACCGAAGGCATGAATATCTTTTGTGTCTATGTTTACCCTCATGAAGTCGGCCTTCATGTTCATGTCATCATATTTGACATCGCCCTGTTCGTAGATGTAGACCATGTTGCTTTTCAGGTCATAGACCAGCGAGTCTTTGTTGGTTCCCGAGATGGGTTTGTCAAGGAAGTTCTTGGTCTGTCTGAACAGAGGTTTCTCTTTTTTGCGAGGCATGGTGTCAAGCGAATCGGCCGCCAACGAATCCACTATGAGTGAGTCGGGCAGAGGTCGTCTTAACAATGTATCGTCACGCAGAGTGTCCTGCCACGATACGAGTGTTGCATTGCTCGGGATGCGTGCTCCGAAGACCGAAACGGCAAACAGCAATGTCAGTGCCGAGTAGAGTGTATATTTTAGTACTGTTTTATTCAAAATCCCAACAAAATATATTAACTTTGCCGACGAGTCGGCAAAACGGAAAGACAAGTGCCTTCGCCGTAGTCGATTAACATTTTTTCAACCTACAAAAATAGATAAAAAGCAGAATCTTACCTAAAATATTGCCATGAAAGTTTCATTCATACCGTATTTTATTTTAACGTTGATTGCACCGATAATGTTGTGTGCGCAGGAAATAGCCCAGCCGAAAGACAATATTCTTGATAAGGTTGTCATTGATGCCGGTCATGGCGGCAAGGACCCGGGTACTGTGTATGGTAAGATATATGAGAAGAATATAAACCTCAGTGTGGCTCTTAAACTCGGAAAGATGATTCAGGCCACCTATCCCGAGGTGGAGGTTATTTATACGCGTAAGAATGATACTTTCATAGCGTTGAGTGAGAGAGGTAATATAGCCAACCGTGCGGGAGCCGATCTTTTTATCTCCATTCATGTGGATGCAGCCCGAAATACGACGGCCTCGGGTGCCACGACCTACATCATGGGTCTTGACAAGGGCGAGGATAATCTTGAAGTAGCCATGCGAGAGAACGACGTTATCATGTACGAGGAGGACTATTCGGCCAAGTATGAAGGTTATGTCCCGGGTTCGGCCGAGAGTTATATTATCTTCTCGCTTATGCAGTATGCCCATCAGGAGCAGAGTATGATTTTCTCGGAGATGGTTCAGAAACATTATATACTTTCTTCACCCATGTTGGACCGAGGGGCTCGTCAGGCACCTTATCTGGTGTTGTGGAATACGGCCATGCCGAGTGTGCTGACCGAGTTGGGTTTCATGACCAATAAGAAGGACAGGGAGTTTCTCGCGACCGAAGCGGGTCAGCAGACCATGGCAAAGGCATTGTTTGATGCCTTTGCGGAGTATAAGCAGCGGAGTGACGGTGCGAGAGGGAATGAAGAGGTCAATGTGGGACAGGTGGCACTCCGCCTCCAGCCTCAACCTCAACAAGAGGAGAAAGAGGAGGTGAAGAAGCCTGAACCAAAGGTGGATGAAGTGAAATTTTATGTTCAAATAATGTCGGTGTCGAGCAAGTTGCCGGATAATAGCCGTTCGTTCAAATCGTACAAAAATCAGGTGACGCAGAAACGCAACCCGAAAGGTACGTACAGATGTCTGGTCGGCGGAGCGGACAACTTTAAAGATGCGCAGACGTTGTTGAGCAAAGTGAAAAAGGAGTTCAAGGATGCGTTCATAGTGGCCTATCGTGGAGATGAACATATTGATACGGCCGAGGCGCGTCGCTTGACGGAGAGATAAACCTAAATAAAGAGTCGTGATATATCCCCGCAATTATGAACAGAAGATAGGTTGTGATCGTGTTCGCAACCAGATTGCCGATTTGTGCAGCACCGAAAGCGGTCGTGAGAGATTGGCCGGTGAGCAGTTTTCCACTTCGGCAAGGGAGATAGAACGCCGTCTGGGGCTGTTTGACGAGGTACGTACGGCCATGATGCTCGATAATGAGTTCCCGATGGGCGAATTCACCGACATGACGGAGGTGTCGAAAAAGCTGGCTGTTGAGGGAACATTTCTTGAAACAGACGAACTTATAGCCCTGCATGATGGCTTGGAGGGCGTGTGTGCGGTGCTTAAATTCTTCTCAACGAGGGAACAGTATGTGTTGATGCGCCGTTTTTCGAGTGGTATTGCCTCGTTTGCAGATATAGTCAATCATATAGATACGATAGTGGATCGATTCGGCAATGTGAAGGATAGCGCTTCGGCCGAATTGTATACGGTGCGCAAGGCTATTCAGAGCCGTGAGGGGCAGGTGGCTAAACGATTGCAGTCGGTATTGGCGCAGGCCATCAGTGCCGGATATGCCGAGCCCGATGCCGCGGTGTCGATACGTGACGGAAGGGCGGTGATTCCCGTTTCGGCGAGCAACAAACGTAAGGTGAACGGATTTATCCACGATCAGTCGGCTACGGGTAAGACCTATTATATTGAGCCGGTGGAGATTGTGGAAATCAACAACGAGATCAAGGAGTTGGAGTATGCCGAACGCCGTGAGGTGATAAGAATTCTTACGGAGTTTACGGAGTCCATCAGAGAACGCAGCGATGAGATTGCGCAGGCGGGAGAGTATATGGCATCGGTGGATATGATAAGGGCCAAGGCGCGATGGGCTATGGAGAACGGTGGAGTGAAACCCATTTTGTCGGATGATGGCAGACTGGTGTTGAGGTCGGCACGTCATCCGTTGTTGAGCCAGACGTTGCGTAGGGATAACAAGGAGATAGTTCCGTTGGATATGACCCTCACACCCACCGAGAGAATACTTGTCATCTCGGGCCCTAATGCAGGAGGAAAGTCGGTGTGCTTGAAGACGTTGGGACTGTTGCAGTATATGTTCCAATGCGGTCTTCCCGTACCGGCATTGGAGAACTCGGAGATGCCCGTTTTCAAGAGTATTTTCATTGATATCGGCGATGAACAATCCATTGATAACGATTTGAGTACCTATTCGAGCCATCTGCTCAACATGAAACAGATGCTGGCTCATGCGGCCGAGGAGTCGCTTATATTGATAGATGAGTTCGGTTCGGGTACGGAGCCGGTGATGGGCGCGGCCATTGCGGAGGCAATGCTGGAACGTTTCGTGGAGTCGGGAACGTATGGCGTGATAACCACTCACTACTCGAACATAAAGTATTTTGCAGGGTCACACGAGGGAGTGCAGAACGGTGCGATGATGTTTGATGTGCAGAATATCATGCCGTTGTTCCGTTTGGAGTCGGGAATGCCGGGCAGTTCGTTTGCGGTGGAGATAGCCCGCAAGATTGGTTTGCCGGAGAAGATTATCAAGTCGGCGAGTGACAAGGCGGGTAGCGACTATATGAATCTCGAAAGACAGTTGAGAGAGATTGCCCGCGACCGAAGATACTGGGAGCAGAAACGCGACCGAATACGCGTGACGGATAAACGTGTGGAGGAGTTGGAGAACTCTTACAGCCGCCAGCTTGCAATGATAAAGGAGGAACGCACGCGTATCATCAAACAGGCACGAGAAGAGGCTGCGCAGATTGTTGCGGAGGCCAATAAACGTATTGAGAACACGATACGCACCATCAAGGAGGCAGCTGCCGAGAAAGAGGCCACGAGGGCGGTCCGTAAGGAGTTTGACAAGTTCAAGGATTCGTTGGCAGAGGAACCTGAGATGTCGGCGGAACAGCAGGCCCGCATTGAGAGGGAGATGGCCAATATAGAACGTCGCCGTCAGCGCCGAGCCGAACGCAAGGCCCAACGTGGCGAGCAGGTGGCGCAGGAACAAGAGCAGGTGCCGGAGGTGAAAGAGCCCGAGGTGGGTTGCAAGGTGCGCATCAAAGGTCAGGACGGTGTCGGTGAGGTGATGCAGATGAAGGGACGCAAGGCAACGGTGGCATTCGGACAGATCCTCACTACGGTGGAGAAGGATCGTTTGGAGGTGATATCCAATGCCGAGTATAAACGTCAGACCAGAGCCGTCAAGCCGCGAACGGTGATGAGTGTGGATATTTCTTCGCGAAAGTTGAATTTCAAGGACAATATTGATATACGAGGCATGAGGGCTGCCGAGGCACTGGAAGAGGTGAAGAACTTTATTGACGATGCGCTTATGGTGGGTGTCAGTACGGTTACCATCCTGCACGGTAAGGGTACGGGTGCATTGAAAGAGGAGGTGAGAAGGTATCTGCGCGGAGTGAGTGCTGTGGAGAGTGCAACGGACGACCATCCCGATAGGGGCGGTGCCGGCATAACGGTGGTCAGGTTCTCAGATTGATTTTATACCGATCCGTACAGCGAACATAATATTAATGACGAAATAAAACGGGAGATTCATGAAATATAAGTTGAGTGAAATAGCACAGATATGCGGAGGACGTTTTGTGGGTAAGGACCGCAACGTAAATACCGTCATGACCGATAGTCGTCATAGTTTCGGTCGTGGCGAACATCCTCTGTTTGCAGCCATGGTGGGTGTCAATTATGATGGTCACAGTTTTGTGGAGGGGCTTTATAAGCGTGGCGTGCGTGGATTTGTGGTGGAGAAACCGCTGAACTACGAACGCTATCCCGAGGCAGGATTTGTGGTTGTAAGGCGCACGTTCAGAGCGTTGCAGGCGTTGGCCGAACACCATCGTTCTCAGTTTAAGGGTAGAGTGGTGGCGGTTACCGGTTCGCAAGGTAAGACGGTGGTGAAGGAGTGGATTGCTCAGGCGGCTCCCGAACCGTTGAAGGTGTTCCGTTCGCCGAGAAGCTATAACTCACAGTTGGGGGTTGCATTGTCGTTGCTCATGATGAAGGGTGACGAGGATCTGGCAGTCATAGAGGCCGGAATCTCAAAACCGGGCGAGATGGAGTTCCTGACGAAGATGATACATCCCGATGTGGGTGTGTTCACAATGTTGGCCGAAGAGCATGGCGAGAACTTCTCGGATATGGCTCAGAAGGCTGCCGAGAAGGCGAAGTTGTTCGTGGAGTGTCCCGTGGTAATATATAATTCGGAGTATCCTCATGTGGCTGAGGCTATATGCAGGGCAAATGCGACGGTCAGGTTGGTAAATGTGGCCGATAGGGCGAAAGATGTAACCTGTTTCAAGGAGCCGGTAGCGCGAAACAATGCCGCCATGGTGGCCGCCGTATATGAGGTGCTGGGTTATGATAGGGCGGAAATAGAACGCTGTTTCGGAGAGTTGCAACCGGTGGATTTGCAGCTGGAACTGCGTGAAGGCATTGGTAATTCGATAGTTGTCGGCGACAATCACAATACGGATATCAACTCTCTTTCCATAGCATTGGACTATCTGGCCAATGTGGCGGATAACCGATCGAAGGTGTTGATCCTGTCTGATATAGTATTCAGCAGTCTGCCCGATGCGGAGTTGTATCGTCTGGCTGCGACAACAATAAATGTGGCGGGTATTGACCGACTGATCGGAGTGGGCGAACGCATCAAGGAACATGGCGATGTGTTTGAATGCGAATCGGAGTTTTATAATTCGGTGGGCGAGTTTATAGAGTCTTTCACGCAGGACAAGGTGGAGAATTGCGCGGTGTTGGTCAAGGGTAACCAGATGGCCCATTTCGATAGAATTGTGCATCTGTTGCAACGCAAGAGCCACACGACCATCTTGGAGATAAATCTTGATGCGCTGGCTCATAATCTGGCGTTTTTCCGTTCGCGCATGGCTCCCGACACAAAGCTGATGGCTATGGTGAAGGCTTCGGCCTATGGTAATGGCGATTATGAGATTGCCAATATGCTGACTAATAAAGGTGTTGATTATCTGGCGGTGGCCTTTGCTGATGAGGGAGTATCGTTGAGGCGGAAGGGTATCACGATACCCATCGTGGTGTTGAATGCCGATTCGGATAGTTTTGATCTTATGGTGGCCAACCATTTAGAGCCAGAGATATATAATTTCACCTCGTTGGAACAGTTTGTCAAGGCGGTGGAGAACGGTGGACAGACCGAATATCCGATACATATCAAGATTGATAGCGGTATGCATCGTTTGGGATTTGAGGAACGCGATGTGGCACGTCTGAATGAGGTGTTGAAACGAGAGAGTCAGAGTGTGGTGGTGAGGTCGATATTCTCGCATATGGCCACTGCCGACATGCCAGAGGAGAGAGAGTATGCTCTGCATCAGGTGGAGGTGTTTGATAAGGTGAGCGGTATGATCATGGCCGAGTTGCCTTATAAACCGTTGCGCCATATAAATAACAGTGCCGGTATTGTAACTCTTCCGAAAGCGGACTATGATATGTGTCGCCTGGGTATAGGCCTGTATGGATGCGGATTTCCCGAGGTGAGGGAGATCAGCCGTTTGAAGACTGCGGTGGTGCAGGTGAGAGAGTTGGAGGCCGGCGAGAGTGTGGGTTACGGCCGTGCAGGCAGATTGGAACGCAGGTCTACGATTGCTACCGTGCCGATAGGTTATGCGGATGGTTTGAATCGCCACTTGGGTTGCGGCCGTTGGTCGATGATGGTGAACGGCAAGGCGGCACCTATCGTGGGACGCATCTGCATGGATAGTTGTATGATAGATGTGACGGGGTTGGATGTTGTTGAGGGCGATATTGTTACGGTGTTCGGCGGAGGAAAAGGCAATAGCGTGGAAGATATGGCGAAAGTGCTGGATACTATTTCGTATGAGATAATGACCTCGGTTTCGCAGAGGGTTAAACGAATTTTTATAAAAGAGTAGAGATGGCATACGGCAAGTTGTATATGATTCCGTCGCCTATCGGGGAGGGAAATCCTTATGATGTGTTGCCCGAGGCAAACAGGGCGGTGATGGCATCGTTGGACTATTTTATTGCTGAAAACCTGCGTACGGTACGCAGATTTCTGAGTGCTGCACAAATAGGACGTCCGATAAGCGAGTTGCAGTTTGCGGAGTGCAGCGAACACACTCCCGCATCGGAAATCGAGACATTGATAGCACCGCTGTTGGAGGGTCACGATACGGGTCTCATATCGGAAGCCGGATTGCCGGGTGTGGCCGATCCGGGTGCTGATGTTGTGGCGTTGTGCCATAGGAGAGGGATAAAGGTGGTGCCGTTGGTGGGTCCGTCGTCTATAATGATGGCTCTTATGGCATCGGGACAGAACGGTCAGTCATTCGCCTTCAACGGTTACCTGCCCATCAAACCGGCCGAAAGAATGAAAGCGATAAAACGTTTTGAACATAGGGCACAGAGTGAACGTCAGGCACAGATTTTCATTGAGGCGCCGTATAGAAATGCCAAGTTGTTTGATGATTTCTTGGCTTGTTGTTCGGGCGGAACGGTGCTGACGGTGGCGTCGGACATCACAAACGAGGGCGAATTCATATATTCCACTACGGTGGGCGAATGGAAATCACGACCGAAACCGGACATCAATAAACGTCCTGCGATTTTTATTCTGGGATGCAGATAGAGAGGTGCGTGACGAGAAGAGAACGAGATACTGAAAAAGAAAAACATAAAGGGATAAAATTATGAATATTGAGCAGCATATTTGGGGTATAACCTCTGAGGGAGAGGCCGTTATTATTTACACGTTGGAGAATGAGAACGGTGTTAAGGTGCAGTTGTCTAATATCGGTGCGGGTATTGTTTCGGCATGGGCACCCGATAGAGAAGGCAGGCTGGCAAACGTAGTGTTGGGATATAAGGATTTTTCGAGCTATTTCGGAGACGGAGCCTGCATGGGTAAGACTCCGGGGCGCTATGCCAACCGTATTGCAAAGGGTCGTTTTACACTCGATGGCAAGGAGTATACGTTGCCGATAAACAACGGAGTGAATCATCTGCACGGAGGACCCAACGGATTTGCCAATCGCTTGTGGGAGAGTGGTGTAGAGGGTAATACGGTGGTCTTTACACTCGAAAGTGAAGACGGCGATGCAGGCTATCCCGCTGCGCTCTATGCCGAGGTGGCCTACACACTGACCGAGGATAACGAGTTGCGAATCATATTGTCGGCGCAGAGCAATGGCAAAACGGTGCTGAATCTCACCAATCATGCCTATTTCAATATGAAGGGCGAATCGGCGGGCAGCGTGTTGGATAATGTGTTGAAGGTGTATGCCACTCGTTTTCTGGCGAAGGACCAGACTGCTATCCCGACGGGTGAGATGGTACCTGTGGCAGGAGGCCCGATGGACTTTACAGAGTCCAAAGCGCTTGGTCGCGACATCAATCAGCAGGATAGAGAACTGATTGAGAGTAAAGGCTATGACCATTGCTGGGTGTTGGATGATTGGAGTGAGGATGTGTTGCGTCTGGCGGCGGAGTTGACCGATCCCGAGTCGGGACGTTGCTTGGAGGTGCTGACCACCCAGCCCGGTATTCAGGTCTATACGGGTAACTATCTGACAGGCAGTCCGATGAGTATCAGTGGCGGTGCATATAAAGATTATGACGGTGTGGCTTTGGAGTGCCAGGATTTCCCCGATGCACCCAACCATCCCGAGTTCCCCTCAACGGTGTTGGATAAGGGCGAGGATTACAGCCGTATGATTGTGTATCGTTTCTCGACCAGATAATTTTTTTGTTCAGAATCCTTTGAGGAGGCTGAACAAGGGAAAGTAAAAGAGATAAAAACAGCGGGAAACAGTATGAAAACTATTTTCCCCTACGGAATAAATGAAAAAAAACGGAAACAGATTATGAAACGATTTATTTTGTTTGTCTTGCCTTTGTTGATGCTTGGCTGTGCGTCGGGGGAGAAGAAACTTACTCACGGCTATCCGATAGATCCCGTACCGTTCACGTCGGTGACGGTGGATGAAGCCTTTTGGGGGCAGCGTTTGCAGGCGAGCAGGGATGTGACCATTCCGTTGGCATTCTCGAAGTGTGAGGAGACGGGGCGTTATGACAACTTTGTGAAAGCGGCCAATCCGAGTGACGAGTACGAGGTTGGAGGTTTCTCGTTCGATGATACGGATGTGTATAAGACCATCGAGGGTGCGAGTTATCTGTTGCAGACCTATCCCGACGAGCAGTTGGAGGCATATATAGATAGTGTGCTGACTATTGTTGCGGCTGCTCAGGAGCCCGACGGATATCTCTATACGGCTCGCACGATGAATCCCGCCCATCCGCACGATTGGGCCGGAGAGGAACGTTGGGTGGCTGTCGAGAATCTGAGCCATGAGTTCTACAATCTCGGTCATATGATCGAGGGCGCGGTTGCCCACTATCGCGCTACGGGGAAACGAAATTTCCTTGATATTGCCATTCGTTATGCCGACTGCGTGTGTGAGAATATAGGTGACGGAGAGGGACAGTTTGCTGCCGTGCCGGGTCACCAGATAGCCGAGATGGCATTGGCTAAGTTGTATCTTGTGACGGGCGAGGAGAAATATCTGCGGCAGGCCAAATATTTTCTTGACAAACGCGGTTATACGTCACGAAAAGATGAGTATAGTCAGGCCCATCAACCCGTTGTGGAGCAGGAAGAGGCTGTTGGTCATGCTGTCCGTGCCGTTTATATGTACTCGGGAATGGCCGATGTGGCTGCCTTGACGGGCGATCAGGAGTATATTGATGCGGTAGGAAATATATGGAACAACATTGTCGGCAAGAAATATTATATCACTGGTGGAATCGGCGCAACCAATGCGGGAGAGGCTTTTGGTAAGAATTATCAGTTGCCCAACGCTACGGCTTATTGCGAAACTTGTGCGGCAATCGGATTTGTGTATGTGAATCATCGCTTGTTCTTGTTGCATGGCGAGTCGAAATATTATGATGTACTGGAACGCACGTTGTATAACGGTTTGTTGTCGGGAGTGTCGTTGGACGGAGGAGGCTTCTTCTATCCCAATCCGTTGGAGTCCAATGGCGGTCATGAACGTCAGCCGTGGTTTGGATGTGCTTGTTGCCCGTCCAACATCTGTCGATTCATCCCGTCGTTGCCCGGATATGTGTATGCTGTAAAGGATAACAGCCTGTATGTTAATCTCTTTGTTTCGGACGAAGTTAAGACCGAGGTGGAGGGCAGAGAGGTCGTTCTGAAACAGACCACCAATTATCCGTGGAGTGGTGATGTGACTATTGAGGTGGAGCAGGCATCGCGCAAACCGTTCGCTTTGAAGATAAGGATTCCCGGTTGGGTGAAAGGCGATGTGGTGCCGAGTGATCTTTACACTTATGCCGATGGTAAGGACCTCGGATACAGCGTGACGGTTAATGGAGCATCGGCCGAAGGAATCCTTACGGAGGATGGTTATTATACCATCGAACGTGTGTGGAGTGAGGGAGATAAGGTTGATGTGGCGTTTGATATGGAGCCGCGAGCAGTGAAAGCGCACGAACTTGTTGAGGCCGATAAGGGTAAGGTGGCATTTGAACGTGGTCCGATTGTCTATTGTGCCGAGTGGCCCGACAATGATTTTGATGTTCGTGAGGTGGTGGTTGAGGCCGACGCCGAGTTGGAGGTTGTTGAACGTGCCGATATGCTCTACGGAATCAATCAACTGAAAACCAACGGAACGCTGAACGGCGAGGAGGTTGATGTGACTTTGATACCTTACTATGCGTGGGCTCATCGCGGACGAGGAACGATGGCCGTCTGGTTGCGCGACGAATAAGAGTGTTTTGAAATAATAAGTGCCGACCTATTAAGGGGCGGCACTTATTATTTCTATAAGGCTCTGTATTTTCTTAACTTTGCGTTCAGCTCCTTTTCGCGGCCTCCGACATGGTGGTCAAGCAGACGATGAAATTTCTCTGAGTGGTTCTTGTGTATCGTATGACACAACTCGTGAATTATCACAAACTCAATCAACTCCTCGGGCAACCTCATCAGGAACAGCGATAACGAAATGTCGTTGCGTGTCGAACAACTGCCCCAACGCGAACGGGCCGCCCTCACCGATACCTTTCCGCAACGTAATCCGGTCTTGCGAGAGAGTTCCTCCACTTTTGCGGGAAGGAAATTCTTGGCGCGTTGTCGTAACTGTTCTATTTCGCGACGGTCTGGCTCTTGGCGTTCGGCATTGGGATAATGCGCCGCGATACGTTGGCGGGCCTGCTCTATCTTATCTTTATTCTCCTCTATGAATTCTATTGCCCTTTTTGTCGGAATCCATGGCGGCAGGGAGCATCTTATCCTTCCTCCCGAACGTACCGACACGCTTATCCTGCGCGCACGACGGGTAGACGAGATGGTAATCTCGCCCAAGGACGGATGGATAAATGTTTGTAGCATGGCGACGGACTATCCGATACGTTGTCTTACAACCTCGAATAGCATTACTGCGGCCGCTGCCGATACGTTCAGCGACTCTATGCGGCCGATCATGGGAACTGCCAACTGCTCGTTGCAGAGTTTCATGACCTCTTTTGAGATGCCTTTCTCCTCGCTGCCCATGACAAGGGCGGTGGGACGTGTGAAGTCGGCATCGTAGATCAGTTTGGTGCTTTTTTCGGTTGCTGCCACCGTCTGGAAACCTTCGTTTTGAAGTGCTTTGAGGGTGTTGCGTATCGAGCCGGCACGATGAACGGGAATGATGTTCAGCGCACCCGACGAACTCTTTATGGCTTCGGCATTTACGGGGGCGGCATTTTTGAGTGCGATTACCAATCCATGGGCACCTGCACACTCTGCACTGCGGGCTATGGCTCCGAAATTGCGCACGTCGGTCACTCCGTCAAACACAACGATAAGCGGAGTTTCATCCTCAGGCACACGTTCCAGTATATCCTCCAATGTGACATAATGGATTGCAGCCAACTGTGCCACCACACCCTGATGATTGCCTCGTACCATGCGGTTCAATTTCTCCACCGGAACCTCCTGATAGCGCAGATGCGAACGATAACAAAGGTCTTTCAGGTCGTTCATCAACTGACCTTCGGCGCCTTTGCGTATGTATAGTTTTTCAATCTCCTTACCCGCCTCTATGGCCTCAATGACGGGACGTAATCCGAATACCAGATTTTCCATTTCTTTATCTCTTTTTTCTTGTTTCATTGTGCAGGGCTTGTGGCTCCCAGTTCTTTGTGAGGGCGCTTCTCGGAATGGTTTGAAAAACTCCCTTTGTATCTCTTTGCCGATGCGAGTTATGTGCAACGGCCGCCTAATCGTTCAGTAGTTCCAACTCGTAATTCAGCTTTTCCCACTCGTGTTCCTCGTAAGCGAGATCGGATTTGAGCTTGTTGTAGTTGGCGAATACCGATTCGTCAGACAGATCTATACCGTGTGCCGACGGGTCGGACAACTTTGCATCCCACTCGGCTATCTCGGTCTCCAACGTTTCGATTCGTTTCTCCACGGCCTCAATGGCGTTGCGGGTCTTTCTTATTTGACGTTCGGTCTCTTTCTTCTGGGCATAATCCTGACGTCCCTGCGACGACTTGGGCTTTTGCTCCGTCACCTCCTCTTTGCGAATCTCTATCTCTTTGAGTGATTCCAATTTTCTCTTTTCAAGAAAGTACCATATGTCGCCCAAGTACTCTTTCACTCCTCCGTCGCGGAACTCAATGACCTTTTCGGCTATTCCGTCAAGGAATTCTCGGTCGTGCGAGATGAGTACCAACGTGCCGTCATACTTCTTCAAGGCCTCTTTCAGCAGGTCTTTCGAACGCATGTCCATGTGGTTGGTCGGCTCGTCGAGTACCAGCAGGTTGTTGGGCGAGAGTATCATGCGGGCCATGGCGAGTCTTGCTCTCTCGCCTCCCGATAACACTTTCACCTTCTTGTCTATATCTTCGCCTCTGAACAAAAAGGCTCCTAAAATATCTCTCAAACGGGTGCGGATGTCGCCCACCGCCACTTTGTCCAACGTGTCGTATACAGTGAAGTCGCCGTTCATCAGGTCGTCCTGATTCTGCGCATAGTAACCAACACTTACATTCACTCCGCGTTTTACCGTACCCTCCGTGGGTTCCAGTTCGCCGATCAGCATTCTTGCGAAAGTGGTTTTGCCTTCGCCGTTGCGACCCACCAGGGCTATCTTCTGTCCGCGTTCTATGGTCAGTTCTGCGCCCGAAAATACTTTGTGGTCACCGAAACTCTTGCCTGCCTCTTTTACCTCGGCCACTATCTGACCGCAATGGGGCGCGGGCGGGAATTTTATGTTCAGCGCACTCAAATCCTCCTCGTCAATCTCGATGCGTTCTATTTTTTCCAGCTGTTTTATGCGCGATTGAACTTGATTGGATTTTGTGGGCTTGTATCGGAATCTTTCGATAAACTCCTCACTCTTCTCAATCATGCGTTGCTGGTTGTTGTATGCCGCAATCTGTTGTTCGCGTCTTTCCTTGCGCAGTACCACATATTTGCTGTACGGCACCTTGTAGTCATACAACTTGCCGAGCAACAACTCCACCGTACGGTTGGTGACGTTGTCAAGGAAGGCTCTGTCGTGCGAAATAACCACCACTGCTCCCGCATAGTCCCTCAGGTAACCTTCCAGCCACTGTATGCTCTCTATGTCAAGATGGTTGGTGGGCTCGTCGAGCATAATCACCGACGGCTTTCTCAACAACAACTTGGCCAACTCGATACGCATCCTCCAACCACCGCTGAATTGACTTGTCGGGCGTTCGAAATCACTGCGTTTGAATCCCAGTCCGAGAAGTGTCTTCTCGATATCTTCCTCTCTGTTGCCTCCACCGAGAATGGTGTAATGGTCGTTGGCGTCATTCAACTTGTGCAACAGCGCCTCGTATTCGGCACTTTGATAGTCGGTACGTTCGCTGATTTCGGTGGTAAGACGTTCTATTTCGGCTTCGAGTTTGTTCAGCTCCTCAAAGGCGAGTGCGGTTTCGGCATAGAGCGTGGTCGTATCGGCCACCTTCATCTGTTGGGGAAGATAGCCTATGGTGGTGTCGGTACTTTTGGTTACCGCACCTTCGGTCACCGGTTGGGTGCCCATTATTACTTTGAGCAGTGTGGTTTTGCCCGCACCGTTCTTACCCACCAGTCCTATTCGATCTTTGGGATTTATGAGCAGGGTGATGTCTCCGAACAGTTCCTCGCCACCGAACGACACTGTTACGTTATCTACCGATATCATCAGCGGATGTTTCTCATGCGTTCAACATGTTCACAATCTCGGCTTTGGGATCGGCTGCCTTGAATACCGCGCTACCCGCAACCAATACGTCGCAACCTGCCTCAAAGAGCATTCCTGCGTTCTCGGACGAAACACCACCGTCAATCTCAATCAACGTGTCGCATCCTTTCTCGTCAATCATTTTGCGCAGTTTGCGTACTTTGTCGGGGCTTTCGGGAATGAAACTCTGGCCTCCGAAACCGGGCTCGACACTCATGATAAGTACCAGGTCGATCTCGTCAAGATACTCTGCCAAAACATCCACCGGAGTGGCAGGCTTGATAGATACACCTGCTTTTGCACCACACTCCTTGATGAGTTTCAGGCATGCTCTCAGGTCCTCCACTGCTTCGTAGTGTACGGTGATGAGGTCGGCACCCGCATCGGCAAAACGTTTCACGTAACGTTCCGGCTCAATAATCATAAGGTGAACATCCATGAATTTGGGTGATGCC
>JAGBHS010000017.1 GCA_017935385.1 Tidjanibacter sp.
AAATTCAATGTCATTCCTAAAAGGTGGATTGTAGAAAGAACTTTCTCATGGCTTGAAAACTATAGAAGACTCACCATTGACTACGAGTTTCTCACAGAAACGGCAGAAGCAATGGTGAGTATAGCTTTTATACAAATTGTGCTTAATAGATTTTTTTAATCATTTCAAAACAGATTCTAAGTTTGGACTTTTCGGAGCAGCCATTGCCACCAGCACGGGACTCGCTATCGGCTCAATAATGATTTTAATCTATCTGCTGGACAAGCGTCACTTGTTGCACATCATAAAAATAAAACTGTCGCGCAAAAGTCTGAAACTCTCCCTGCGAAACATAGGCTATATGTGCCGTCTGGGGTTCTCTTCCCTGCTTGGCGAGTTAGCAATCTCGGCCACCATGATTTGTGGCAACTACATATTTTTCAAATACATGAGTGAGGATGGCGTAGCAGCATACAGCATCTACGGCTACTTCTCTCCCCTCGTATTCATGATTTACAACGCCATTGCGGTATCGGCGCAACCCATCATCAGTTTCAACTACGGTATCGCCAACCGTACCCGCATCCGAAAAGCACTGACACTTGCGCTGAAAACCTCTCTCGGATTCGGCTTTGTTCTATTCCTGCTCACCGCCCTGTTCAGCGATACGGTAGCCTCTATGTTCATCGACAGCAGTTCGCCCGTACATGCACTCGCATCAAAAGGACTTCCTCTTATCTCACTGTGTTTCATTCCGTTGGCAGTGAACGTTGTGACGGTATGCTATATGCAAAGCATAGAACAAGACAAAAAAGCCAACATCATCACCCTGCTGCGTGGATTTATACTGATGTTCGCCTGTTTCATACTTATGCCGTTGGTCTTCGGCGACAATGGAGTATGGCTCGCCGTAGTGGGTTCGGAGTTGCTCACCATGTTCATGGTCGTTCCCCTTCTGCGCAACTCTAAATTTCTCAGACAAAATAGTTAATGTCGGTTTTTTTCTTTATTGACATCTCCTCCTCCCCCCGACACTTCCTGCCAAAACCATAAAAGAAAAACCGCGCCGGATTATTCATCTGACGCGGTTTCTTAGTGCCCAGGACAAGAGTCGAACTTGCACGAACAAAACGTTCACTACCCCCTCAAAGTAGCGTGTCTACCAATTCCACCACCTGGGCATGTAAAAAAGGAAAAGCGGTTGCAGTTTCCTATGACTGCTACACCGTATTTCCCAACTAACCTAAAACTACTAACCTAAAATGAACCTTAAAACTTCGCGGCAAAGATAAGCGGTTTTCTGTCATGCAGCAACATTATTAAAATAATTTAATATTTTATTAACATCCGACACTTCAAAAGAACGCGCTGTTTCTTTGCTTTCAGCGGCACAAAAGTAACAATTTTTCCTGAAATACAAATATTTTTTACATCTTTTTATCTCTTTTCGACACATTATAGCAAAAAACATAGTCAAATCCATTCACAGGAATATGTATTTGCAGAATCATTCCCTTATTTTTCTTTTTTATATTCATTATTCCTTGAATCGCCTCGCCCGGATGTAGAGTATTACGCTTTAAATACCCGTCATTTATTATCATTCTATCTTCAGCTAAACTTTCAGACAATCTTGCGTAATTCTCATTAGCTTGCTGGGCGGCTACTGCATTATATGTAGACGTAGTGGTAGTGTACATCATTCCATTAGGAGCAACCGTTGTAGAATAAGTATTAGAATAACCTGCTCCACTTGCGGCTAATGATTCTAATGCCAATGTCCAATTCTGCTTATTTTTAACTTTTTTCTGAAACTCCGCATTTGTATAAACCTCCAAAGAATCACTTTTTGATTCATTTGTTGTTATTATCGCAGTCACATCGGCAGGATTAAAATCATATGAAGCATCCGTCAAATTTTTTAAAAATATTTCCACTTGATAATACTTACCATAAACATTTGAATATATACAAGCAACACCGACAACAAAATCATTATGATATCTATAAACCCACTCTATATCATCATGATACTCTCTTGTGTATTCATTTTCATCTTCTAAAGCAATAAACGTTTGAGAAAAACCAAAATAAGGCATCAATAAAAAAAGCGATACAAATAATAGTTTTTTCATAAATAAATATCTTGGGTTATTATCAACTCTCAAAGTTACAATTATTACTCTTTATATAAAAATCAAATGAGAGCATTTCGACAAAAAATTTGATTATCCCTGCGCTTTGCACTATCTTTGAGGCAAATTATAAGATGAAAATTTTGAGAACTTTTAATACAATTTGATACAAAATGGCATTTTTTGATCTGTTCAAGAAAAAATCTGCGGACAACAACCAAAATAACGCAAACGAAAAAGCCGAACTCGCCGACGGACTGAAAAAAACAAAAGAAGGCCTGTTCGGAAAATTGGCACGCCTCGTGGCAGGTCACTCAAAAGTGGATGACGAACTGCTCGACGAGTTGGAAGAGATACTCATCACATCCGATGTGGGAGTTGAAACAACCGTCAAAATCATTGAAAACATAGAGAAACGTGCCGCCAAAGACAAATTCATGAACTCGGCCGAATTGAACCAGATATTGCGTGGCGAGATCTCGGCGTTGATGAAAGAGAGTCAGTCCCGCGAAGATGACTTCGGTTTCGAAACGGGTGGCGATGTCCCCTATGTGATGATGGTTGTCGGAGTGAACGGTGCAGGAAAGACCACCACGATAGGCAAAATAGCGGCCCAACTTGTCAAGGCCGGCAAGAAGGTGTATATCGGTGCGGCCGACACATTCCGCGCAGCCGCCATCGAGCAGTTGGAAGTGTGGGCACAACGTGCAGGAGCAACCATAGTGAAACAACAGATGGGCAGCGACCCCGCCTCGGTGGCCTTTGACACGCTGAAATCGGCCGTAGCCAACAAGGCCGACGTGGTGCTGATCGATACGGCAGGTCGTCTGCACAACAAGATCAACCTGATGAACGAGCTGACCAAAATACGCAACGTGATGGCCAAAGTGATTCCCGATGCACCGCATGACGTAATGTTGGTGCTGGACGGCTCAACAGGTCAGAACGCCTTTGAGCAGGCCAAACAGTTCACGCAGGCCACGAAAGTAACCTCACTGACCATCACCAAACTTGACGGAACAGCCAAAGGCGGAGTGGTTATCGGCATCAGCGACCGCTTCAGCATTCCGGTACGATTCATCGGCATCGGCGAGGGCGTAGACCAACTGAAAGTCTTTGACAAAGACGATTTTGTAGACGCCATTTTCAGCGAATTGGATGTATAAGAAACACATCGGCAAAGAGATGAAAAAGAGAAAAACCATAAACGTAGTGACACTCGGTTGCGCCAAAAACCTCGTGGACAGCGAACACATCATGGCCCAACTCGAAGCTGGCGGTTACGACATAATAAATGATTCGAACGACACACAAGAGGCCAAAATAGTGGTGATAAACACCTGCGGTTTCATCAACGACGCCAAAGAGGAGTCCATAGAGTGTATACTGCAATTTGCGCAGGCCAAACAAGAGGGCGAAATAGAGCGATTGTTCGTTATCGGCTGTCTGAGTGAGAGATATGCCGATGAGTTGCGCGATGAGATTCCCGAGGTGGACGACTATTTCGGAGTGAAAGACCTTTCGGGCGTCATCAAGGCACTGGGAGTGGAGTATGACGAGAAACGCGCAACGGAACGCCACACCACCACACCGCAACACTATGCTTATCTGAAAATTGGCGAAGGTTGCAACTGGCATTGCGCCTACTGTGCCATCCCGATCATAAGAGGAAATCACGTTTCGGTAC
>JAGBHS010000018.1 GCA_017935385.1 Tidjanibacter sp.
GAGTCCTTTACAAACTCCCAATGAGCCACTGAACAACAAATGAAAAAAAAGCACTGGGAGTGCAGTGGGGATGTGGGGAGTCATTAAAAAACTCCCAAAGGACCAACGAACAAAAAAATGAAAAAAAATGTCGATTCTAGAAGCAATTATTTTAGGTATAGTTCAGGGACTTACCGAGTTCCTGCCCGTAAGCAGTAGCGGACATCTCCAAATAGCAAAGGAGATTCTTGGTGTCACCATCAACGACAACATAGCCTTTGACATAACACTACATGCAGCAACTGTTTTGAGTACCATTGTCATCCTATGGAGTGAGGTGAAATACCTATTCAAAGGTTTGTTTATGTTCCAATACAACGAACAGACCAAATATGTATTAAAAATCCTGCTTTCGATGATTCCTGTCGGCATAGTGGGAGTTTTTCTCAAAGATCCGCTGAACGAAATGCTCGCCTCGCCCGCCATATTGGCCATCGTGGGCGCCATGTTGCTGGTAACAGCTCTGTTGCTTTTGTTTGCCTACAAGGCCAAACCGCGCGACAAAGCCTCAATATCCTATCGAGATGCAATGATAATCGGCCTATCGCAAGCCGTAGCCACCATGCCGGGATTGAGCCGTTCGGGCACAACCATTTCCACCGGCCTGATTCTCGGCAATCAGAAAGTGGTTGTTGCCGAGTTTTCATTCCTGATGGTTCTTCTGCCCATCATGGGCGAATCGTTGTTGGAGTTGCTGGGTGGCGGTTTGCTCAATTCGGGCATTGACGGCATCGCACTCGCCGCAGGATTTATAGCCTCGTTCGTGACGGGATGTCTGGCCTGCCGATTCATGATCAACATCATCAAGAAAGGCAAACTGATCTGGTTCTCGGCATACTGCGCAGTGGCAGGTCTGGTATCCATTCTCTGCTACATATTTTAATATAAGGGAACAAAGATGAAACAAATAATAAATGCAGAAACCGATTTCAAGGCCGGAGTGGTACTTGTAATAGACAAGCCCTTGACTTGGACTTCGGCAGACGTGGTAAGAAAGGTCAAGAACCAGCTTTTTAAATTAGTAGACCGGAAGTTGAAAGTGGGGCATGCCGGAACACTTGACCCGTTGGCTACGGGAGTATTGCTCATCTGCGTAGGCAAGGCAACCAAACGAGTGGAAGAGATTCAGGCTCAGGAGAAAGAGTACATCGCCGGCATCATGCTGGGTGCTACCACACCAAGTTACGACCTTGAACATCCGATAGATGCCACCTACCCGTGGGAACACATCACACGCAAAAAGGTGGAGGCGGCTCTGCAAAAGCTCAGTGGCGAACGCCTTCAAGAGCCTCCCGTCTATTCGGCAAAAAGCATAGACGGCAAACGCGCCTATGAATATGCCCGCAAAGGCAAAGAGGTACAGATGCGTCAGGCACTTATAAATATATATGAGATGGAGTTGCTCTCTTGCGAACTGCCACAGATAACAGTGAGGGTGCGATGCAGCAAGGGTACCTACATCCGTTCGTTGGCCCGTGAGATAGGAGAGGCGTTGGACAGCGGAGCCCATCTGGTGTCGTTACGCAGAACCCGCAGCGGAGAGTACAAAGCCGACGAAGGCTACTCTGTGGAGGAAATAATAAAAATTTTACAGGATTTGAAACAAAATTAAATTTTATGCGTATAGTATTAGTTTGCCGTCTGTTTTAACGGGCACGCTATGTCAAGAATTCCAAATTTAATTGAGGAGCAATGAAACTATCTCAGTACAACTACAATTTTTCATCCGAGCTGTTGGCGAAATATCCCGCCGAAAACCGCGACGAATCACGTCTGATGGTCATCAACAGAAAAACGGGAGAAATAGAACACAAAATCTTTAAAGATCTGATCAACATCTTCGATGAGAAGGATATTCTCATCTTCAACAACACCAAAGTATTCCCTGCACGCTTGCACGGAAACAAAGAAAAAACAGGTGCCGAGATAGAGATTTTTCTTCTCCGCGAGTTGAACAAAGAGTTGCGTCTGTGGGACGTATTGGTAGATCCCGCACGTAAAATAAGAATAGGCAACAAACTCTATTTCGGTCAGGACGATTCACTGGTTGCCGAGGTTATAGACAACACCACATCGCGCGGCCGCACATTGCGTTTCCTCTACGACGGTTCATACGAGGATTTCCGCAAGACACTGCATGACATGGGCGAGACTCCTCTGCCAAAGTGGGTGAGAGAGAAAGTGGAACCGATTGACGAAGAACGCTACCAGACCATCTTCGCCAAAGAAGAGGGTGCCGTAGCAGCACCGACCGCAGGTCTGCATTTCAGCAAACATCTATTGAAAAGAATGGAAATCAAAGGCATTGAAAGCACCGAGATCACTCTCCATGTAGGCCTTGGAAGCTTCCGCACGGTAGATGTTGAGGACCTGACCAAACACAAGATGGACTCGGAACAGATTTTCATCTCGGACGAAGCGGCCGATAAAATCAATCTGGCAAAAACCGAAGGTCACCGAGTATGCGCAGTAGGAACAACCGTAATGCGTACAATAGAGAGTTCTGTTTCCACAACGGGAATGCTGAAACCCTTTGAAGGATGGACCAACAAATTCATCTTCGACCCTTATGTATTCAATGTGGCCGACAGCATGATCTCAAACTTCCACCTGCCCTACTCCACCCAACTGATGATGGTGGCAGCCTTCGGTGGATACGAAAACATAATGAAAGCATATGACGTTGCCATCAAGGAGGGTTACCGTTTCGGAACCTATGGCGATGCAATGCTGATACTTTAAGCGAAGAAACCTTTCGATTTTTTTGACAAAATTTTTACTATCTTTGTAAATTGATATGCCGAAAAAAACAAAAATATTGTACGTCTGCCAGGAGATATTCCCATATCTTCCGAAAACAGACATGTCGCAACATTGCCGTACTCTCGTGCAGGCCATGCAGGAGAGAGGTTGCGAAACCAGAACCTTCATGCCCCGTTTCGGCGTGATAAAAGAGCGTCACAACCAACTGCATGAGGTTATCCGTCTGTCGGGTATGAACCTCATCATCAACGACAACGACCATCAGTTGATCATCAAGGTGGCCTCGATTCCTGCCGCACGAGTACAGATTTACTTCATCGACAACGAAGATCATTTCTCTCGCAAAGCAATACTGTGTGACCCCACAAGCGGCAAACACTTTGACGACAACGGCGACCGAGCAATCTTCTTCGCACGCGGTGTACTGGAAACCATCAAGGAACTGCGTTGGCAACCCGATATCGTTCATTGCCACGGCTGGTTCTCGGACGTAACACCACTTTATCTGCGCAATGCTTTCGCCGACGATCCTTTATTCAAGGACGTGAAAATAGTAAGTTCGTTATACAACGACGGTTTTGAGGGCGTATTGAACGACACTTTCAAAGAAACATTGGAAAAAGAGGGCGTGGAGAGCAAAAATCTTGATATTATTTCGGCCCCCTCATACCAAAACTTCCTGAAACTCGTTATTGATAATACGGACGGCATCATAGTTGAGGACGAGGATATCTCGGCAGAGCTGAAAGAGAAACTCAACAGCTATGGTGGCAAACTGATGTGGAATACCGACAAGTCGGACGAAAATTATTTAGACAATTACCATAAATTCTATGAAGAAATTCTTGAATCATAGGTTCCCCGTTGCAGGAACCGTTGTTGTGGCCCTCATAGCAATCCTTACGTGTTGCACAAAAGTGGAGTACGACATGGGCGGCAACCTCATTCCCAACGGACAAAACATGAAGGTGAAGTTCAATACCCTGACGGGTAACGTACATACATACAACACTATTTCCGATTATCACGTTTCGAGCCATATCAATCTCGCCAATTTCGGCAAGGCCAAAAGCGACGACCTCGGAAAGACAAAAGTGGGTTCAATCTTCCAGTACACTTACTATTATCGTAACGACGGTAACTTTGAGAAAGGTACTAATTATACGCCCGACTCGACGTGGCTTTTCACCAACATGAGCTACTTCGGTGGCGACTCCCTCAAAGAGCAGACATTCTACATCTATGAGGTAACCCAAGAGCTGTTCCCCGATTCGGTTTACACCACATCGTTGGATTACACAGAGATGATAAACCCAACCCCGATGTTCTCGTTTACCTATTCGGGACAACCCATAGAGGGCAACATGGACACCTTGAGGCTTAAAGTGGAGGACGAAACTCTGGCAAAAGAGTATATGACAAAACTCGGAACGGTCGATTCGGTCTATTATTATATAGACACTCTTATGCCGGCAAACTTCTACGGAATGTGTATCATGCCCGCTGACTCATCACCCGAAGATGCGGCAATCTACGGAATGAATCTGGCTTACGACAACGGTTCCTACCTGAGAACATACGGTCACAACTACAAGATTGATGACCCCTCGGCAATTCAGGACACCATCATCAGAACATACACCCTCTGTGATGATCTGGATCACTACAACAATGTGTCCATCAACTTCATAAAACACGATTATGAAGGTACCGGCATCACCCCCGTACAGGAGAGAATGAACGATCTGGGAGCTCCCGTCAGCACCTCTTATATTCAGGGCATGGCCGGAGTAGCCACAACCATAGAGTTCGATGAAAATTTCATGACCGAGCTGAAAGCCCTGTGTCCGGAAGGTTACGACATGGTAATCAATCAAGCCAGAATTCGATTGCCGTTGAAAACAAAAACGGCAGAGAAATTCAACGGAGCCCCGGAACGAATAGGTGCTTATCTCGATTATGGTTCGCTAAACAATACTATTGACTACTACTATGCTTATCTGGACTACATAACTTATGACGGATTCCTCAATCGAAGCAACGGCTGGTACAGTGTCAACGTGGAGTTCCACTTGCAGAAGATGTTAGAGAAGTCAGACTACTCCTCACGCATCACCCTCGGAATGCCCTACACTCATGTATTCAAGTCGCTGGAAGAGGTAGCACTTATCGGTAGTGCCGAGCAGGATGTCAATGTGGAGATTACCTACACACTGATAAACAAACCAGACTAAGTCACACGCACCCAACGAATTAAATGGTGCAGAGTAAGTTTATGTAATTAAGAGAATAATGTTAGAAAATTTAGTTATAGTAGAGTCCCCCGCCAAGGCAAAAACCATAGAGAAATTCTTAGGAAAAAACTATAAGGTTTGTTCCAGCTATGGTCATATCAGGGATTTGGAGAAAAAAGGTCTGGGTATAGATATAGAGAACGGGTTTTCACCCAGCTATGAGATATCGGCCGACAAGAAGAATTTGGTGTCGGAACTGACCAAAATGACCAAAGAGGCAGAAAATATCTGGCTCGCATCCGATGAAGACCGCGAAGGAGAGGCCATTGCATGGCACCTGGCGCAGGTTCTCAACCTGCCCGTCGAGCAGACCAAACGTATCGTTTTCCACGAAATCACCAAAAACGCTATACTGAAAGCCATCGAAAGTCCGCGCACGATAGACATGAATCTTGTCAATGCCCAACAGGCTCGTCGCGTTTTGGACAGATTGGTGGGTTTTGAGTTGTCACCCGTACTCTGGAAAAAGGTCAAACCGGCTCTCTCGGCCGGACGAGTACAGAGTGTGGCGGTAAGATTGATAGTAGAACGCGAAAGAGAGATTATCGCATTCCAAAGCAGCAACTACTATCGCATCACAGCCCAATTTTACAGAACCGATGATGCCTCAAAGACCCTCTTCAAAGCAGTTCTGGACCATCAGTTCGCAACCAAAGAGGAGGCATTGGCCTATCTGGAAGGTTGTAAGGATGCAACATGGAAGGTAACCAACAGCGAAACAAAGCCCTCGCAGAAGTTGCCCGCTGCTCCGTTCACCACCTCCACCCTGCAACAAGAGGCGGGACGAAAACTCGGCCTTTCGGTGTCGCAGACCATGTCTATCGCTCAGAAACTCTATGAGAACGGACATATCACATACATGCGTACCGACTCGGTAAATCTGGCAACCCAGGCTCTGGCTGCCGCCAAAGCAGAGATTATCAAGGAGTTCGGCGAGGAGTACTCGGCATGGCGAACATACAAGACCAAAAGTAAAGGCGCACAGGAGGCCCACGAGGCCATCCGCCCGACCTACATAGAGAAACACACCATAGAAGGCACGGCAACCGAAAAGAAATTGTACGACCTGATATGGAAACGTACGGTAGCATCACAGATGGCAGCCGCCAAAACCGAGAAAACAACAATAACCATCAGCGACGGAAAACGCAAAGAGCAGTTCGTTGTAATGGGAGAAGTCATTGTGTTTGACGGCTTCATAAAGCTCTATACCGAATCGGTAGATGACGAGAACGAGAATGAGGGTGGCGGCATTCTGCCCCACATGAGTGTAGGCGAGACCTTGACCTCAACAACCATAGAGGCAACCGAGAGATTCACCCAACCGCCTTACCGATACAGCGAGGCAACCCTCGTGAAGAAACTCGAAGAGTTGGGTATCGGTCGTCCTTCGACCTACGCCCCCACGATCACGACAATCATCAATCGTGACTATGTTCAGAAACAAAACCGCGAGGCAGTGAAACGCAACTACACGCAAATCACACTCAAAGGCGGCAAACTGAACGAGAAAACATTGAGTGAGAATGTGGGAAAAGAGAAGAACAAACTCTTCCCCACCGACATAGGCATCATCGTGAACGACTATTTGGAGAGTCAGTTCAAGGCAATCATGGACTACAATTTCACCGCAACGGTAGAGAAAGAGTTTGACGAAATTGCCGAGGGCAAGAAAGAGTGGACCGCCATGATTTCGGATTTCTATTCTCCGTTCCACGATACGGTTGAAACAGCGTTGGAGACCCAGAACCGCCAGATAAATCAGGCCAGAATATTGGGTGTGGATCCGGTGAGTGGCCATCAGGTATCGGCTCGTATCGGTCGCTACGGCCCCATGGTGCAGATCGACGGTGCAGAAGGCGAGAAACCTCGTTATGCGGCAATGAAAAAGGGCCAGTTGATTCCCACCATCACCCTCGAAGAGGCACTGGAACTCTTCTCTCTGCCCCGCACATTGGGCGAATATGAAGAGAAAGAGATTGTGGCCGGCATAGGTAAATTCGGCCCCTATCTGCGTTGGAACGGTAAGTTCATCTCTCTGCCCAAGACAGAGGATCCGCATACTGTAACACTTGAAACCGCCACCGAACTGATAATTCAGAAGACGGAGCAGGACAAGAAAGCCAAGGAACCCATCAAAAAGTTCGATGCCGATCCCGAGGTGGTGATTCTGAACGGCATGTACGGCCCCTACATTCAGTACAAAGGCAAGAACTACCGCATCCCCAAGAGCAAAGATCCGCAGGCATTGTCGTTGGAGGACTGCATGGCACTGATATCAAAATCAAAGAAATAAGCCACCCTGCCGGAAACAGATGGCACAAAACAAAAAAACTCGATTGATTTAATCGAGTTTTTTTGTTTCTGTATTTTGTCTGCTGCTACATTCAAGCCAAACGTTACATATTCTCCAAAAGCAGATTTGTGATAAGTTCTTCCAATTGTTCTTCGTTATATTTGTCGCTTATGGTTTTTCCCAACTGCTCGGAACTTAATACTATATTGATGCTTTTCACTGAATCGGGAGTCGAAAAGCGAAACTCCAAGCCATAATTCGCATTTACACAAAAAACAAAAAGAAAGACAACTGCGTCTCCCCCCTCCAATATTGACTCAGTAAAAAAAGTAGAAGCAGCATCTTTATCCAATGTCAACATAGATTCAAACACTTCTAAAATATCGGCAGGAGCCTGAAAATCATATACCATACGTTTGTTGGCAATATAAATATCGCGCATCACCATACCATCTCCCAACTCCATCGGGCATTCTGCACTTTGTTCCTCAACAGTCTGTTTGATAATAGCCTCGTAATCGATATCCGAATCTGACTGAGCAAAAACGTCAGTAATTGAAGTCATGATCAAAGCCACCATGGCAAGAAGCATACGTATAAAAAATCTTTTCATAGTAGTTTTTATTTTAATATTTAATTCTCGGACATTCTTATTGGGCCTCTTCTCGATTGTCTTCTGCAAGCGGCCGCTTGTTCAAGAAACAGTAAGGCTCCTTCACATTTAACAAAGATAATAATTTTTAGACCAGAAATCACTTTATCCATAAAATATCAGAGTTTGTATTCATAACACATTTAATTCAAACGCTGTCACATTGCGACATTGCGCAAATCATTGATACCTAATCAAAAAGAAAGTGATTTAAAACTTTGAGATATAAATATTTTTTATAACCTTTGCATACAAAATAAGAAATAACACCCGAAGACCATGACCATCATTCAACTTGAATACCTGCTCGCAGTAGTAAACAACGGTAGTTTTTCGCTTGCCGCCGAGAAATGCTTCGTGACGCAACCGTCATTGAGCATGCAGATAAAAAACCTCGAAGAAGAGCTAGAAGTAACCCTGCTTGACCGTTCAAAGAAACCCGTTGTCCCCACCCAAATAGGCGAGATTGTGGTGGAGAAAGCCAAAGAGGCTCTTTATGCTTATAACAACATAAAGGAAAGTGTATTGGAGTTGAAAGGAAACATCGCGGGAAAATTACGTCTGGGCGTCATCCCCACCATCGCGCCCTATCTGCTACCCCGTTTCATCCACGAGTTCTCGGAACGCTACCCAAAAGTTGAATTGGAGGTCAAAGAGATGGTTACACCCGAAATCATAAAAGCCATAGACAAAGATGAATTGGATGCGGCAATAGTGGCCGGCGGAACATGTCCGGAGCGCATAACCGAGGTGGAATTGTTCAGCGACAAATTCTATGTCTATCTGTCACCCAACAACCCTCTCTACGAACGCACCAACATCCGCATTGAGGACATCAACACCAAACAGCTGATACTCCTCTCGGAAGGTCACTGTCTGCGCGACCAGATATTGGAGTTGTGCGGTTCAATACGCAACACCGCCATCTCTTACTACTTCGAGAGCGGCTCTCTTGAAACCCTGATGCGCATAGTCAATAACACGGAGCTGATGACCATCATCCCCGAGATGAGCATCGACTACATCCCCAAGGAGTTCCGCAACAACGTGAAACCCCTTGCCAAAGGAGCCACATCTCGCATGATTGCCATTGCTCTGCGCCGCACTTATGCCAAAGACAGGGTAATCCAGGCACTGAAAGATGTCATTTTGGATGCAGTATCGGTTCAAAAACACAATTAGCAGGATATTTGTATCTCGTTAGACCGATATTTCGGGCAAAATGAGTATCTTTGTATGAATATAGCAACTGAAAAAAGATTCACAAAAAACAATAGATGACAGAAAAACTTATCAATGAGATTGTCGAAGCAATAGACGACAAAAAAGGTAAAAACATAGTATCGTTGGATTTGTCGGGATTTGATGGCAGCATCAGTTCCGCATTCGTGATTTGTAATGCCGATTCGACCACTCAGGTGAGTGCCATCGCCGACGGAATAATCGAGAGACTGGAAAAGAATCTTGACGAGAGCCCTCGCCGAGTAGAGGGTAACACGAACGCCTTGTGGGTGGTTGTGGACTATGTGGATGTGATGGTTCACATCTTTTTGACCGAAATGAGAGATTTTTACAAATTGGAAGAGTTGTGGGCCGACGCACCCGCAAAACACTATTATCAGGAGAACTAAAAGTTAGGTAAAATGGCAGAAAACAACAATAACAACAAACAAAACAATCGCCCGAACAACATGAATCGAGGGCCGCAGAAACAGCCCATGCCTCCAATGCGTCCGCTGAAAGGACTGTGGTGGATATACAGCATATTGTTCGTGATAATCATCGTGTGGGGTCTGCTGGGAGAGAACACTGCTCCGATGAAAACAAACTGGAACACGGTGGAGCAGATGATTGCCGATGGCGATGTGGAACGCATAGAGATCATCAACAAAGAGATGGCCGAAGTCTATCTGACCAAGGAAGCCATAGAAAAATACAAGGAGCAGACCAAATACAAGAACATCCCTGACATGGGAATGCAGTTCACGTTCAACATCGGCTCGGTAGACACATTCCGAGAGGATCTTGACAAAACGTTGGCTGAGTACAACATGGAGGTGCCCCTCACTTATGAGAATCGTCGCAGTTTTTGGAGTGAGTTTTTCACCAATTACTTCCCGTTCATACTGATGATTCTGTTCATAGTGATAATGATGCGTTCGGTGTCGCGCAGTGCCAATGGCGGTGCTGGCGGTCAGGGAGGCATCTTCAATGTGGGCAAATCGAAGGCACAGATGTTCGACAAAAACAACGAAAATGCCGTCACATTCAAGGATGTGGCCGGTTTGGAAGAGGCGAAAGTGGAGATTATGGAGATTGTGGATTTCCTGCGCAAGCCTCAAAAATATCGCGACTTGGGCGGCAAGATTCCCAAAGGAGCCTTGCTGGTAGGCCCTCCGGGAACAGGTAAAACCCTGTTGGCCAAGGCTGTTGCAGGAGAGGCAAACGTTCCGTTTTTCTCGATAAGCGGTTCGGATTTTGTGGAGATGTTCGTGGGTGTGGGAGCATCACGCGTGCGAGATTTGTTCCAGAAAGCAAAAGAGAAAGCCCCCTGTATCGTATTCATAGATGAGGTCGATGCCATTGGTCGTGCCCGCGGAAAGAATGCCGGTTTTTCGGGCAATGATGAGAGAGAAAACACTCTCAACCAGCTGCTTACCGAAATGGACGGATTCGGCACCAATTCAGGAGTGATTATTCTGGCAGCCACCAACAGAGCCGACATATTGGATAAGGCACTGATGCGTGCAGGCCGATTCGACCGTCAGATCGAGGTGGCTCTGCCCGACGTCAAAGACAGAGAGCAGATTTTCGGAGTGCATCTGAAACGACTGAAACTCGCTTCGGATATAGACCGCGAATTCCTGGCCAAACAAACCGCCGGATTCTCGGGTGCCGACATCGCCAACGTCTGCAACGAGGCGGCACTGATAGCTGCTCGCCACAACAAGAAGGCCGTTGAAAAGGTGGACTTCATCAGCGCTATCGACCGTATAGTGGGCGGTTTGGAGAAACGCCACAACCTGATGAGCAAGGAAGATAAACGCAAAACCGCATATCATGAGATAGGTCACGCACTGGTGTGGTGGCTGGATGAATTGGCCGACCCGATTGTGAAGGTGACCATCATTCCGAGAGGCCGTTCGTTGGGAGCCACTTGGACTCTGCCCGAGGACAGGGTGTCTTATAACCGTACGGAGTTCATCAATCAGATTGCAGGTCTGGTGGCAGGCCGTGTTGCCGAGGAGGTGACTTTCGGCGAGATTGCCACGGGAGCTTTGAGTGATCTGGAACGCGCCACAAAAATCGCTTACTCCATGGTCGCTTACTACGGAATGAGTGACAAGGTGGGACATTTGAGCTACTACGACTCCACCGGTCAGTCGGAATATGCTTTCACCAAACCGTTCAGCGAACAGACCGCCGTACTGATAGACAGCGAGGTGAAACAAATCGTAGACGACGGTTATGCCATTGCCCGCAAAGTAATTCTGGAACATCAGGATAAAATGGATGAATTGGTTGAATTGCTGCTCAAGAAAGAGACCATATTCTCGGAAGACTTAGAACGCATCCTGGGCAAAGCGGCACGCGAAAAAAGAAAGGAACGCATCGAATTTGAGGAGAATCGTCCGACAGGCGACATCAGCAGCGACCTGAATTACGAAAAGAAAAAACAGGACAAGATTAACAACTGTCAGAAAAATGACAGTGGCCAAGAAACGGTTGCCGAGTCGACGACAAAAACAACCGAAAGTGAAACTCTCTCCAGCGACAATGCGTAATGAATAAAACAACTATCCGAAGAGAGGGCAAAATTGTTTGAATCAGTTTTTTGCAAACTTTGGAAAGACCATAAAAAACGACTAACCGAAAATGGATAAGAACAAAATCCGAAACCTGTTGATAAGAAGCATAAGCGGTGCGGCAATGCTTGTGATAATGCTGGGCGCATTATTTTTGTCGGAATACACATTCCTGGCATTGTTGATTGTGCTGGGAGTAGGAATAATGAGAGAGTTTTTCAAACTCTCCGCTCACGGTCCGTCACGAACAACCAAATGGTTGGCATGGCTCGCAGGTAGCGTTCTTATCGCATCGGTAATATTGTGCCAAGACGGCAAATGCCTAATGGCTCTTCTCCCATTGACGGCACTTATTTTCATTGTCGAGCTATACAGAGGAGACGAAAAACCCTTGGAAAACATATCGGTAACGGTGTGTGGCATAGCCTATGCGGCTGTACCCATGGCGCTGTTAGCCGCCATTTCGGAACAAGGCGGCGAGTATGAACCGTTGTTGGTATTGGTGTTCTTTGTGACAGTGTGGATAAATGACGTCTTTGCCTATCTTGTGGGTATGAGCATCGGCCGCAGAAGGCTCATGGAACGTATCTCGCCCAAGAAATC
>JAGBHS010000019.1 GCA_017935385.1 Tidjanibacter sp.
ATTCTATTTGTTTTCTTGCATTAAGCGATTGTATTTCTCGTTAACATATTTTAGATATTCGTCCAGTAATTCTCGACGAGATTTGATGATGGCCACCTGGCCGGAACACACAAATTGATATATCCCATATGGAGCCAATATCTTATACAGTTCATCAATCTCATCTTTATGTCCTGTTTTCTCCAAAACGATATACTCATCATGAATCTCCAATATTCTCACGTTATGTTTACGGACCATGTCCTCCACATTGCGACTGCGCTTAACCTTATATAGAGCCAGTTGTTGAAGTACAACCTCGTTGGGGGTGTAACAGAATACCTTCAACACATCAACCTTCTTCTCTATCTGCTTTACCAGATTTGCGACACGTTCCGGCTCATTTCTCACCATTATTGTGTATTTATGTATACCCTCAATAGCCGAAGGAGAGGCCGCAATCGATTCAATGTTTACATTGCGATGAGTAAATACGGTTGTCACCTGACTCAATATACCCACCTTGTTCTCCGAAAAAATGGTTATGATAAAATCTCTGTCCATCGTACTTGTTCTTTTCGTTATTCCAATCGTATATCATGAACATCCGCACCCGCCGGCACCATCGGGAACACATTCTCCTCTCGTTCTACGCGACACTCCAAAAGAAAGGCTCCGTCTGTCTGTTTCATTTGTCGAACAGCTTCTTCCAGATCTTCGTGACGTTCCACGCAACGGTATGCGATATGATTTGCTTTGGCTATAAATTCAAAATCGGGACTCATCAACTCCGTAAACGAATAACGGCGGTCATAAAACAGTTCCTGCCATTGGCGCACCATTCCCAGATATCCGTTATTCATAAGGATTATCTTCACACCCGCTTTCGACTGATATATTGTTGCCAACTCCTGCAACGTCATCTGCAATCCTCCATCGCCGACAAACAGACATACATCTCTCTCCGGCACACCGATTTTGGCTCCAATCGCCGCAGGCAAGCCGAATCCCATAGTGCCCAGACCGCCAGAGGTGATGATACTGCGCGTGCGTTTAAAACGGAAATATTTTGATGCGAACATCTGTTGCTGGCCTACATCGGTAACCAGAACGGCATCCTCAAATTGACGGGCAACGGCATCGACAACCTCTCCCATTTTCAGATGGGCACCATTGTGCGCAATGGCCGGCTCTATTATCTTCTCACGTTCTATGTTATCGCAGACCTTAAACTCGTTCAACCAGTCCGAGTGGTCGGCCTTGGATATGCGTTCCGTTATCATCGGTAAAGATTGCTTGATGTCGCCCAATACAGGAACATCGGCATATATGATTTTGTTTATCTCGGCCGGATCGATTTCCAGATGTATGAACTTGGCATTGATGCCGAACTTTGATACATCGCCCGTCACCCTGTCGTCAAATCTCATTCCGATGGCAATCATAAGATCACAATCCCTATTCTTTAAGTTGGGGCCATAGTTGACGTGCATACCAAGCATGCCTACATATTGGGGATGATCGCTTGGCAAGGCTGACAGACCGAGTAATGTTGATGCGGCAGGGATACCGCTCTTCTCCAAGAACTCTTTCAGCTCCTGCTCCGCACCTGCAAGAATCACACCCTGACCGACCAATACCATTGGTTTGCGCGAAAGATTAATCAGTCTGACTGCTTCCAGTATCTGATTGTTGTCTATATCTGCATAAGGTTGATAACTGCGGATGAATTTTACCGGCTTGTATTCAAAATCAAGACTGCCGTTTTGCGCATCTTTCGTTATATCCACCACTACTGGACCCGGACGACCGCTTGATGCGATATAGAAAGCACGGGCTATGGCTTCCGGAATATCTTCGGCTCTTTTTACCTGACAATTCCACTTTGTGACGGATTGGGTGAGTTCAAGAAAGTTAATCTCCTGAAAAGCATCCGTTCCCAACTGGGCCGAGGCTACCTGTCCGCTGATAAGCACAATGGGAGTGGAATCCAAAAGTGCATCGGCCAAACCTGTGATTGTATTTGTGGCTCCCGGGCCGGAGGTGACGATACATACACCGGTCTTGCCTGTTGCGCGTGCATAGCCTTGTGCGGCATGGATGGCACACTGCTCATGACGAACAAGTATGTGATTTATCTTGTCGCGATGGTCGTATAATGCGTCATATACCGGAATGATAGCTCCGCCGGGGTATCCGAAGATTGTTTCCACCCCTTCGGCCATGAATGATTGTATTACAGCCTGAGATCCTGTCATGCGAGGTAACTCTTTCACTTGTTGCTGTATTGTCTCTGAAAATCCTGAATTCATGTTAAACAGTAATGATAAATTTATTCTTCCGGAACTATTCTTACGGCACCTTGGTCGGCTGAACTTACAAGGTATGAGTATGCTCGCAGCGACTGCGGAACCTTACGATCTCTGTTCTTTGGGCTGTGATTGCTCCATTGCTCCATTCGTTGTGCGAGTTCCTGCTCGGAGATACGAAGGTTTATTGTCCTTGCAGGAATATCTATATCAATCATGTCGCCATCCCTGACAACGCCTATTTCGCCACCCGAGGCAGCTTCAGGTGAGATATGACCTATCGAAAGTCCTGAGGTGCCACCCGAAAAACGACCATCCGTAATAAGGGCGCAGGCTTTATCGAGGTGTTTCGATTTCAGATACGATGTAGGGTAGAGCATCTCCTGCATGCCCGGGCCGCCCTTGGGGCCTTCATAGCGAATAACCACCACATCGCCTGCCTCAACCTCGTTGTTGAGAATGCCGGACATCGCTTGCTCCTGCGATTCGAACACCTTGGCCTTTCCCGAGAAATGCATCAAAGCCTCATCTACTCCTGCCGTCTTGACTATACATCCTTTGCGAGCTATGTTACCCGTCAAAACTGCCAGACCTCCATCCTTGAAATAGGCGTGTTCCACATCGCGAATACAACCATCCACATGATTGGAATCCATCTCAGCATAAAAAGTGGATTGTGAACCCAACTCTCTGCTGTATCGGTTTGCGGGGGCACTGAGATAGATATTGCGCGCATTCTCCGAGAAATTTTCCGAGCCATAATAATATTCATCCAGAATGGCGGCAAGCGAAGGAGCATCGACTCTCTTTGTCGTGACATCAAGCAGACCTTTTTTCGACAACTCACCCATGATACCCATGATACCTCCTGCACGATTCACATCCTGAATGTGATAATGACATGTTGGCGACACTTTGCAGAGAACGGGCACTTTGCGTGACAGGCGGTCTATGTCGGCCATCTTGAAATCTACGCCGGCCTCATGGGCTATGGCCAACAGATGAAGTACCGTATTTGTTGAGCCACCCATAGCGATATCAAGTGACATGGCATTCTCGAAGGCCGATTTTGTGGCAATCGAACGGGGAAGAACACTCTCATCACCATCGAAATAGTAACGCTTGGCATTTTCCACTATGAGTCTTGCGGCCTTTGCGAAAAGGGCCTTGCGATTGGAGTGTGTGGCCACCACGGTACCGTTGCCCGGAAGTGCCAGACCGAGAGCCTCATTAAGGCAGTTCATAGAGTTGGCGGTAAACATTCCCGAGCAGGAACCGCATCCGGGACATGCACACGCCTCAATCTCGTCGGCCTCTTCGTCTGTGCAACTGTCATCAGCACTCAATACCATTGCATCTATCAGGTCTGCACCTCGACCTCGATAGTTGCCCGCCTCCATAGGACCGCCCGACACAAAAACGGTGGGTATATTAAGACGCATGGCTGCCATCAGCATACCCGGAGTTATCTTGTCACAATTGCTGATGCAAATCAGTGCATCCACCTTATGCGCATTTGCCATATATTCCACACTATCTGCTATGATATCGCGTGAGGGCAACGAATAGAGCATTCCGTCATGTCCCATTGCTATACCGTCATCAATGGCGATTGTGTTGAACTCGGCGGCAAAACAACCTTGTTCCTCTATTATGGATTTTACATACTGACCTACCTGATGCAGATGGACATGGCCCGGGACCATTTGAGTGAAGGAGTTTGCTATACCGATTACCGGCATCCCCATCTGTTCTTTCTTCATTCCGTTTGCCCGCCAAAGGGCTCTTGCTCCTGCCATACGGCGACCAACTGTCGTAATGGCACTTCTGAGTTGGTGTTTCATTTGACTCTTGTTATTTAATCCAATAAAAAAAGCCTTTCTCTTAGGTGGAGAAAGGCTTTCTATATAATATAAATTCACTTCTTATATATACATATAACCATTCTCCCGTCATCTTTGCAAGATTACGAGAATTAGGCTAATAATAATATACAAGCTGCTAAACATAAAATTCTTTTATTCTGGCTCTTTTGTCTTTTTTATTTGTCTCAAACAATGCCTACAACGCTTTTAGACGCGTTTGACAAACGCAAACATAAAAGTATTTTTTTCAAAAAACAAGAAAAATCACTTTTTTTTGATGCTCATGGTAAAAATAAAACGTTTTTAATAATCACATAAGCTGGTGTGGTACTATTTTGTGAGGGTTATCGGAGAAGGGTGATATTCATGAGATTAAAAATACCATAATTTGATTGGGGCGTAAAAAGATTGTTACGACTGTTTTATAATCAGTAAAATAATTATATATTTGTGTTTGGTTAAATCAAAACTGAAAAAGAGATGTGTGGAATCGTTGGCTACATAGGAACCAGAGATGCGTATCCTATTCTGATAAACGGACTCAAACGACTTGAATACAGAGGGTATGATAGCGCAGGAGTTGCCTTGGTTACCGAAAACGGAGAGATAAATCTTTATAAATGTAAAGGTAAGGTAAAAAATCTTGAAGAGTTTGTCAGCAACAGCGATTTGAGTGGTCATGTGGGTATTGCACACACCCGTTGGGCTACTCATGGCGAACCCAACGATGTTAATGCTCATCCTCATTATTCACATTCGGGCAGTATTGCTATTATACATAATGGTATCATAGAGAATTACGCTGTGCTGAAAGAGGCACTTATGGAGAACGGTTATGAGTTCAAGAGTGATACCGATACGGAGGTTTTGGTCAACCTTATAGAGTATGTCCGAATGACAAACAACTGTTCGCTTTTGGAGGCGGTGCAGGGGGCCTTGAAACAGGTTATCGGAGCATATGCCATTGCGGTTGTGGAGAAGGGAAATCCCAAAGAGATTATTGCTGCACGTCAAAGCAGTCCTTTGGTGGTGGGTATCGGCAAGGGTGAGTTTTTCTTGGCTTCCGATGCTTCTCCGCTGGTGGAATATACCGACAAGGTTGTGTATATCAAGAATGGCGAGATAGCGTTGCTCAACATTGATTCTCCTCTGAAAGTGGTTGACTTTGACAATGTGGAGTCAAAGGTGAACGTGAAGAAATTGGAGATGAGTATCTCGCAGCTCGAAAAGGGCGGTTATCCCCACTTTATGCTGAAAGAGATCAACGAGCAACCTAAAACAATTACGGATTGTATCAGGGGAAGAATCAGCCCCGATAGTTTTGAGGTTAAGTTGTCGGGAATAATTGACCATGCTGATAAATTTCTTAATGCCCGTCGTATAGTCTTTGTGGCTTGCGGAACGTCATGGCATGCCTCACTGATCGGAAAGAGGATGATTGAGGAGTATTGTCAGATTCCGGTTGTTGTGGAGTATGCGTCGGAGTTCCGTTATAGTAATCCGGTTATATGTGACAAGGATATTGTTATTGCGGTGTCGCAGTCGGGCGAGACGGCCGATACGTTGGCTGCCATTGAATTGGCCAAGTCAAAAGGTGCTTTTGTGTTTGGAATCTGTAACGTGATTGGCTCGTCAATTGCGCGTGAAACAGACTCGGGAGTATATCTGCATGTAGGTCCGGAGATTGGAGTGGCATCTACGAAGGCCTTTACGGGTCAGGTGACGGTTATGGCCATGATTGCTTTGACTGTTGCGAAAGAGAAGGGCACTATTTCAGAGGAGAAAGCGGTGACTATTGCGAGGGATCTGTACCGATTGCCGAAAGTGTTGGAGAAGGTGCTGACTCTCAACAATCAGATTGCCGATTTTGTGAAACGATTCACCTATGCCAAAAACTTTATATATTTAGGTAGAGGATATAATTACCCGACGGCATTGGAGGGTGCTTTGAAATTGAAAGAGATTTCATATATCCATGCAGAGGGCTATCCGGCAGCAGAGATGAAACACGGACCTATTGCGCTTATCGATCAGGATATGCCTACGGTGGCCATTGCGGTTACGGACCATGTATATGAGAAGGTTGTGAGCAATATTCAGGAGGTCAAGTCGCGTGGCGGAGTGGTTATTGCCATTGTGGCGGAGAAGGACGAGATTGTGTCTAAAATGGCCGATTTCTGCATAAAAGTGCCGTCGTTGAGTGAGTGCCTGATGCCTATTGTGGTGGCGGTTCCGTTGCAGCTGTTTGCTTATCACATTGCCGTATGCAAGGGGTTGGATGTGGATCAACCGCGAAATCTTGCCAAGTCGGTGACAGTAGAGTAGGGAATTAAAACAAAAAAAACGGGAGTTGTGAATCAACTCCCGTTTTTTATTTTAATGATAATGTTTCTTTGAATCTGTTTTTGTGAAGATGGAAGAAACCGTCACAATACGTTCATGTTCAAACATGGTATCCAGAATCTTCTTATCGCGATTCACCCACATGATGTGAGGTCCTTTTACTCGCACATTGTGCCCTTGCCAATTGGTCAGAAGGAATGTGTCGCTTTCGGGGAGGTACTGAAAGCCGGACATGAATTTTAACGGTTCGCCTTCCAGGTCGTCATTTGACAACTCCCAGACAATATTACCTGCCTTGTCAAACTCAATGATTTTCGGGTCGCGTGCGCGATCGGTGGCCGCAACAACCGTATTGCCGTTTTCAAGACGCATCACCGAGTGTGCACCTCCTTCTACGGGAACCTCCCATACGATACGCCCCTTTTTGTCGTATTCAACGGCTCGCTTACCCGAATAGTGAGCCACAAGATAGTGCCCGTTGTCAAGACGACGGGCATTGCGGATATAGCCGTCATCGCTCTTTTCTCCTTCGGGCACTATATTGAGTTCTTTGACTATTTTGCCTTTTTTGTTCACCTCCAACAATCGTCCTGCCGTACATTCACCGATGAAGGTGTTGCCGTTTTTCAAGCGCTGGCAGGCGAATATGCGACTGTCGGAAGAGTAGTGGAATACGGTGTCTTTGGCGGGCGTAACTTCCAATACGCCGTTTCCTATTGTGAATAATATGTTTCCGTTTTCCAATACCCACAAGTCATTTGACAGCGGAGCATCGTGTTCCCATATTATTTTTCCGTTCTGAAATTCAAAAATCTTGCCCTGCGTGTAGTCCGTACAAAAGAACGAATCGCAAGGACTGATCTGCGCCGACAACGAGAGTATGGTCGTCATGGCGATTATGCATATTGTTAATCTTTTCATATCCATCTTGTTTGTTTTCACAAATTTAAGAAAATAGATAAAAAAATAAGACTTTCCATAGCGGAAAGTCTTATTTTCAAATAAAATATTAAGTGTGCCTACATTTTGTCAGTGATGTCCCATACGAAAGCTCTGATACCTTGCAACTGGGTCGTCTTGTCTATGGCTCTGATTGCCTCCATAGCGGGAGCAATCTTTTCATCCTCGGTGATGGCCAGAATGGTGGAGTTCATTGCGGGCCATGTGTGTGAAGCCATGTGGGGTTCGCCTGTTTCGGAACCACGACCATAGGTCAAGGGGAAGAGAGTGTAACCTCGTATGCCTTGCTCGTCGAGCAATCTGTTTACTCGTTCTGTGAGCGCCTGATTGTATGATATGAATAATGCTTTCATTTTACTCCTCGTTATTTATAACAATTTCACCCATTCTAATACGTCTGCGCAACTCTTTTTTCTTCTTGTTCTTAACCATGCGGCCAACGAAGATAGAGTAGAGTGAGGGCAGAGCCAACAGTGTCATGAAGGTGGAGATTAGCAAACCTCCGATGATGGATACACCCATCGGCTGCCACATCTCGGAACCACTACCGATACCGATTGCCATAGGCAACATACCCAATATGGTGGTCAGTGAGGTCATAAGTACGGGGCGCAGACGGCTCTTACCGGCAGCAACGGCTGCGTCGTCAACAGAAACACCACGTTCTACCAACAAGTCTGTGTAGTCCACCATTACGATACCGTTCTTTACTACGATACCCACAAGCATGATTGCTCCGAGCAGTGCCACCAAACTCAACGGCAGGTTGGTGATGTAGAGAGCAACTGCCACACCCGGTACTGCAAACAGGATGGTAAACATGATCATGAACGGTTTTAGCAGTGATTCGAACTGAGTGGCCATTACGATATATACTAACAGAACAATGAGCAATGCCAAGATTCCGAGATCTCCGAACGATTCGGCCTGATCCTCAATGGTACCACCAACCTCCACAATAACGTCATCGGGGAAGTCGTATCCGGCCAATAGGTTGTTCACTACGGGGATCATTTCGCCCAGCACAACTTTGTCTGCCAACATTAAAGTAACGGTAACGATACGTTGACGGTTTTCGCGTTCAATGGTGGGCGGAACGAACTCTTCTACAATTTCACCCACATCGCTAACTCTGATGGCCTGACCTTGTGCGTTGTAGATAATGATATTTTTGATATCCTCCAAAGAGGTGCGATACTGCTCATCAAATCTTACAACGATATCGTACTCCTCACCATCCTCACGATAGAGTGAAGCGGTCATACCGTCTACTCTGTAACGGATTGCCGACGATACGGCCGAACTTGTCAAACCATAGTAGGCGAGTTTGCGTCTGTCGAGTTTTACGTTGTACTCAGGCTCCATCTTGTCGCGCGAGATCTGTACCTCGGCGATGCCTTTGATGGCTCTTGATTTCTCAGCCAACTCTTCCGCAATGGCGTTGGTCACCTCAAAATCATATCCGAAAATCTTCAACTCAATGTTGCTTACGCCTCCCATGGCGCCACCCATACCTGTCGAGATCTGGTACTCCATGATTTCAGGAATTTTTGCCAGGTCGTTACGCAGTGAGTCTGCCAACTCATAAACGCTTCTCTCTCGTTCGGTTGCCAACGGCAGTTTCATCATGTAGTTGATTACGTTGCTACCGGTTGTGCTCATGAAAGACGAGTTGCTCGATGAGTAACCTGTACTGGTTGAGAGCATTGTGATTTCGGGATATTTCTTGTAAATGATGCTGTCTATCTGACGTGCCACTTTCTTTGAGTATTCCACACCCACGTTCTGCTCCAATTTTACCGTACCACTCATGATGGCATCGTCGGTTGCGGGCATAAACTCTGCGGGAATCTTGGCAAACAAACCAAGCGAAAGGATAAACAGAAGCAAAGGTACTATAAACATGGTTACTCGGTGAGCAACAGCCCATTTGAGCAATCTCTCATACCAACCGTCCAGATTGTTGAGGAATTTGTCAATCGGTTTGAAAATAACACCAAGGCCCTTGTAAGTATGTTTGTTGTTGGCGTGCAACATCATACTGCTCAACATAGGGGTCAATGAGATTGCGGCGATGGTTGATGTCGTCACAACCAATGATACGATCCAACCCAACTCTTTGAACAAGATACCAGCAATACCGTTCACCATGGTCAGCGGCAAGAATACGGCAACAACAACCAATGTGGTGGCAATAACCGACAACCAAACCTCATTCGTACCGTAAATAGCTGCCTCGCGAGGACTTGAACCCTTCTCTATGTGGGTTGTGATGTTCTCCAATACCACAATCGCATCATCCACAACCATACCGATTGCGATAGACAATGAACTGAGTGAGATGATGTTCAGGGTAGATCCGGTTGCGAACAAATAGATGAATGCAACGATCAATGAGATAGGAATCGTAAGTGCGATGATGAGGGTGGCTCTCCAACGTCCCAAGAAGAACAATACCACCAGCACGACGAACAACAATGCGAACATTACTGTTTCGGAGAGAGAGTTGATACTGTCGATAATTGATTCCGAACCATCCATGATGACACCGATCTGGATATCATTCGGCAGATTCTTCTCAATCTCGGGCAGGGCCGCCTTAACACGCTTAACGATATCTACCGTATTGGCACCTGTCTGTTTCTGAATTATAACTCTCACACCGAGTTTTCCGTTGATACGTTCATCAAGAGTTGCTTTTTCAAGCGTATCTTTGATTACTGCGATATCTTTCAGATAGACCTCTTTACCGTTTCTGTTAGAGATAAGAATGTTGTAAAGATCGTCGCTGCTGTTGAACTCACCGTCGGTTTTCAAGTTGTAGGTGTTGTTACCGATGTCGAGGACACCACTTGAAAGGTTTACGTTCTCCTGTGCGATGATACCACCAATGCTCTCAACCGAAATTCCATAGGCCTCGATTTTGCGAGGATCTACATTGATTTGGATTTCGCGGGTGGGGGCACCCATGATACTTACGGCACCCACTCCGTCCACGCGGTTCAGACGGGTTACCATCTGCTCGTCGAGGATTTTTGCAAGTGCGGGATAGCTCTCGTCTGCGGTTACGGACATCACCATAACGGGCATCATTGAGCTGTTGAATTTATATACGATGGGGTCATCGGCTCCATCGGGGAGGTATTGACTAATGCGGCTTGTTACATCTCGCACGTCATTGGCCGCCTCGGTCATATCTGTTCCCCATTCAAAAGTAAGCGTCACCATGGAGACTCCATCGCTTGATGTAGATTCCATGTCTTTCAGGTTGTCTACCGTAGTGAGCTGGTTTTCAAGCACACGGGTAATGTTGTTCTCAATCTCCGATGCATTCACACCCTGATATGTCGTAATAACACTCAGAGCCGGAATATCCATCTCGGGCATCTGGTCGATTGCCAGATTTTTTAGCGAGAAAAGACCGAAGATAACCACTCCCACGAAAATCAGGATGGTCGAAATCGGTTTTTTTACCGCGGATTCGTATATTTTCATCTTTTAACTGATTTTTCTTTGTTAGTTGTTGCTTACCTGAACTTCTGTTCCGTTCATGAGTTTCGACAGTGAGGTTACGGCTACCTCTTCGCCTGCCTCCACGCCCGACAGAACCTCAATCTTATCGCCAACCTGACGACCCAATGTTACGGTGCGACGTTCTGCCTTTCCGTCTTTGATTACATACACATAGCGTTCGTTGATACCGCTCTGTTTCTGTACAGCCAAATCGCTGATAACAACGCTGTTTCTTGCGCCCATGTCAAATGTGGTGCGAGAAGACATTCCGGGTTTGAGAGTTGAGTTTGCGTTGGGTACTTTGATCTCAACATTGAACGTGCGGGTTGCGGGATCGATTGAAGGATAAACCAATGACACGGTACCGGTAAACACCTGATCGGGATATACGTCGGCTTTGATGTCCACCTTCATGCCGTCTTTCACGAAAGGAAGATACTGCTCCTGAACGGCAACAATGGCTTTCAACGGGTTGGTCTGCATGATTTGGAGGATACCTACGCCACCATCACGATTGGCTCCCATGACAAACAAATCGCCAACCTCATTGTAGCGGCCCGTAACAACGCCCGAGAACGGTGCGCGCAATTGGAGGTTCTTCTCCAAATTCTGAATGCTCTCTTCCATTACGCCGATAGAGGTCTCCAATTCGTCAATATTCTGTTTTGCCATACCACCTACCTCATATACGGCCTGCATACGAGCAAGATTGATCTCGGCATTTTTCATCTGCAACTGAGACTGGTTGAACTGGTTTTTGTCCATCTGAA
>JAGBHS010000020.1 GCA_017935385.1 Tidjanibacter sp.
ACTGCGTGAGTGAAGTTGAATGCCGATTTGAGGTTTACGTTCAGCACCATATCCCAGTCTTTTTCCTCCATGCGGAGAATGAGTTTGTCGCGCGTGATGCCGGCATTGTTCACCAGAATGTCGATACGGCCGAAATCTGCCGCCACCTGACTTACGGTGTTGTGTGCCGCTTCAAAATCTGCTGCATTTGAGGCATAACCTTTTACTTTTACGCCGAATGCTTCCAATTCCTTGATGGTTTGCTCCGCCACAGCGTCCATCGCCAAGTCAGTGATGGCGATGTCTGCACCTTGTTCGGCAAATTTAAGGGCTACGCCTTTTCCGATGCCGCGTGCCGCACCCGTGATGAGTGCCACTTTTCCTTCCAATAATTTCATATCCATCTTTTTTTGTTAATATATTTTTCGGGTTTTTATTCCGGTATGGTTGGTTTTTACCCGATTGTTTCGCCTTTTTTTGACTCCCCTCAAACAGCCATGCTATTCGGCACGCTGGAATGTTGAGTCGGGAGCCCACTTGGGCAACTCGTCTGCATCGGCGGCCAATATTCCGAGAGCCAGATTGAGATTCAGTTCGTCAAATGCGCCGCTGAAATCCCACGACTCGTCATACTCATCGGTAGGCTGATGATAGATGTTGCGTTTGGGTTTTGCTGCGTGAGCCGCTTTGTCCACATAGTCATTACCATTGGTTGCCATGATGGCGGGAACACCCTTCTTTACGAAGTTAAAGTGGTCCATTCTGAAATAAATGCCTGCCGGATCCACCAAAATGGGTTTCACTACACGACCCTGTGCTGCTGCAACAAGATGTACCCACTTGTCGGTTTCACTCATGTTGGGGGCGCGCAGAGTGATGTCGTTGGTCTTCTCTTTTGGTGCGGCTCCGTCAATGTTGATTACGCAAGAGGTCTTCTCCAACGGGAAAAGCGGATGTTCGCAGTAGTACTCAGAGCCCAACAGACCCGTCTCCTCTGCCGTAACGGCAATGAATACGATGGTGCGGCGGGGCTGTATTTCCAGATCTCTGTATTTCTTTGCCAACATCATCAGGGCTGCGACACCCGATGCGTTGTCGTTTGCACCGTTGTAGATGCTGTCGCCCTCGATGGGAGCACCGATACCGAGATGATCCCAGTGGGCGGTATAAAGTACATATTCATCTTTCAGATCGCTTCCGGGGATGATTCCTGCCACGTTGTGTGACTCGCCGACTTTCACATCAACATTCATCACGAGGCTGGTTTTTGCTTTCAGCGGGAAACCCTTGAAGCCGGGTTTCTTGGCAGCCTCGATGGTTTCGTTGAGGTCCTTGCCGCACATGGTGAAGAGTTTGTCACAACTTTCGTGCGTAAACCATCCCTTCAATGCGAGATCGTCCATATTCATGTTCTCCGAACCGAGAGTGTTGTTGATTTCGGTGTTTGAAGACTGCACCACCTGCCATCCGTACGATGCGGCAGCGGTGTTGTGCAATACCAGCAGACCTGCTGCACCTTGACGTTTGGCCTCCTCAAATTTATAGTCCCAACGGCCGTAGTAGGTCATGTTCTTGCCACGGAAAAGATTGTCGTTGTAGAAACCCGGGTCGTTCACCATGGCAATTACTATTTTGCCTGTCACGTCCATGCCCTCATAGTCGTTCCATCCATATTCGGGGGCGTTGATACCGAAACCGCAGAAAACGTACTCGGCGTTCTTCAACTCAACACGTTCGGCCCCGCGATCGGTCCATACCACTATTTCGTCATAGAATTTAAGGTCAAGTTTGCCTTTCGGGGTTTTGATGGTCACCTTGTTGCCTTCGGGGCGAGTGTAGGTGGACATCAGCTGAACGGGTTGGAAATAGCTGTCGCCATTGGCGGGTTTCAGACCTATTGCCTTGAACTCGTCGGCAATATAGTTGATTGTCTTGGGCTCGTATTCACTCATGGGGGCGCGACCTCCGAACTCATCCGAGCTGAGTGTTTTGATCCTCTCCTTGAAATAGGCCAGATCTTCGGGAGTTTGTGCTGTGGCACCCAATGCGAGTGCGACGGTCAGCAGTGTGGTAAATAATGCTTTCATATAGTTTTGTTTTTATGTTGGATTCGAAAACTTCGGTAAAAATACTAAAATATTTTTACATTGTTTCCTTTTTTTCTCTAACCCTTATTGCGATAACAACAAACGGGAACCGTTGCTACGATTCCCGTTTGTTTTGTCTTTCCGGCTAAAAGGCTTATTATTAGCCTATTGCTGATATGGGCGTTATGATGCCGAGCAATAAAACTATTATACTATTCCTTGCTCCACCATAGCCCTCGCAACCTTCATGAAACCTGCTATGTTTGCACCTTTCATGTAGTTTATGTAGCCGTCGCTGCATTTGCCGTGAGCCTTGCACACCTCGTGTATGGAGTCCATGATGTAGTGCAGACGCTGATCTACCTCCTGTGCCGTCCAGTTGTATTTCATCGAGTTCTGGCTCATCTCCAATCCCGATGTGGCAACACCGCCCGCATTCACCGCCTTACCCGGTCCGTAGGGTATCTTGGCATTGATGAAGGTCTCTATCGCCTCGGGAGTACAACCCATGTTGGATACCTCGGCAACAATCTGTACATTGTTTGCGACGAGCATGGCGGCATCCTCGCCGTTCAACTCGTTCTGGGTGGCACAAGGCATTGCGATGTCCACTTTCAATTCCCACGGTTTACGACCTGCATGGAATGTCGAGCCGGGGAATTTCTCGGCATAAGGTTCCACTACGTCGTTATTTGAGGCACGCAGTTCGAGCATGTATGCGATTTTCTCTTTGTTGAGGCCTTCGGGGTCGTGGATATAGCCGTCGGGACCCGATATGGTGACTACTTTGGCGCCGAGTTCGGTTGCTTTTGAGGCCGCGCCCCAAGCCACATTGCCGAAGCCGGATATGGCGATAGTCTTGCCTTTTATGTCATCGTTCAGCTCTTTCAGCATGTTTTGCAGGAAATAGACTGCTCCGTAACCCGTTGCTTCGGGACGAATCAGAGAACCGCCATAGGTCATGCCTTTGCCCGTAAGAACGCCGGTATTCTCCTGTGCGAGTTTTCTGTACATGCCGTACAGATAGCCGATCTCTCGGCCTCCCACACCGATGTCGCCTGCCGGAACGTCGGTTTCGGGGCCAATGTAACGCCACAATTCGGTCATGAAGGCCTGGCAGAAACGCATGATTTCACGATCCGATTTTCCTCTCGGGTTGAAGTCCGAGCCTCCTTTTGCGCCACCCATCGGCAGGGTGGTGAGGGCATTTTTGAATATCTGCTCAAAGCCGAGGAATTTCAATATGCTGGGGTTTACACTCGAATGGAAGCGCAGACCTCCTTTGTAGGGGCCGATGGCATTGTTGAACTGTATGCGATAGCCGGTATTGACCTGAATCTTGCCGTTGTCGTCTTCCCACACTACCTTGAATGTGAAGATGCGATCGGGTTCGACAATTCGTTCCGCTATTTTGTTTGCTTCCAGCTCGGGATGCATGTTGTATGTTTCCTCCACTGTTGTCAACACCTCGCGTACCGCTTGCAGGTACTCCTTTTCTCCCGGATGGCGACGTTCAAGATCGGCCATTAAAACATCCACTTTCATTGTTTTAAGATTTTAATTATATTTTGTTTTATAAATCGTGTGTTAAATATAACAATTTTTCATGAGATTGTAATTAATGCTAACAAAAAAGCTGAAAAAAATCTTATTTTTTTTCGAATTGACAGAAACTGCCTTCGTACGGTGTTTTTTTTGTGACGAGGAAACGATTTTTTTCTTAAATTTGTATGATTTGCATATTTGCATTTTTGTGGTGTCGGGCCTTGTGATGAATCATTGGTTGCCTGTTTTTTGTGCGGGTGCAGCTCGCGTTGTGATTCGGACGGCATTGAGATATGAGATGAAAACGAAATAAATAATTTAATTGATAAAGTATATGACGGATAATGTATTGGCCATGAATCCTAATAAGGTGGTGGCATTCCTCGGAAAATCGAACAAAGAGTTTACAAAAGCAGACATCGTGCGATATATCGCCGAGAACGGTATTCGTATGGTTAATTTTATGTATCCTGCGGGTGACGGTCGTCTGAAAACACTCAATTTCGTTATTAACAACGCGGCCTATCTCGATGAGATTCTGACTTGCGGTGAACGTGTTGACGGATCGAGTCTTTTCCCGTTCATTGAGGCGGGTAGCAGCGACCTCTATGTGTTGCCTCGTTTCTCGACGGCATTCCTCGATCCGTTTGCCGAGATTCCGACTCTCTCGATGTTGTGCTCATTCTTCAACAAGGACGGTGAGCAGCTCGAAAGTTCTCCCGAATACACCCTTCATAAAGCCTGCCGTGCGTTCCATGAGGTTACCGGTATGGATTTTGAGGCTATGGGCGAGTTGGAGTATTATGTGATTGCTCCCGACAGCGGTCTGTTCCCCGCAACCGACCAGAAGGGTTACCATGAGTCGGCACCTTATGCCAAGTTCAACGAGTTTCGCACCCAATGTATGGCCTACATTGCACAGGCCGGTGGTCAGATCAAGTATGGCCACTCGGAGGTGGGTAACTTCACCATTGACGGCATGGTCTATGAGCAGAACGAGATTGAGTTCCTGCCCATCGCCGCCGAGGATGCTGCGGATCAGTTGATGGTTGCAAAATGGATTATCCGCAATCTGGCTTGCAAGTTGGGTTATGACATTACGTTTGCGCCCAAGATTACGGCCGGAAAAGCAGGCTCGGGTCTGCACATACATATGCGTATCATGAAGGATGGTGTTAATCAGATGTTGGATGGCGGTGTGTTGTCGGCTACGGCACGTCGCGCCATTGCGGGTATGATGGAGTTGGCTCCTTCGATTACCGCATTCGGAAACACCAATCCCACCTCATATTTCCGCCTTGTGCCGCATCAGGAGGCTCCGACCAACATCTGTTGGGGCGACCGCAACCGTTCGGTATTGGTGCGTGTCCCGCTGGGATGGGCTGCCAAGAGTGATATGTGCAAGATTGCCAATCCGTTGGAGCAGGAGAGCAATTACGAGACTTCGCGCAAGCAGACGGTGGAGATGCGTTCACCCGACGGCTCGGCCGACATCTATCAGCTGATTGCGGGTCTGGCTGTTGCTTGTCGTCATGGATTCGAGTTGGAGAATGCATTGGAGATTGCCGAACGCACCTATGTGAATGTAAATATCCACCAGAAAGAGCATGCCGACAAACTTAACAATCTGGCACAGTTGCCCGATAGTTGTGAGGCCTCGGCCGATTGTTTGGAGAGCCAGCGTGCCGTTTTCGAGCAGCATAAAGTGTTCAGCCCCGCCATGATAGACGGAATTATCAACCGCTTGCGTTCTTATAAGGACAAGACGTTGCGCGGTGAACTGGAAGGCAATCAGGAGGCAATGCTGGCATTTGTGCGCAAGTATTTCCACTGCGGCTAACCGATAAAGGCCGGGTGGTTGCCTTATTATTATATAGGATTGGCTAATATGTAATTAAAAATTACTACTTTTGTCGCACATTATTAGTTTGAAACAAAATTTCACACAATTAAACTATGAATAGGGATACACAGATTTTTGATCTGATTGCACGCGAGAAAGAGCGTCAGACAAACGGAATTGAACTTATCGCATCTGAGAACTTCGTTAGCGAGCAGGTAATGGAAGCAATGGGTTCGGTTCTGACCAACAAGTATGCAGAAGGTTATCCCAACGCAAGATATTATGGCGGTTGCCAAGTTGTTGATGAGGTGGAACAGTTGGCTATTGAGCGCATCAAGGAGATCTACGGTGCCGAATTTGCAAACGTACAACCCCACTCGGGTGCGCAGGCAAATATGGCTGTTTTCTTTGCCTGCCTCAAACCGGGCGATACCTTTATGGGCTTGGATTTGTCGCATGGCGGTCACTTGTCTCATGGTTCGCCGGTGAATATGTCGGGTGTGAACTACAAGGCTATCAGCTATAAACTCAACGAGCAGACCGGTTGTATCGATTATGATGAGATGGAGAAACTGGCTGTGGAGCACAAACCGAAACTCATTGTCGGAGGTGCTTCGGCTTATTCGCGTGAATGGGACTACAAACGTATGCGTGAGATTGCCGACAAGGTGGGTGCTATCTTGATGATAGATATGGCTCATACGGCAGGTCTTATTGCTGCGGGATTGTTGGATAACCCTGTTAAATATGCACACATCGTAACCTCTACCACTCACAAGACTTTGCGTGGTCCTCGTGGCGGTATCATCCTCATCGGTAAGGATTTCGAGAATCCGTGGGGCTATACCACTCCCAAGGGTGAGATTAAGAAGATGTCGGCTCTGATCAATTCGGCCGTATTCCCCGGCATTCAGGGCGGTCCGCTGGAGCATGTCATTGCAGCCAAGGCTGTGGCTTTCGGCGAGGCGCTGACTCCCGAATATAAGGAGTATCAGACTCAGGTGCAGAAGAATGCCAAGGCTATGGCAGAGGCATTTGCCAAGAGAGGATATAAGGTTGTTTCGGGTGGTACAGACAACCACCTCATGTTGATCGACCTTCGCACCAAATTCCCCGATTTGACCGGTAAGGTTGCAGAGAAGGTGTTGGTATCGGCCGAGATTACTACCAATAAGAATATGGTGCCGTTTGACAGCCGTTCACCGTTCCAGACCTCGGGTTTGCGTTTCGGAACACCTGCCATCACCACTCGTGGTTTGAAAGAGGATAAGATGGATTACATCGTTGAGCTGATTGACCGTGTGTTGTCGGATCATGAGAATCCGGCTGTGATTGAGGCAGTGAAAGCAGATGTACATAAATTGATGTCGCAGTATCCTCTGTTTGCTTGGTAGGCAGATAGGGTAGAGCAGTAAAAAAAAGCACGACGAACTATCCGTCGTGCTTTTTTATTGATCTTGTGGAGTGGAAAATCAATATTTCTACTTCCCTTATTCCTTCTCTCTATGCAACTCTTTTGAAAAAAACGGTTGAATCCCAATAAAACCGAGTTACAGAGGGCTGAAAAATGAAAAAAAAGAAAAAAAAGTAAAAAAAACAGAAAAAAGATGCGAAAATTTTTGGAGTAAAGAAAAATAGTACTACTTTTGTACCGCAATCAGAAAAGCACGGTGCGTTAGTTCAGCTGGTTAGAATACGTGCCTGTCACGCACGGGGTCAGGGGTTCGAGTCCCCTACGCACCGCCAG
>JAGBHS010000021.1 GCA_017935385.1 Tidjanibacter sp.
CAACAAGAAAAAAGTCGTGATCCTGGGTTCCGGCGCTCTCAAAATCGGCCAGGCCGGCGAGTTTGATTATTCTGGTTCACAAGCACTGAAAGCAATGCGCGAGGAGGGTATCTCCACGGTTCTTATCAACCCGAACATTGCTACTATCCAAACTTCGGAAGGTATTGCAGACAGAGTCTATTTTCTGCCCGTAACCCCTTACTTCGTAGAGGAAATCATCAAAAAAGAACAGCCTGACGGTATTCTGCTCGCATTCGGCGGACAGACGGCCCTCAACTGCGGTACTGAACTCTATCAGAATGGTATTCTGGAAAAATATGGCGTTGAGGTGTTGGGAACATCGGTGGACGCAATCATGGCCACCGAGGACCGTGATCTGTTCGTCAAGAAACTCAACGAAATAGATGTCAAGACCCCCATCAGCCAGGCTGTGGAGTCAATGGAAGACGCCATTGCAGCTGCCAAGAAAATCGGTTTCCCCATCATGGTTCGTTCAGCCTACGCTTTGGGCGGACTTGGTAGCGGAATATGCCAGAACGAAGAGGAGTTCGTGAAACTTTGCGAGAGCTCGTTCGCATACTCAAAACAGATTCTGGTTGAGGAGTCATTGAAAGGTTGGAAAGAGATTGAGTTTGAGGTTATCCGCGACAAAAACGACCACTGCTTCACCGTTGCCAGCATGGAGAACTTCGACCCGCTGGGTATCCATACGGGCGAAAGTATCGTGGTAGCTCCCACATGCTCGCTGGACAACGAGGAGTTGACCATGTTGCAGGAGTTATCAAGAAAGATTATCCGCCACATCGGTATCGTGGGTGAATGTAACGTTCAGTACGCTTTCAATTCGGATACAGACGACTATCGTGTAATTGAGGTTAATGCCCGTTTGAGCCGTTCTTCGGCCCTCGCGTCAAAGGCAACAGGTTATCCTTTGGCTTTCGTGGCAGCAAAACTGGCATTGGGTTACACCCTCGACCAGATTGGCGAAATGGGTACACCCAATTCGGCATACGTTGCTCCCGAACTGGATTATCTGATTTGTAAGATACCTCGCTGGGATTTGAGCAAATTCGCAGGCGTTGAACGCCAGATCGGTTCAAGCATGAAGTCGGTGGGTGAAATCATGTCCATCGGTAAGTCGTTTGAGGAGATTATCCAGAAAGGTCTGCGTATGATCGGTCAGGGAATGCACGGTTTTGTCGGAAACGAGGATGTCACTTTTGACGATATTGACAAAGAGTTGGCCAATCCGACAGATATGCGAATCTTCGCCATTGCCGAGGCATTCAAAATGGGCTATTCAATAGAGAAATTGTTTGAATTGACAAAAATATCTCCCTGGTTCCTCGAAAAACTCAAAAATATCTACGACTATTCATTGGTATTGCAGGGCTTTGATTGCATAGAGGAACTTCCGGCAGAGGTGATAATGGAGGCTAAGAGATTGGGCTTCTCTGATTTCCAGATTGCCCGTTTCGTGGAGAATGCCAAGGGCAACATGCAGAAAGACATGTTGCGCGTACGTACGTTGCGTAAGAAACTCAACGTGCTTCCCACTGTCAAGAGAATCAACACGGTGGCTTCGGAACATCCCGAACTGACCAACTACCTCTATATGACCTACGACGGTCAGGACCATGACATTCCGTTCGGCAAGAACGAGAAGGCTGTGGTGGTATTGGGATCGGGTGCATACCGCATCGGAAGTTCGGTGGAGTTTGACTGGTGTTCGGTGAATGCCGTTCAGACAGCTCGCAAACTGGGCTACAAGTCAATCATGGTGAACTACAACCCCGAGACCGTTTCGACCGACTACGACATGTGCGACAGACTCTATTTTGATGAGTTGTCGTTTGAACGAGTAATGGATGTTCTGGATTTGGAGATGCCGCGCGGTGTAATCGTATCGGTGGGAGGTCAGATTCCGAACAACCTGGCAATGAAGTTGTACCATCAGGATATTCCCGTATTGGGAACATCGCCGCTGTCAATCGACCGTGCTGAGAACCGTCATAAATTCTCGAGCATGCTCGACCAGTTGGGAATCGACCAGCCCGCATGGAAAGAGCTGACCACAATGGATGAGGTACATGACTTTGTGGCCAAGGTGGGTTATCCCGTATTGGTACGTCCTTCGTATGTACTTTCGGGTGCAGCAATGAACGTATGTTACAACCAGGAGCAGCTCGAAACCTTCCTCAAATTGGCAGCCAACGTATTAAAAGAGTATCCGGTGGTTGTTTCTCAGTTCTTGCAGAATGCCAAGGAGATTGAGTTTGATGCTGTTGCCAAGAACGGAGAGGTTGTTGAGTATGCCATCTCGGAACACGTGGAGTTTGCAGGTGTTCACTCGGGTGACGCAACTCTGGTATTCCCGCCCCAGAAGATATACTTTGAAACCGCAAGAAGAATCAAGAAGATAAGCCGTCAGATTGCAAAAGAGTTGAACATCAGCGGTCCGTTCAATATTCAGTATCTTGCAAAGAACAATGACGTGAAGGTTATTGAGTGTAACCTGAGAGCATCACGCAGTTTCCCGTTCGTGTCGAAGGTTCTGAAACGCAATTTCATCGAAACTGCTACCCGCATTATGCTTGATGCACCGTATGAGAAACCCGACACCAATGTATTTGACATTGACTGGATCGGAGTTAAATCATCGCAGTTCTCGTTCTCGCGTCTTCACAATACCGACCCTGTACTGAGTGTGGATATGTCATCAACCGGAGAGGTTGGTTGCTTGGGCGACGATTTCAGCGAGGCTTTGCTGACCTCTATGATTTCGGTGGGTTACTCAATTCCCAAGAAGAACGTGATGGTATCTTCGGGCGATGCAAGATCCAAGGTGGATTTGCTCGAACCGTGCAAGATGTTGCAGAAACACAACTACAACATTTTCGCCACCGAGGGAACAAAACGTTTCTTGGAGGAGCACGGAATTGAGGCAACGGTTGTCGGTTGGCCCGACGAGGGTACTGCTCTCAATGTAATGGATATGATCTCTAAACATGAGCTTGACCTTGTGGTCAACATCCCGAAAGATCATACTCATCGCGAGCTGACCAACGGATATAAGATCCGTCGTGCAGCAATCGACTACAACATTCCGTTGATTACCAATGCCCGTCTGGCAAGTGCCTTCATCAGAGCATGTTGCGAGTTGAAGGAGAGTGACATTCACATCAAGAGCTGGCAGGAGTATTAATAGTTTGATATAAAGTCAAGCCAAACAAAAGACGAATTCTCGGGATGAGAATTCGTCTTTTGTTTTAATCATGGTTCAAATTCTCCTGCAGCATAACGATAATCCACAACGGCCGTTTTGAGTTGATAGTGTGCTTCGACATACGCAGTGTAGGCCTGAATCCAGGACAGTTGGGATTGCAGTACATCCAGAATGGGAATCTTGCCCTCGGTATAGGCAAAGGTGCTGAGCGACAGGTTTTCCACTACGGAACCAAGATTGGACGTAGAAATGGAGAGTTGAAGTCTGTTTTGTTCAATGGCAGTCAAAGCCTCGGCAAGTTCAAGCGCTATCGCATCCTCCACGGCCCTTTGGGCATAGCGTGATTCGGCAACGGCATAACGAGCCGCATTAACAGTATGTTTACGCGCACCCCAATGAAATATAGGAACACTTATGCGGGCAAACACCATACCGTCCCACTCCCCCGTCCCGTTGGTATTGACCGTAGGAGTGGACCACAGCGCCTGCATCCCCAACGAAACAGTCGGATTGTATTGCGATTTGGCATGCTCCACCTCATTCCCGCGCAGATCCACCTCCAAAGAGGCTCTCTCGTAGTCGGCACGCGAACGAAGTGCAGTCATCAACGCCACCTCGGTAGGCATGACAACGGGAGTCGCAATCGTATCGGCAAGCGCGAAATCGACATAATGTTCATACCCCATCATGTTGTTTATCTGCAACATCACACTCTTGCGATGATACTCAGCCTCCACAAGTTGCATCCGCGCCTCATTAAGCCTTGCCGACACCATCAGCAGGTCGTTTTTTGCCACATATCCATCCTCATACCGCACCTTTACCACCTCATACAAACGCCTCACAATGTCCTCATAACGACGCACAACCGCCAATCTCTCCACAGCCGCCGCAGCACTCCAATATGCCGTTTCGGCCGCATGAACCACCTGCGCATACTCGGCATCCGCACCCACCGTTGCAATAAGTTCATTAATTCGAGCAATGTGGTAAGCACTCTTTGACTCACCGCCAAGCAGTGTCTGACTCACAGTGGCAACGGCACCGTAATTATAATGTTTCAGTGACGAGCCCAAAATATCTTTTCTGTTTCGTAACATATAATCCGCATCGACCGACAGACTCAAATCGGGCCATAGATTTGTTTGTGCCACCCTGCTCTGTTGCCGGGTTGCACTCTGTCGGCTACGCGCCATCTGCATCTCGTTACTATACGCCAACACCTCCGCTCTAAACTCGTCAAGCGATAGCGACTGCTGTGCCGCAAGCGAAACGGGCACCAACAAAAAAAGAGATAAAAACCACCTCATATCAAAATTCATTTTATCCGTCTTACAGCACAATACGTTACGGGCAACACAAGAATGGTCAGGAACGTAGCCACAAACAACCCACCCATAATAACTGCCGCCATACTGCCAAACATGGCATCCGACAACAACGGCAACATTCCCAGAATGGTTGTTCCCGAGGCCAGCACCACCGGAATTATTCTCGATTCGGTGGCTCTTATCACTGCCTCACGCGGTTCAAGTCCCGTTGCCAGTTCCACACCGATCTGCTCTACCAACACCACCGCATTCTTGATGTTCATCCCCACAAGTCCCAACAATCCCAACAGCGCAAAGAAATCCAACATTTTGCCCGAAACGGCCAAACCCGCCACCACTCCTATAAATATCAGCGGTATCATCATCAGTATAATCAATGGCTCCGAATAGTTGCGGAACAACAAAAGAAGCGTGGTAAAAATCAGGAACAACGTAAGAGGCATATTGGCGGCAAGTGCGGCATTCGATTCGGCCTGACTCTCCTGCTCTCCAAATACCTTCATTGAATAACCTTCGGGCAGTTGTCGCTGCATTTCGGGCCACACCGCATCATAGACCTGACGATAAGCCTCGGCAGCATTGGCTCCCAGCAGAGGATCACACTGGGCGCGCAAGGTCAGTTCTCGCTGATAGCGTTTCAAGACCCCGTAACGATACTCCCCACTCAACGAATCCAACACCTGTTCTATCGGCACCACCAATCCGTTGGGAGTAAAGACAGGCAACGAGCCGAAATTGGCCAGATTGAAACGATCAATAGAGGCGTCTTTCAACAATACGGGCAACAATCTGCTGCCATCACGATAGTCGCCAAGCACGAGTCCATTGGTGGCGAATTTGACAAACATGGCAACATCCTGACGGGAAACCCCGAGGCGCTGCCCTTTCTCCTGCGAATACAGTGGCGACACGGTAGGTATTTTGTTTCCCCAGTCGGAACGCACATCCCCCACCAACGAACACTCTCTCATCAATCCCTTTGCCCGTTCTGCAAGCGCAATCAGTGTATCTTGTGACGGCCCCGAAAAGCCAATCTCAATGGTGGCCTCTACGGCCGGAGAGAGTTTGAACAACGAGGCTCGCACCAACATATCCGGAAAGCGTTCTCGGGCATACACCGCAAAACGATCACACATCTCGGCAGTTCCCTCGGCCGAATGCAACTCCACAAGGATATTTCCACAATTAGGCTTCGGCCCCACCGAAGTACTCGCCAGATAGTAACGTACGGGTGAACTGCCCACCGTCACCGAGACGGTTTTAACCTCGGGTTGGAGCAGTAACCACTCCGAGAGCTCATCCATCCGCTTGTCGGTCTGATAAATGGAGTAGCCGTCGGGCATGAAACAGTCGGCACGGAAATAGGGTTTATCGAGATTAGGGAAAAAACTGCTTGGTGCGCGCCCCATAACCACAAGCGACAAAACAAACAG
>JAGBHS010000022.1 GCA_017935385.1 Tidjanibacter sp.
CAATCAAAGAAGATATTGGTGATGGTGACCACACCTCGTTGTCAACCATCCCGGCCGATCATAAGGGACGAATGAAGCTGCTTGTAAAACAAGATGGAATTATTGCCGGCATAGAGGTGGCTAAAATGGTTCTCGAACGTCTTGACAAGGATGTTGTTTTCGAGCAGCTGATAGAGGATGGTACGAGAGTGAAGAAAGGCGACATTGCTTTCTATGTGGAGGGACGTACCATATCGTTGTTGCAGGCAGAACGTGTGCTGTTGAATATAATGCAGCGAATGAGTGGTATTGCAATCCGTTCGGCAGTCTATGCAGAGTGCTTGCAGGGAACGAACTGCAAAGTGCTTGATACGCGTAAAACAACTCCCGGAATGCGCGTATTGGAGAAGATGGCTGTGAAATTGGGCGGTGGAGAGAACCATCGTATCGGTTTGTTTGACATGGTGTTGCTGAAAGACAATCATATCGATTTTGCCGGCGGAATCACCGCAGCGGTAACCTCGGTGCAGAAATATCTGAAAGAGAAGGGCAAGAATATTCCTATCGAGGTGGAGGTGCGTTCGTTGGAGGATATAGACGAGGTGATGGCTATCGGAGGAATTGATAGAATAATGTTTGATAATTTCTCCATTGAGATGACTCGTGAGGCAGTCAAGAAAGTTGCAGGAAAATACGAAACCGAATCTTCGGGAGGTATTACTCTTGAAAACCTCAGAGAGTATGCCGAGTGCGGAGTGGATTTCATCTCGGTAGGAGCATTGACGCATCAGATCAGTAGTTTGGATATGAGTTTAAAGGCTTGCTAATATGAAGAGATTAGTCGTTTTATTGGCTTTGTTTGCGGCTGTCGGTGTGGCGGCTCAGCAGAAATTTACGTATGATGACATACTGAAAGGCAAATTCTCGGCAAGGGGAGTATATGGAATGACCTCTATGGCAGATGGAGAGCATTATATGCGTACGGCAGGGAATGTGGTGTTGCAGTACTCTTATGCTACGGGAGAGTTGACCGATACTATTTGTGATTTGTCAAAGATAGAGCTTAAAGGCCGTATGTCGGGTTTTGAGTTCAGTTCCGATGAGAAGAAACTTTTGATAAAGACCGACTCTAAAAGATTGTATCGTCGTTCGGCGTATTCGCACTATTGGACATACGATTTGGCGAGTGGCAAGTTGACCGAATTGAATCCGAGTGACAGTGTGCGTTATGCTGTGTTTTCGCCCGATGCAACAAAGGTGGCTTATGTGTTGCATAATAATATTTACATTAAGACTCTGGCCGATAGTGCTACCACTCAGGTTACATTTGACGGAGAGTTTAATCATATCATAAACGGTTTGCCCGATTGGGTTTATGAGGAGGAGTTCTCGTTGTCACATGCCTTGCGTTGGTCGCCCGAGAGTGATAAAATTGCTTATACGCGTAGCGATGAGAGCAAAGTGAAGGAGTTCTCGTTTGTGCGCTATTCATCGGGTGAGGTGAGCGGTTATACGGATGTTTATACATACAAATATCCGGTGGCTGGTGAGCGCAACTCGGATGTGGATCTTTATGTGTATACGCTGGCAACAGCACAGAGTGAAAAGATTGATGCGGGCGAGGAGAGAGATCAGTATATCCCTTACTTTGAGTGGACCCCCGACAATAAATTGTATTTCTTCGTGATGAATCGTTTGCAGAACCATCTTGACGTTGTGCTGGTAGATAACGGTAAACAGAAGGTTATATACGAGGAAAACTCGGATAAATATATAGACGAGGTAAGTCCTCAAACCATCACATTCTTAGATGATTCAAAGCGTTTTATTGTTCGTAATGAGACCACGGCCGGATTCTATCACATCTATCTTTATGATGTGGAGAAGGGCTTTATTTCTCCCATTACCGAGGGCGATTGGGAGGTTACCCAACTGGTACATGTGGATGATGACAGAGTGGTGTATATGTCGAATGAAGGCTCGCCTTATGGCAACAATATGTACTCCATTAAGCTCAACGGAAAAGGCAAAAAACGCATGACCACCGATGAGGGTACTTATTCGGTAACGGCAAGCAAAGGATTTAAGTATTATATTTCTAGTGTTAATAATGCGCATACGCCTAATACGGTTACGTTGCATAGTGATGACGGTAAGCTGATAAGAGTGTTGGAGGACAATGCCGAACTGAAAAAGTATGTTGCCGAAATAGCTCTTCCTTGTAAAGAGTTTATCACTTTTACTACTCCCGAAGGCTATGAAATATATGGCTATATGAAACGTCCGGCCGATTTTGATCCGACAAAGAAATATCCCGTCTTGTTCTCGCAATATAGCGGTCCCGGCTCTCGTGAGGTGACCGATTCGTGGGGTATAAGCTGGGAAGATGTATTGGTGCAGAACGGATATATTGTAGCCGGATTTGATCCCAGAGGTACGGGAGGTCGTGGCGAAGAGTTCAAGAAACTTACTTACGGAAAAATGGGACGTCTTGAAACTCAGGATCAGATTTATGCTGCTCAATATATGGCTTCATTGCCCTATGTGGATGCCGACAGAATCGGAATCTATGGTTGGAGCTATGGCGGATTCATGGCCCTGAATTGTATATTGAAGGGTAGTGATGTATTTAAGATGGCTATCTCGGTAGCGCCTGTGACCTCGTGGAGATATTACGACTCGGTATATACGGAACGTTACAACGGTTTGCCTGCCGAGAATCCCGAAGGATATGACGAGCCGTCGCCGATTGGTTATGCCGCTAATTTGAAGGGTAAATTGTTGCTTGTTCATGGTACGGGGGATGACAATGTGCATGTTCACAATGCTCACATGATGGCACGCAAACTCGTGGAGGCCGGCAAACAGTTCGACCAAATGATTTACACCGATGATAACCACTCCATGATTCCTTATGGCTCTATGCACATCCGCAAGATGATGATAGACTACTGTCTGGAGAATCTTTAATCAGTCGAGTGGTTGAAGAATAAAAAATCCCGCATCTTTTGGTGCGGGATTTTTATATTCTTTATAGTTCTATTTTCTGATGAAATTTGTCGGGGTCTTGGGCTCGCGTTGCGGACGCTGAACTCCGGCTTTGTCACCGGCCTCAATACATTTGAGCAACCACGACATATTCTGAGCTAAAGTACGCATGGTCTGCATACCCTCCAAGTCTTGCAATACTTCCTCGGGTGTGGTGCCATGCACCTGATTCCAATATTGTGACGCCACAACGGGCATGTTGTTGATGGTAAAATACTTGTTGATTTCATCAAATGCTGCCGAGGCGCCACCACGACGACAGCTTACAACTCCTGCCGCGGGCTTGTCGGCAAACAGCGAATTCTTTCCATAAAAGGCTCTGTCCATGAAAGAAGATAGCGCTCCCGATATGGCAGCATAATGTACCGGCGAGCCGAAAATGAAACCATCAGCTTCGGCTGCTTTGTCAAGGAACAAATTGACACTATCGTTGATTACGCAACGACCTGTCTTTTTGCATCCGCCACAAGCTATGCAGCCCGAGATGGGTTTGTTTCCTATCCAAAAAATTTCACTCTCAATACCATGTGCCTCAAATATGGGACACATCTCTTTCAATGCTGTATAGGTACATCCGTGTTCGTGAGGACTACCGTTTACGAGAATAACTTTCATATGTTTGCGTTCTTCAAATATGGGATTTAAATCTTCCAATGTGCTATAAATATTTACATGCTCATGAGGGCCTCCGTTCAAGATTATCTCTTTCATAAGACTCAATGGTTTGATGTTTGTTATTTCATGAATACAAAATAAACCGCCAAGACAAGGCAGCCGAATGCAGCCAGATGATTCCAATGCAGGGTTTCGGTCTTGAACATGGTAAGCGCAAAGATGGTGAATACGCTTATGGAAATGACCTCCTGAATGACTTTTAACTGCATAAGAGTGAACGGCCCTCCGTTTTCTACAAAGCCGATGCGGTTGGCCGGTACCTGTGCGCAATACTCAAACAAGGCTATGCCCCAAGAAAAGAGGATTATGCCAATCAGCGGCCATGATGAAGAGATGTTCATCTGTTGCAACTTCAAATGACCATACCATGCGAAGGTCATGAAGATATTTGAAAGTATTAATAATGCTATTGTAACAACACCATTCATAACAAATGAGTAATAATATTTTACGCCACAAAGATAAACTATCTGATTTGAATCGGGCAAAATTAATGGAAAATTAAATGCTTTTCGAGCAGAAATATGCTATCTTTGTAAAAAGACTAATACTATGGAAACGAACAACAAATCACTGAATCAGTTGGGCTTGTTTATCATGCTGGGTCTTGTGATGCTCGGCTGCGCCCTTATATTAACAGTCAAGACTGCAAAGTCTTATGACCGATACGTGACCGTTAAAGGTTTGTGCGAAAAGGAGATGATGGCCGACAAGGTGATCTGGCCTATTGTTTATAAACAAGGCGGAAACGATCTGGCAAGTCTGTATAAAACCATCAACAACAAGAACAATACTATTATCGATTTCTTGAAGGCATCAGGTATCACCGATGAGGAGATAACCCTGAACGCACCCACCATAATGGATACCAGCACCAATACCTATGCCGAGAACAGAGAGTTTCGGTATATTGTAACGTCGGTAGTGACGGTATGTAGTGAGAATGTGGAACTGGTGGTGAAGTTGCAGACCGAGCAGATGCGACTCTTTGAGAAGGGGATTCCGGTCGGTACGGGTGATTCGTGGCAGTATCCCGTTGTCTATTCGTTCACCAAGTTGAATGATGTGAAACCTGCCATGATAGAGGAGGCTACACTCAATGCCCGTCAGGCGGCCGAGAAGTTCGCCAAGGATTCAAAGAGCAAACTCGGCAAGATAAAGACCGCCACGCAAGGTCAATTCTCGGTGACGGACCGAGATTCCAACACCCCTTATATTAAAAACGTGAGGGTGGTGACCAATGTGGTTTATTATCTGAAAGACTGATTTTGGCTCGGCATTGCTGAATGTTGTAAATAAAAAGCGCCCTCATCACGACTTGATGAGGGCGCTTTTCTACAAAGAATTATTGACGGGTTAATGTCATATCGTACGTGTAATCAATATGCTAAATCTTCATAGGCACAATATATTAATTGGTTGTTCAACGCAAAATCAATAGATTTCTCAATAGTTGTTTGCATGCTCACTTTTTTTAGGTATCAAATGGAGTATAAAATACCTGAATGTAGTAATTGACGACAAAGGGTAATGATTGTATCTTTGTATCAAGAAAAGAGAGCATGCGAAAAAAAGCCATATAAAAAATAATTGTGTTAATCGCCAATCGAAGAGCTGACGAAGAAAAAAGGCTCTTCGATTGTGCTTTGAGGAGGAGGTCAACAGAGTAAAATGATTATATTTGCAGTAGGCCGAAAAAGATGAATTTATGTATACGATAGGAAAATACAAGGGTACGGACAAGATGAGTGATTTGATATGCACTCAATATGCCATGTTGTCGGTGATGAGCAGATTTGGTATTAAACTCGGATTTGGCGACAAAACCATTAGAGAGGTATGTGAAGATAACGGAGTCGATACGAATACTTTTTTGGCAGTCATAAATGTGCTGGATGAGAGCAATGAGGCGATGACCGATGAGGAGAGGTCAAAAATATCGGTTAAGGCATTGGTGGACTATCTTGTCAATTCGCATCGCTATTTTCTTGGTTATAAACTCCCGCTTATTCGCCAGAAATTGATTGAGGCGATAGACTGGGGTAGTAATGATATCTCGATGGTTATCATGCGCTACTTTGATGAATATGTGAACGAAGTCAATAAGCATATGCAATATGAAGACGAGGTGGTGTTTCCTTATGTGACGGCACTGCTGGACGGTAATGTGCAACACGATTATAATATTGAGATATTTTCGCGCAAGCATGACAATGTGGAACGAAAACTTTCCGAGCTGAAAGATATCATAATAAAATATTGTCCTGCACGAAGTACCAACGAACTTAATGGTGCATTGTTTGATATATTCTCCTGTGCCGACGAGTTGATTTCGCATAATACTTTGGAGGATAAGTTGTTGATTCCAGCCATTCACGTGATGGAGCAAAACAAATAAGCGGTTGGTATGTCGAACAGATTACACATATTGATTACGGAACCGTCGATAATCATCAGAAGCGGATTGGTATCTGTTTTCAGAAGATTGTCCTCGTTAGATTTGGAGATTGCCGAGTCGGGTGATGTTATGAATATACAGGAGCAGGTAAGGCGTTATAATCCTGATGTACTGATAGTAGACCCGTCTTATGTCGGCCAATTGTTTATGTCGAAATTCCGTAACGAGTGGCGGTATTCGGATGTGAAAGTGGTGGCTCTGCTTAATAGCCTGCGAGATAAAAACATGCTGAGTGATTACGATGCCGTCATCTCTCTTTATGACACTCCCGACACCGTCAAGGATGCTTTGGAGTCGTTGCATATTAAAAAGAGTGGGGAAGAGTGCGAAAAACAAGAGTTGAGTCCGCGCGAGAAGGAGATTGTGGTTTGTGTCGTGAAAGGAATGACCAACAAGCAGATGGCTGATGAGTTGTGTTTGTCTACTCATACAATAATGACCCATCGCCGCAATATATCAAGCAAGTTGCAGATTCATTCGCCCGCCGGACTTACCATCTATGCAATAGTCAATAAACTGGTGGATATTAACGATGTTAAGAACACCATTCTTTCCGATGACTTATAGCGCTGTTATTTTAACGGGCTTTTGATAGTGACACAAAACAGTCTTATGGTCGGTATCAGTATCAGTACCGATATACCCAGACTGATTATGGGGTCAATGATATACCACCCCGTAAATCTTATTATAATTCCCGAAATAACTATGCCTGCCGAGACCAAGGTGTCAGTTGCGGCATGCAGGTAGGCAGCTCGGATGTTTATATTCTCTTTGTTGTCGCGCATCAGCAACCATGAGGTCAGGCCGTTTACAACAATGGCAACCGAAGCTGTTAGTATAACAGCCTGACTATCCAACTTTGACGGGCTGATAATCTTACCGACACTTTCGTATATTATTATCATGACGGCACCGAATAGTAGTGCTGTGTTTAATAGTGTTGTAAATCGTGAAATCAACTTGTGTTTTCTGTTTCCGGTTTGTTCATAGTGCAGGGCTATCAGGGCAAGTAATAATCCTACGGTGTCACTCAGGTTGTGTCCTGCATCCGACATCAGGCCTGTGGAGTTGCTTTTCCACCCGACAAAAGCTTCAGCTAAAACAAAAACGAGGTTTATTAGTAGGCAAATATGAACAATTCGTAGGTTATGCACATCTAATGAAAGATTGATTTTTATAACCACGCTGCCATTTTTATGCCACAATGCTTAATAGAGCGTTGGAGATATTCCGCAGACACTAAGAATGGTGTTGTGGAGGATTGATTGTTGTC
>JAGBHS010000023.1 GCA_017935385.1 Tidjanibacter sp.
AAGTGCAAGTGCGGGGAAGCAGTCGGTGATGAGGTTGATCCAAAGCAGCTGCACGGGCTGGAAGATGGTAAAGCCAAGAAGTGTGGCAAAGAAGATCGCCAGCACCTCGGAAAGGTTGGAGGCAAGCAGGAACTGAATTGCCTTGCGGATGTTGTCGTAAATACGGCGTCCCTCGCCTGCGGCGGAGACAATGGTTGCAAAGTTATCATCGGCAAGGATCATGTCGGCGACGTTTTTCGTGACGTCCGTACCCGTAATACCCATACCGACACCAATATCGGCATTCTTGATGGAGGGTGCGTCGTTAACACCGTCACCCGTCATCGCAACCACATTGCCAAGCTTCTGATAAGCTTTCACAATGCGCACCTTATGTTCCGGTGCCACACGGGCAAAGACAGACACACTGCCTGCAACTCCTTGCAACTCCTCGTCACTCATTTTCTCCACCTCACTGCCGGTAAGAACCTTATCTGCGGTACCCATAATACCGAGGCTTTGTGCAATGGCCGAGGCCGTAATCTTATGGTCTCCCGTAATCATAACAGGCTTAATGCCCGCAGCCTTACACTGCTCAACGGCAACTCGCGCCTCATCACGCGGAGGATCAATCATACCTACCAAGCCCGCAAATATCAAATCTTTCTCGGCATTGTCGGTAAGAGCCTCCAATTGCTCGGCATCAGGCTCTGTCGTGATGTCTATCTCGGAATAAGCCATACAAAGCACACGCAACGCATTCTGTGCCATCTTCTCATTTACTGCGGCAAGAGACTTATAGTCACTATCTGCTATCTGACGCACCTCGCCATCTTTGCCAACAATTCTATTACAACGGGCAAGCAACTCATCGAAGCCTCCTTTTGTCGCAACAAGAATCGTATTCTCATCCTTACGATGAAGCGTTGTCATCAATTTTCGTTCGGAGTCGAACGGAATCTCCGAGATTCTTGGCAAAGAAGTTTCCAACTGTTTGTAAGAAACCGAATTCTTTTCGGCAAAAGCCACAAGTGCCGTTTCGGTAGGATCGCCGATGAGTTCTCCATCGCCTCCTTGTATGGTATCATTACAGAGAGAGCCTATTGTCATGATAGTATTTGATATCTCAGGATAGCACTCCACAACCGTCATCTTGTTCTGTGTGAGTGTTCCGGTCTTATCGGAACAAATAACCGTGGTACTGCCCAAAGTCTCCACCGACGGCAGATTACGAACAATGGCATTCTGCTTGGCAAGTCTCTGGACTCCCAACGCCAAAACAACGGTAGACACCGCCGGCAATCCCTCCGGAATAGCCGCCACCGCAAGGCTCACGGCCGTCATAAACATCTCCATAAGACCACGTCCATAACACAAACCGATTATGAAAATCACCGCACACACAACAAGGCTTATTATTGCCAGCACCTTACCCAACTTATCAAGACGCACCTGCATGGGAGTACGCATATCGGGCACCGACTGAATCATGGCCGCAATCTTTCCAACCTCGGTATTCTCGCCCGTGGCAACCACAACACCAATACCACGACCATATGTTACGCTGCACGAACTGAATGCCAGATTTGTGCGGTCGCCAATCGGCACCTCGCCCGAAATTGTTGCAATATCCTTCTCAACGGGTAACGATTCGCCAGTAAGTGCCGCCTCCTGTATTTTTAGATTCACACTCTCCACAAGGCGCAGATCGGCCGGAACGCTGTCTCCCGTCTCTATCTCCACAACATCGCCCACGACCAACTCGCGCGACTCGATAACCTTGTGCTCGCCGTTGCGAATCACCTTGCAATGCGGAGCAGACAGCTTCTCCAAGGCATCAAGTGCATTCTCCGCCTTTGCCTCCTGAAACACTCCGATGATTGCATTGACAATAAGTATCGAAAGGATAATGACTGCATCGGTGACACCCTCGCCATTCATATATCCGGTAATACCAGAAATAACGGCAGCCACCAACAGCACAATAATCATAAAGCTCTTGAACTGCGAAATAAACTTCTGCCATAACGTGGTGTGCTGTTTCTTGGCAAATTCATTAAAGCCATTACGTTCTAGAAGTGTAGCGACCTCTTCACTGCTTAATCCGTTTGTCAGGTCTGTCTTCAATTGCCGAATCACCTCTTCGACACTCTGTTGATAATAGTTTTTTGTCATTTTTGATTTTTACTTTGTGTTTGCAAAAGGAACGGAACGACATTAACACACACAATTCGTGAGTCAAATCTGTTACCGATGATTTTTCCGCCGCAAAGATACATCAGATCAAATGAAATTTATTACATTTGTTGGCGAATAAGTTTATCAAATTTCGCTTATGAGGGGTGAGAATAAGGAGTTGGAAGAATTAGAGATTGTCAGCGCCATAAAAAAACAAGGCGGCAATGACTTTATGATAGGCTTTGACATCGCCTCCTCTGTACTCAACCCCGACGGACGACTGCTAATTCACAACGGCATCGTAATAATGCTCTATAAAGGCTCTGACGACCACATCCTGATTGACAACAAAAAGTACACCTTATCCCGCAACAGCATTGTAATACTTCCCGAAAACCATATCGTGGAACACTTATCGCAACAGTTAGTGGAGCACAAATCGGTCATGACCGTGCAACAAATAGCCGATCATCTTAATTTTTCAAGCCCGTCGGCATTTGTGCAGTTCTTCAAGAAACATACCGGCAAGACACCTCGCAACTTATAGATACTCAGAAAAAACAACCGCACTCTCGAAAGGGTGCGGCTGTTTCTTGTTTGGTTTTATGTGTGTTATAAACCCTCAAAAAATGGAATTGTGCCTTTGTAATATAGCGAGATAGGAGTGGTGCCGTCTTCGGCCTTACCCGAGATTATAATCTCATAGATGCCTCCTCCCAGATTGTTGATAACGGCAGAAGTCGCCCTCCCGTCATACCAATCATCGGTATAAAAATCCTCAGTATAAGCTAAATAACCTTCATATGTCATGTCAGCATAACTGTCATTGATGGTGTAGGTGCCACTTTTAGGTGTGGCCGAGTCGCAATAGAAAAAATAAGCATTTATCGAACCACCGTCATAGTCATCGGCAAAAATTCCGGTCGTTTTGTCTACAATATGACCGTCATTGTTTGACTCATCAAAAAAATAAACATCAAAACTGTCTCTGTCAAAATCGGTAATATAATGGAAAACGCAAGCGTCTTTCAGCTCATAAGTACTTGTGCCTATGGTAACTTGATTTTTTCTACCGTCGTCGCCGTCACCGCCGTCGTCATCGCCGCCACATGCCGAAAAACCCACCAGCATTGCAGCAGCCGCCAAAAATGCAAAAAATTTCTTCATAATAATACGTTTTTAATTAAGGTTAAACTTCGATTGCAAATTAATAAAAATCCCCCCACCCCTGCAAAATTTTCGGGCAGTTTTTTTCTAAAACTCAAATTAATCCACCAGCGCCTGATATACCGCCGTCTGGAAATAGTCGCGAATCAACTCCTTCTCCGGCCACGGGTTGCCGTTGGCAAAGAGGATATAGAACATATCCTCAACAGGATCAACCATATAGAACGTGCCGTACATTCCCGACCAGCCATACGTGCCGACCGATCCCATCTTGTGGGCAACACTGTTGGCACTCATAATCTCAAAGCCCAAGCCCCACTGATAGCTGAGGCTCGGCGTAGTGTTCTCGGCCAACTGATTGACCGTAGTCATCATCTCCACAGTCTTGCGACCCAAAATACGATTGCCGTTGAACTCACCGCCATTGAGCAACATCTGGACAAAACGGGCATAGTCATAAACCGTGCTGCACAAGCCCGCACCGCCCGACAGCCATGTCCGGGGACCCGCAACGGGGAAGGTCTGCTCCACCTCGTTGGCAGACGGAGTCATCGCACCCGTTCCTCGCTTCGAATACAACGTCACCAAACGGTCGGCCTTCTCCTCGGGCAGATAGAAATACGTATCCTCCATGCCCAGCGGTTTCAGCACGCGCTCGGTCAGATACTCATCCAGCGGCTGACCCGACAGCACCTCTATCAGGTAACCTGCGACATCGATACCCATTCCGTAGGTGAACTTCTCGCCCGGCTCGTGATTCAACGGGCGGGTGGCCAGACGCTTAACCGTCTCCTCAATGGTGATATCCTCCAATGTGCTGGTACGCGGAATGAAAATCTCGTCATAAGCAATATTGCCATACGAAATGCCCGACGTGTGGCACAACAACTGACGGATCGTAATGGGACGGCGCGCAGGACGCGTGGTATAAGTCCCCTTGGCGTAGTCTACACTCTCCAAAACCGTCATGTTGCGGAACTCGGGAATATAGTAATACAACGGGTCGTCCAACACAAACTTACCCTCCTCATACAACATCATAAGACCCACCGTGACGATTCCTTTCGACATGGAGGCAATGCGGAAAATATCCGAACTCTCCACCTTCTCGCCCTGCTCCTTATCCTTCCAGCCAAAGGCCTTGTCGTACACAATCTCGCCATGGCGCGACACCAGCATCACCATCTGCGGCGCCTTGTCGTTACCCACAAACTCCTCGGCCAACGCATCCAGGCGCGACAGACGATCAACCGAAAAACCGTTTATCCGGCCATCCTCGGCCTCGGCAACAGTCAAAGTCTGAGTCTTATTCTCTTTTTCACATCCTCGGCATACTGCCAAAACGGCAATACACAGCACTGCTATCTGCAAAAAACGTTTCATACTCTTATCATTTAATTTTTTAACAACTCTCTTCTTTCCACAAACTTAACACTTTTTTCCATTTTTTCCCATTTTTTTTCATTGTTGCCACACTCTTCGAATAGGTTTGGTGGAGTAAAAGGCGATATGGGTGGAGTAAAAGGCGAGTTTGTTGGAGAAGCGAGATGAAGTGGGTGGAACGAGGGGATGGGAAATGCGGGAAGAAAGCAACGGAAAAGCATGAAGCACAAGAAAATAAACAAAAAATATTTTAACACGGAAAGGCTTTGTTGTTCGATTTATAACATTCGGTTAAATTTTCTGCATGGGGGGGGGTAATTTTGACACTGAAAACAGTACTAATCAAACGATTAACAACAAAAATTCCGACCAAAAAACAATCAATCCGACCAATCTGCAAGAAACTCCATATCTCAAACACAGATAAAATTACTATATTTGCAAAGTGGGGTCACAAAAGGCCACACACAACAAATTTATGGCCTTGCCACTGGATATCAGTGCAAACTCTCAATCACCGTCCCAAATGGCGGACAGGATTCGTGGTACTCAAAACCAGCGATGTCCCCAAGTTATGCCCAAATCCGAGGCAAACAATGACGACATACACTGGTTCCCGATGAGAGTGACCTATGCCAGAGAGATGAAACTGAAAGCCATATTGGACGATCTGGGAATCGAAAGCTACATCCCGATGCAATGGGCCGAAAAGGAGGTCAAAGGACAAAGGAAACCGATAGAAATACCAATAATACACAATCTTATATTCATACACACAAGCAGAACGATAATACAAACACTGAAAACAAAAGTGGAAGAATCGACACCAATGCGCTACTTCATGGACAAATCGGAGAAGAAACCGTTGGTGGTGCCACAAAAACAGATGGAAGACTTCATTAAAGTAACAACCAACAGGGAAAAAGAGTTTTTCTATCTGGAAAACGCCGACTTCGCAGCCAAACCAGGTGAGAGAGTCAGAATAAAAAGCGGCATATTCGAGGGTGTGGAAGGTAAAATATTGAGGATACACAACAACAAGAAAGTGGTGGTAAGTATCGAAGGAGTGGCCGCGGTAGCCATATCCTACATACCGACCAACATGATAGAGAAGATTGATTAAACACGACCGATCTCTCAAAGCAAACATGAATATTTGAAGACAAAAAAGCAATAAAAAACAATGATCAGAAAGAGTATTACATTAATTTGCATCATCTGCGCCATGGTTATTGCTGGCGTGCCCGCATACGCCCAGATGTCAGATGAGGCGGTGATTACCTACATCAAAAGCGAAACAGCTGCCGGTAAATCGCAACGAGACATAGCAAAGCAACTCGCTGCACGAGGCATCTCAAAAGAGCAGGCCGAACGTATCAAAGCAAAACTTGAACAACAGAATGTGGCTCAAACAGAGGCGGGTGACATCAATGATACATATGAGTATCAGCGTCGTACCAACAACAAGATGCTTGAAACGGAATCGGAGTTTGAGATAAGACAAAAAGCAAACAAAGAGCAGAGTCTCAACACAGAATACGGTGTGACGGCGGAAAATGCGGACGTCATATACGACACACTGTATGAGTCCCCGACCGATTTGGAGCAGGAAGATGAGGGAAGAAAAGTGTATGGTCGCGACATTTTCACAAGCCAGAACCTCACTTTCGCACCAAGCGACAACATGCCCACCCCGACAAACTACACACTCGGTCCGGGCGATGAGGTTATAATCGACATCTGGGGCGCCAACGAAGAGACTATCAGAAGAACAATCTCACAGGAAGGAGCCATCAACATCCCCAACATAGGTCTTGTACACCTCAACGGAATGACCATCAAGCAGGCTGACTCATACCTGACTCGCAAATTGGGACAAATCTATTCGGTGGATGGCGAAGAGGCCAGATCGCAAATAAACCTCTCGCTTGGCAACATCAGAACCATTCAGGTGAACATGATGGGTGAGGTTGCCAATCCCGGCACTTACTATCTGTCATCACTCTCAAACCTCTATCATGCCCTGCACAAAGCCGGCGGCGTGAGTGATTTGGGATCGTTGAGAAACATTCAGCTCATCCGCAACGGCAACAAAATCGCAAATGTGGATATCTACGAGTTTATCCGCGAGGGCAAGATGGCCGGCAATATGGTGCTCGAAGAGGGCGACATCATCAATGTGCCCGCCTATGACATCATTGTGGACATTACGGGCAACATCAAAAGACCGATGGCTTACGAACTCAAAGAGGGTGAAACAGTCGCCAACCTTATTGATTATGCGGCAGGATTCGCGGGAGATGCCTACTCCGAAAACATCAGAATGATTCGCCGAAACGGCATAGAACAGCAAATATTCACCGTGAACAAAACCGACTTCGATAACTTCCAGCTGATGGAGGGTGACAGCCTTGTGGTGGAGGCCATGCGCGACAGATTCGAGAACAGAATCGAAATTACGGGTGCCGTTTATCGTCCCGGAACATATGAACTCGGCAAAGAGATTCACTCCGTAAGGACATTGATCGCAAAAGCAGACGGTCTTAAAGGCGATGCCTTCACAAACCGCGCACTCATCACAAGAGAACGCGACGACTTGACTCTCGAAATGATTCAGGTGGATCTTAAAGCCGTTCTTAACGGTAATGCTCCCGACGTGGAACTCGAACGAAACGATGTTCTGTACATCCCCAGCATACATGACCTGGAAGACATAGGCGACATAACCGTAGAAGGCGAAGTCGCCAAACCCGGCCAGTTCGTGTTTGTTGACAACACAACTCTCGAAGATGCAATCATGATGGCAGGAGGTCTGCTGGAATCGGCCTCAACCGCAAGAATTGATGTGAGCCGCAGAATCAAAAATCCGGCAAGCATGGAGCAATCCAACATCATTGGAGAGGTATACACCTTTGCCTTCAAAGACGGATATATACTCGACGGTAAGGCCGACTTCATTCTTGAACCATACGACAAAGTGTTCGTAAGACGCAGTCCAGGATATGTCTCCCAGGCCAATGTAACCATCAGTGGCGAAGTCGTATTCCCCGGCGACTACATCCTCACCCAAAAAGAGGAACGACTCAGTAATCTGGTGCAGAAAGCAGGAGGACTCAACAACTGGGCATACGTCAAAGGTGCCAAATTGCTGAGGGAAATGAATGAGGAAGAAAAAAGGCGACTCGATGCCGTGGAAGACATGACAGACAATATCGAAGATGAGATGGAGATAAACAACATAGATCGTTCGACCGTTTACAGCGTGGGTATTAATCTTGAACAGGCTCTCGCCAATCCGGGCAGCGACGCCGACCTGGTACTCAGAGAGGGCGACCAACTCATCATTCCGGAGTACTTAAACACCGTCAAAATCAGCGGTAACGTCATGTTCCCCAACACGGTGGTTTACAATCCCGACATGACGGTAAAAGATTATGTGCAGATGGCAGGCGGCTACGGTTTCAGAAGCAAAAAAAGCAAATCATACGTAATCTATCTTAACGGCACAATCCAAAAGGCCAGTCAAAACAGCAAAAACGTCATAGAGCCGGGTTGTGAGATAGTGGTGCCCGAGAAACGCAAGAGGGATTCCAACATCAACAACGTTCTCGGCATAGCAACGACTGCCGCCACTCTCGGCACAACCATCGCAACCATCGGTAATCTGCTGTTGAAATAGCCGATCTCACACCTCGGAAAGAACAACAAAGCACAACATAAATTGAAAAAAAATGGCAGAAAACAACATAAACAATCAGCCCGGCATCGATAACGACCAGGAAATAGACATCATAGAGTTGCTGAGCAAACTATGGAAGAAACGTAAAATGATCATCAAATGGTGTGTTGTCGGCGCCATACTCGGACTGATCATCGGATTCAGCATCCCTGAAACCTACAACGCATCGGTAACACTTGCTCCCGAACTTGAACAAAAGACCGGAAGCAACGTCAGCAGCATCGCATCAATGATGGGCGTGAATCTGAACAACAGCATAGATGCAATCAATGCCGAGATGTTCCCCGATGTGGTACATTCGACACCTTTTATCGTGGAGCTGTTCGATCTTCCCGTAACGTTCGAACGAAAAGGAGAGATGATAACCACATCGCTGCTCGATTACATGAAAAACTATCAACGTTCGGCATGGTGGTCATACATACCTCAAATACCGGGCAAGATATTGGGCTTGTTCTCAAAAAAAGAAGAAACCAATGTTGATATAGCCGCACTCAACCCCAATAATCTGCCAAAGAAAGAAAGAGGTGTAGTGGGATTCTTTGCAGAGAACATTATTGTTTCGGTGGATATCAAATCGTTAAAAACTACAATATCACTTGATCTGCAAGACCCGCAGGTGGTTTATGTCGTAGTCAATGCCGTTGTCGACAACCTCAAAGAATACATGTCCGATTACCGTTCCTCGAAAGCGCGTCAGGACGTGGAAAACCTAAGCGTGATATGCGAACAACGCAAAGCCGACTACTACAAGGCACAACAGGCTTATGCCCGTCATATGGACTCCAACAAAAGCGTCATTCTACAAAGCGCACAGGCCGAACAAGAACGTCTGCAACAAGAGATGAATCTCGCCTATCAGGTCTATTCGCAAGTGGCACAACAACTTGAAGGTGCCCGCATCACAGAGCAACAGGCAAAACCCGTATTCGCGATAGTTCAACCTCCGGTGATTCCTCTCCACAAAGTGGCACCCAGCAAAGCGAAGTTGCTCATCGTCTTCACTCTCCTTGCCGGTTGCTGCGCCGCCATATGGATTCTCTTTGGAGAAGATCTGTTCGAAAAGTTCAAACAGACTTTATAGCGTTTTTGTATCAATAAGGTTAAGGCTACATAAACAATAAAATCCGAGGAAACGGACTCTAATTTTATGTTATATGAATAATGAAAACATCGCGCTGATAGAGAAAGATAATGGGTATTCCACCATACATCTTCATTATTCGGAAAGCGACCATTTGTGGATTGCTTACGGACACTCGGCATTCTCTTTACGATTGTTTCTCAACAAAAACAACATCGTAAACAAACGAGGCTTATCTTCGTCATTGCAACTGCCATATACCCAAATTGACGAAAAGACGCTCAAAATCCTAACGGATACAATACCCGCCAATAAGGTTGACGAGAAACACTATGTTTTCAATATCGGCATAGAATTTGATCCCAACGACTATAAACGTTGGGTATACAGATTAAATGAAGAGCATTTGACAGGCAGTGGTTTCAACATAACAACTCATGTAAGTCACTTGGTCCCCAAAGAGGGTTTCATCAAAGACGGAATGTCTACATTCGCAAGAATCAGCAAAAGATGCTTCGACTGCTTTGCCTCTTTCTGTGCCCTTATAATCTTCTCACCGTTATTCCTGATATGCCACATAATGGTAAAACGTGAAGACGGAGGTCCGTCAATATACAAGCAGGAACGTATCGGACGTCACGGCAAACCTTTCTATATCTACAAATTCCGTACAATGCGACTCGATGCCGAAAAAATGGGTCCGCAATTAAGTCATGGAAGCGGTGTCAACGATCCCAGACTGACGAAAATAGGTCTGTTCCTTAGAGCTCATCATTTAGATGAGTTGCCGCAGCTGTGGAATGTTTTCAAAGGCGACATGGCTTTTGTAGGGCCTCGACCGGAAAGAAAATTCTATATAGATCAAATTATTGAACATGATCCGAGATATGAATATCTCTACCAAATAAGACCGGGTGTCACCTCTTACGCAACCTTCTACAACGGTTATACGGATACCATGGAGAAAATGTTGCGCAGATTGGAGTACGATCTTTATTATCTGCAAGGACGTTCATGGATGTTTGACATAAAAATTCTGGCAAAAACATTTTTCGGAATCATCTTTGGAAAGAAATTTTAATCAATAATGGATAAAAAATACCAATATCACATATTCTCGCCATATCGCGTCTGCCCGCTGGGGGCTCACGTGGATCATCAGCACGGACTGGTAACAGGGTTTGCATTCAACAAAGGTATAGACCTCTGGTTCAACCCGACCAACGACGGAATGGTGAGATTGAAAAGCCACACCTTTGAGGGGGAAGTGGAATTCCGCATAGACGACCTGACACGAGTAAGGCAATACAACTGGGGCGACTATGCAAGAGGTGTGAAATTCGCACTCTCGAAACGTTTCAAAATCAAAAACGGCATTGAGGGCGAAATCAAAGGTTCGTTGCCCATAGGCGGCCTGTCGTCAAGTGCGGCCGTTCTTGTCGCTTACGTAATGGCATTCTCAAAAGCCAACGGCATAGAACTGACCCAGATGGAGATAATAAATATCGCCTCCGAGGCAGAACGGGAATACATAGGATTGAGCAACGGTATTCTTGACCAATCGTGCATCGTGTTGAGTGAGAAAGATTCGCTGCTGTTCATCGACACCGCCTCGCAGGAGTACAGGGTGATCAAACGCAATCCAAGAATGCCCGAATTTGAACTCGGCATATTCTTCTCGGGACTTACACGTTCGCTGGTGTCAAGTGATTACAATCTGCGTGTAAGCGAGTGCAGGGCCGCCGCATGGAACATGCTGGCCTTCACGGAACAGCCGCTTAAACCGTTGAACAAGACCTATCTGCGCGACATACCGCGCGAAACTTATCGTGCCACATGCGAGAAACTGCCCGCACGTTTCGCACGACGTGCCGAACATTTCTACTCGGAATACAAACGCGTAAGAAAAGGCATAACGGCGTGGGAATCGGGCAATATCGAGCTGTTCGGAAAGTTGAGCTTTGAGAGTTGCGAAAGTTCTATTCACAACTACGAGTGTGGCTCGCCCGAACTGATAGCCATATATGACATCATGCGCAACATGGACGGCATCTGGGGAGGTCGTTTCAGTGGAGCAGGTTTCAAGGGAGCCTGCATCGCGCTGGTGGATCCCGCAAAGAAAGAACACATACAGAAAACCCTCACAGAGGAGTATCTGAAACAATTCCCCGAATACAAGAACACTTTTGAGGTACACTTCTGCAAAATAGATAACGGCGCACGATTTTTATAATCAACAAGGCGATGAGGGGCTACATTCAACAACGCCTTTGACACAGCGCACAACAGACATTCATCATGATAAACATTGTACTTGCGGCCGGATATGCCACACGACTCTATCCGCTGACGGAGAATTTCCCGAAACCGTTGCTCGAAATAGGCGGCTCCACCATTCTGGACCGCATGATGGCCGACATTGACAACATACCGGAAATAACGGGACACATAATTGTAAGCAACCATAAGTTCATAGGTCACTTCAACAAATGGATAGAAACGGCACCCTATGAGAAACCGCTGATGATAATTGACGACGGTTCGACAGACAACGACCATCGCATCGGAGCCGTGAAAGATTTGCTGCTGGCGCTGGAAATAGGCAACGTGCAGGAGGACATAATGGTGGTGGCAGCCGACAATGTTCTCGACTTCTCGTTCGGAGGTTTCGTGGAGTATTTCAAGGAGAAAGGGACAAGTCTTATCATGTGTCACGAGGAGCAATCATTGAAGGCATTGCAGAAAACAGGGGTCGTCTGTCTTGATGCCAACAACCTTGTCACACTGATGGAAGAAAAACCGCAGGAACCCAAAAGCACATGGGCCGTTCCGCCTTTCTACATATATCGTAAAGAGGATTTGGAGCAGATACGCGGTGCGGTGGAGAACGGATGCGGTTACGACGCACCGGGCAATCTGGCGCACTACATGTGTGAACGCACTCCCATGCACGCTTATCCCATGCCCGGTCACAGATACGACATTGGTGATACGGAGAGTTACAACAAAGTGAAAGCACTCTTCAAATAACGCAAAGAGGATAAAAATCGTCAGCCAAAGGATATATTAAAGAAAAAGGAATGAAAATTTTGGTGACCGGAGCAGCCGGATTTATAGGAAGCAAACTCGCTTATGAATTGGCAAGGCGAGGTGATGAGGTTGTCGGCATAGATAATCTCAACTCTTACTATGATCCGAATCTGAAACTGGCTCGACTCAAAGAGTTCTTCGGAATAACACCGCAGGAAAACGCAGAAAAAACAAGCTGCATCCCCGAAACAGGTGGTGACGGAAATGAGGTAACATATCCCGAAATGGTCCGTGGGAAGAAAATTCAAAGCCCCACTCTGCCCAACATGTGGTTCATGAATGCAGACATAAGCGACAGGCAGACGATGGAAAAACTATTTGAAGAAGAGAAATTCGACAAAGTGATGAATCTTGCCGCACAAGCCGGAGTAAGATACTCTTTGAAGAACCCTTACACATACATAGAAAACAATGTGATGGGATTTATGATCATTCTGGAATGTTGTCGCCAGAATGGCATAAAACATCTGGTCTACGCATCATCAAGTTCGGTGTACGGAATGAACGACGCCACTCCTTTTAGTGAGAATGATGATGTCAGCTACCCCGTCAGCATTTATGCCGCCACAAAAAAAGCCAACGAACTGATGGCTCACTCTTATGGCAAACTGTATAATCTGCCGACAACCGGATTGAGATATTTTACCGTCTATGGACCGTGGGGACGCCCCGACATGGCTCCAATGCTCTTTGCAAATGCAATAAGGTGTGGAAAAACCATCAACGTGTTCAATAACGGAGACCTGATCCGCGATTTCACTTACATAGACGATATTGTCAACGGAACAATCAAGGTGCTGGACAAAATCCCCGAATCGGAAAATTGTCTGCACAATGTTCCCGCAAAGATATACAATATCGGTTGCTCCAATCCCGTCAAACTGATGGACTTCATTACTGAAATAGAAAAAAACATGGGAGTGGAGGCAAACAAAAACTTCATGCCAATGCAAAAAGGCGATGTCTATCAAACAAATGCTGACACAACACTCCTCGAACAAGAGGTCGGATACAAACCAAAAACAAATCTGACGGAGGGCATCGCCAAGTTCATCAAATGGTATAAGACGCAATTCTAAACTCAAAGTTTTGTCTGAATGGTAAACATAAAAGAGTTTGCAAAACGACATTCGGTAATTTTACAGAATCTCTCATTCCTGTCGATTCTGCAAATATTTCTTCTGATTGCTCCGCTTATAACATATCCGTATCTGACTCAAACATTAGGACGAGAACTTTACGGATACATCATAAGCGCACAAGTGTTGGCAAGTTATTTCTCCATAATTATAGACTTCGGATCAAACAGCGTTTGCGCCAAACACGTCTCACAAAACAGAGACAATAAAGAGAAATTGTCTGAAATCGTTTGTTCGGTATTCTACACCCGACTCTTGTTGTGGATAATAGGCCTATTCGTACTCTTGGCAGTCGTAATGCTAATCCCTACATACAGAGAACAATGGCTGCTGTTCTTGCTCACTTACGGAGTAACCACCAACGAACTGCTCTTCCCGCAATACTTCTTTCAGGGTATCGAGAAGATGAAGTACTCCACGATAATAAACATCACTATCAAATCCGTTTTTATAGCACTCATATTCGTGGTGGTAAAAGAACAAAGCGACTACATCTTCGTTCCCATACTCAATACGATAGGCTATCTCTCCGGCGGCTTCGTCGCCATGTTCACCATATTCAAAACTATGGGAATAAATTGGAGCAGACCGAACATAAAAGCAATGAAATCTTACATCAAAGACTCTTCCACCATATTCGCCACCGATCTGATCTGCACTATAAAAGACAAACTCAATTATCTGTTTGTTGGTCTGTTTGCCGGCATGGACAATGTGGTTATTTATGACCTGGGATCAAAGTTATACAATCTGCTCATTCAGCCAAACAACATAATAAAAACCGTCTTATTCCCGCGAATGGCGCAAACACGCAATATAAACGCATTCAAAAAATCACTGCTTTTAACCTTAGGCATAAGCGTTGTGTTGGTCGGCATAGTAAACATCTTCCTGCCACAGATAGTGGAGTTCTTCCTGCACGAACAGATAGTTTTATGGCCAATCAGGTTGTTCCTGCTGGCTCCCATAATTGTCTCTGTAAGTGTAATGATAGCAAATAATCTGTGTGTCGCTTTCGGATATAACAAATATGTACTGTACAGCATAATCATCACGACAATCACTTACCTTGTCGCTTTTGCCATCATGTACTTCTGCGACATGCTGCAATACACATACTCGTTCATTCTGCTGGCAATAATCTCGTTCTTGACAGAATTAATATACAGATTGTTCGTGTATAAGAAGATCGTAAAACTGGAATGCAACAAATGACACTTACACAGAAAATCAAACGCGCACTGCGTGAACCCAATTACTTGTTGTACGTCCTATTGAATCGCTTCAGCAGATTCATTCCCGACAAACAGTTCCTGAAATGGAAATACAGATTGATTATGGGACGTAAATTGGATTTGGAAAACCCGAAAACATATAACGAGAAGATTCAATGGCTCAAACTACACGACAGAAATCCCGAATACACCCGTATGGTGGATAAAATAGAGGCCAAAAAGTATGTGGCATCCTTTATCGGAGAGGAATACATTATACCCACACTGGGAGTATGGGATGATGTGGACGATATTGATTTCGATGCCCTGCCCAACAGTTTCGTGTTGAAATGCTCACATGACAGCGGCGGCATTGTAATATGCAAGAATAAAGATGAGTTTGACATAGACGCAGCAAAAGAGAAATTGAAAAAAGGTTTATCCGTCAATTTCTATTATCAAAACAGAGAGTGGCCCTACAAAAATGTAAAACCACGCATATTGGCCGAAATGTACATGGAAGATGAAAGCGGTTATGAATTAAAAGACTATAAGTTCTTCTGTTTCAATGGAGAGCCAAAGGTTCTGTTCATTGCCACAGAAAGAGGATTGAAAGGGGTTGAAACCAAATTTAATTTTTATGACTCAGATTTTAATTTTCTGCCATTCACTAACGGTCACCCCAATTCTTCCAAACCAATCAATAAGCCAGCAAGCTTTGAATTAATGAAGAAGTTGGCAGCAAAGTTATCGCAAGAAATACCTCATGTTCGCATCGATTTTTATGACATTTATGGTAAAATCTACTTTGGCGAAATGACTTTTTATCATTGGAGCGGATTCACACCGTTTTCTCCACAGGAATGGGACTACAAAATGGGCGAACTAATTAAATTGCCAAATAATAGATAAGTGGGAAGGCTACTCTTTTTTAGAAACCTGGAATTTTTGAGCCTACCGGACACCATCTCAAAGCACCAAAGCAGGTAAGACAATATTTTTTATATGTGGTCCATTTTCAGTACGATCATATTATATAACCTCCTGTTATTAGTCTGTATAACATTAGGATCGCTTTACAACAAGACCAAAGAGCGTTCCTGGATATTTATAATGTATTTCATCGTAGCTCTTATCTCCTTCATCAGATACGATATAGGCAACGATTATTACAATTATGCATCAGGAGTTATTAGATATGGGAAACTACAAGAACAAGGATTCGGACTGATAGAACTAATGTTGTTCTTCGGGAAAGAGCCATTTTACATGCTTCTGTCAAGGCTGTTTAGTTTCTCCGATTATTCATATATCTGGGTTCTTGGCATATACTCCGTAACTACCATAGTTCTTTTATATAAAGTATTTGAACGATATCGGATTCAACAGTGGGGATTATCTATCGTTATATTATTCCTATTCCTATTCGATATATGGGATTGGCTCGCACAAGGTTTGGCCTTGGCTATCCTAATATTCTCAATAAAATATGTTGAAACCAACAATTTTAAGAAGTTCTTATTGTCAATACTAATAGCGGCATCCGTTCACTTCTCCGCATTAATATTCATTATTGCATACCCGCTTAAACACCTGCGATTCAGAAAATGGTTCCTAATAGTGCCCGTCGTTCTATTGTTTATGCAAATGACAGGTGCATTAGCAGGTCTCATCAAATACTTGACAAGCATAACACCTTTTTACAGTACTCTATACTCCAACTCTATATATGCAGAAGATAGCGGACTTTTCTCAGTAGGATATATTTTCAGATCGGGTTTCTTGTTTTTTGTATTATACTTTGCAAAAAACAATTTCAATCTTTTACGTAACATCATATTGATAGGTCTTTGCTTTTTTATAATTGGAGGAACAAATCTATCATTCAACAGGATTTCGCTATATTTTACTTTTGGTTCTGTAATACTTATATCCAACATATTACAAGAACGCCCAAAAACAATAAAGACCTTACTTGGATATGCATTTATAATACTACAATATATAGTATTCAACATAAACATCAGTTCTTTCGGAGATGCACGAGGGGCAGTCCCTTATCAAACGATCTTTTCCAAAGAATGCAAACATATGATATTCAGAGAGAAGCTATATTAGTAAGATGAACAATCGGGTTATATATACATGTATCACGGGAGGATATGACCAGCTCACGCAACCTAATGTAATCAACGACAGGTTCGATTACATATGCTTCGTGAAGAAAGGCACTAAAACAGCCGACAATATCGGTGTCTGGCAAATAAAAGAACTTGATTTTGACCACGAAAACAACATCGTTCTTTCGCGATACCCGAAACTGATGCCGCACATGGTGTTGCAAAACTATGATTACAGTCTATGGATCGACGGTAACATCACCATAAACGACAACTTCATATACGACGTTCTGGAACAAAAAATCAAGGACAACATCACTTTCTCGGGAGTGAAACACGGAGCAAGAGATTGTATTTATGACGAAGCCATAGCTTGTATTGATGCGAACAAAGATAAATTCAAGAATATTTTTGCCATCGTCAAACACTTGAAGCACAACAATTTTCCAAGACACTTCGGACTTAACGAAAACAATGTGATTTTCAGACAACACAACGACAGCAAAATAATCGCTTTCTCCGAAATGTGGTGGTCACTATTCATGACCTATTCCAAAAGAGATCAACTCAGCGGAATGTTCTGTCTGAAAACACATAATATACCATTGGATTATCTGCTACCCAATGGAGCCAACACCAGAAATCATTTCGCATTCTGCTATATTAAGCACAGCCCAAAAGAGGTGAAACTCTCCCTACTGGACAAAGGCCTTATTTTCATAAAAAGAATTTTTAAACATATAAATAAGATAAAAGGTTTATCTCTTAAAATCTATTTAAGAAGTTATTAATTCTTCACAATTACACCGCAAAACAAAAACATGAAGAAGGTAACGGTTCTATTATCAACATACAACGGCGAGAAATTTCTTGACGAACAACTCGAAAGTTTACAAGCGCAAACAGATGTGGACTTACATGTTCTTGTGCGCGATGATGGCTCAAAAGACGCCACTCATGACATCCTAAGGAAGTGGGAGAACAAGATGAATCTCTCCTGGTATGCTGCACCGAATGTAGGATCAACCAAAAGTTTTATGGAATTGCTATGTAAAGCCCCCGAATCGGACTATTATGCTTTCTGCGATCAGGATGATATATGGTTGCCAGAAAAACTGAAAGTTGCAGTAGAAAAACTTGACGAGTTACCAACAAAAAGAAAACTATATTGTTCAAATCTGTATCTTTACATAAAAGAGCACAAACAAGGCTTGATGCGTCCATCGGCAATCAATTTCAACAAACACAGCAGTTTGATAAGAAGTATCGCAACCGGATGCACGTGCGTGTTCGATTCTGAACTGAGAGAGTTAATAATCAACAATATGCCATCTAACATACATATGCATGATTTATGGTTATTTCATACGGCAATGTTTTTGGGAACAGTTTATTATGATGACAACTCGTATATCCTATACAGACAACATGGTAAGAACCAAATTGGAGCAAAACGCACATTTATCTCCAAATGGAAAAACAGACTGAAATCAATAAAAACCATCTCGAAACAACATCATAGAGAAGAGGAAGCAAAAGAAATGTTAAGGTGTTGGGGCAACATTTTAAGCGATGAGGATAAGCAAATAATCAGTTATGTTGCACATTACAAGAAAAGATTCTCAAATAAACTGCATCTTATTTTCAACAAAAAATACCAAACCTTATTCTGGGATAAAATTAGAATTATCTTTGGTGTACTATAAGTTTTTGACATGACAAGAGTTTCCGTTTATGTTAAAGGAGATAGAAACTCCACCGCATATTATCGCATATATCAATATCTGGACAAGATAAAAGGCATAAAATGTGATTATCACATGATGATGTCTTCCCGGATACATGACCGATACATGCCGGTGTCAGCACAACCTTTATTCATCAAAATATACATATATATCTACATATATTTCAGAATATTATATGCTCTCATTCGAGATCTATTTAAACGTCCGCAGGTAGTTGTAATTCATCGACGAATTATAAGTAGGTTCATGCCCTTATCGTACAAAATACTGCTTCGGATAATCAAGAGCAGGCACACAAAAATAATATGGGATTTTGATGATAACATTACAGAATCAAAAGAAGTTTCTAAAAATACATTCTTGTTCTATTCTGAACTTGCGCATAAAATCATTGTGACCCATCAGTACTTAAAAGAGCTTATCTGCAAGGAATACTGCAATAAAGTGATGATTATGCCAACAACAGACGGTGATATGTATAAACTATTTGAGGACAGCGATATCAACAAGAAACGTCTAGAATCTTTTGACACAAATCTGCAATTGGTATGGGTCGCAACCTCTTCCAACTTAAAGTTTCTTTCCTCAATAACTCCGACATTAGATTCAACCGCAAAACAACTGACCGAGAAAAGGAACTTAACATTGACTCTCAATGTCGTCTGTGATGTACCATTATTAGATCATAATTGTCAATACCTGAAAGTTATGAACATTAAATGGACAAGAGATATAGCCATTGAGACCATGAAAAACAGCCATATTGGTCTTATGCCGTTGTTCAATAATGAATTCACAAAAGGAAAAGGCGGATTTAAGCTGGTGCAGTACATGTCTATCGGCCTGCCAAGCATAGGCTCTAATGTGGGTTTTAACACTTATGTTTTGGACTCCAATGCAGGTTTATTGGTTGACAATGCGCAAGAGTGGGAAAACGCAATCATAAGATTATCAGACAAAGACACTTGGATCAAATATAGCAAGGCTGCTTACAAAAAATGGCTGAAAAGTTTCTCATACATTAAAAATCTCAATGAATGGGAAGATATCATAATATCTTAACGGTCGCAATTTAAGGTTGGTAGCAGGCAATCCTGCACGTATAATAAAATACATTAATTAAAAAAAGGCACGAACTAAGGATGAAAACAGTAATGTTGATGGCTAATGAATCGTCATCGTTTTACTCGTTTAGATTGGAACTCATTGATGGGCTATTGGCCGCAGGTTATCATGTCCAGATCTCGTTGCCTTACGGCAAAGAGGTGGATTTATTAGTGGAAAAAGGGTGTGAGTTTATTGACACTCCTCTCGAAAGAAAGACTAAAAATCCTTTCAAAGATCTGGCTCTATTGTGCCGATATCTGAAAATACTGCGCAAACACAAACCCGACGTCGTTCTTACGTTCACCATCAAACCGAACATTTACGGCAGCATGGCTTGCGCCTTACGCAATATACCTTACATCACCAACATAACCGGACTTGGAACCGCAACAGGAAACAAAAGCGTCATACAAAACATTACGGTGATGTTATACAAATTTGCAATGTGTAAGGTGGCTGAAATATTCTTCCAGAACAAAAACAACATGGAGTTCTTCCTCTCAAAGAACATCAGACGCGACAAAGGTACTCTGATTCCCGGTTCCGGTGTGAGTCTTGGCAGATTCTCCCCGCAAGAATACCCCTCGGATGACACAACAGAGTTTATCTTCATGGCCCGAATAATGAAAGAGAAGGGCATCGACCAATATCTGGAAACAGCCAAACAAATGAGAGGCAAATATCCGAAAACACGTTTCCATATTCTCGGCTCTTATGAGGACCTCTCTTATCAACCTATTATAGAAGAGTTGATGGAACAAGGCATTGTTGAATATCATGGAAAACAATTCGACACCAGGCCGTTCGTGGCAAAATCACACTGCACCATACATCCCTCATTCTATCCGGAAGGCATCTCTAATGTGCTGCTGGAAAGCGAAGCATCTTGTCGTCCGGTAATCACAACCGACAATCACGGTTGTCAAGAAACAGTAGATGACGGTATGACAGGTTTTATTGTGCCGATGTGTGACACGGAAGCATTAATTAATGCGGTGGAGAAGTTTATCAATCTGCCCTACGGGCAGAAGAAACAGATGGGACTCAATGCACGCGCAAAGGTCGCAAAAGAGTTTGACAGACAAACAGTCGTCAACAAGTATCTCGAACAAATAGGAATAATATTAAAATAGAAAAACATGAAAGGAATAGTATTGGCAGGAGGTAGTGGAACACGATTGTACCCCATTACAAAAGGCATATCGAAACAATTGATGCCCGTCTATGACAAACCGATGATCTATTATCCCATCTCGGTTTTGATGTTGGCCGGCATTCGAGAGATACTGATCATCTCCACACCGCACGATCTACCCGGATTCAAGCGACTGCTGGGCGATGGGGCTGATTACGGAGTTCATTTTGAGTATGCAGAACAGCCCTCTCCCAACGGACTGGCACAAGCCTTCACCATCGGTGCCGATTTCATCGGCAACGACAGCGTCTGTCTGGTGCTTGGCGACAATATTTTCCATGGTGCAGGTTTCACTCCCATGCTCAAAGAGGCTGTTCGGGCGGCAGAACAAG
>JAGBHS010000024.1 GCA_017935385.1 Tidjanibacter sp.
GACACATCGCGGACGACCGGAACTGAAAAATCCGTTGCCCGTAGACTCGAAGTAGAACGTTTCGTACTTTCGGTCGGTCAGGTTCTTTCCCCACAGGGTTATGCAGCTCGCCCCTTTGCGTACGCCTACCGAGGCGGACAACAGAGCATAGGGGTTTTGCCAGAGAGTGTTGGTGTCGTTCCAGTATATCTTACCTACACCGTCGGTCTGCACTCGCACAAACATCTCGTCAAACAACTCGCCGCCCAACTCTATCGTATAGTGTGCCGCTGCCGAGAAAGTACTCTGCGGAGCATAGGGCATTCTGTTCCCACTCAGATCCTGTTTGCCGTCATTGTAATCGCTGAACTCGGCATGGGTGTAGCCGTAGGCACCCGAGAGCATCAGGTCGCCCAGTTCATAAGCTGCCGAAAGTTCCACTCCGTAACTCTCCGAACGACCGGCATTGGACATGATGCGTCCCATGCTGGTAGATGACGGGAAAACGGTCAGTTGCTGATTGCGGCAGTCGATATAGAACAGAGCCGCATCGGCCGAGAAACCTCCACGAGAGAAATGACCTCCGAGTTCGTAGTTCCACGCATATTCGGGTTCGTAAGAGGTGGTAGCCGCCGAACTGCCCGAGCCGCCCGAGCCGCCATGTTGTCCCACTCCGAGAGCCGCCATCATGTCGCCCATCAGACGTTCGCGCAAGATGTCCGAGAAAATCTGTGTGTTGAAACCGCCCGCCTTATAGCCGCGCGAGGCGGTGAAATAGATGTTTCCGTTGTGCATATTGTAGGTGACGGCCGCTTTGGGCAGTATCTCGAATGTAGACTGGCTCTCCTTGCCTACAAACTCACTGCGCAACGGCGCATAGACGGGCATGAAGGGGGCAAGACGATAACTGAGATCCACATGCGAGTCATATTTCATGCTGGTGGTTTCGTAATCGAAGCGCACTCCGGCCGTGAATTTCAAGCGTCCCACCGTCCAGTCGGACTGATGATAAAAGGCTGCTCCCCACACCGGAACATCAAATGTGCTGAACAGATCCAACTGCTGTTGCTCTATGTCAAGACTCATGGCAGGATTCACCGACTGCATACCTTTGTTGGCGCCTGCAAGAATAAGTTGCTCTATTCCGTCGCGTTTCATCACCACCGGAGCATCCATGTCGAGTGACTTGTGGAATCCGAAAACGCCCGTGATATGTTGCCAGCGACGGCTCGAATCGGTGGTGCGCAGAACAAAATCCTGTGTCAGCGAATATTCGCGCTGTGATTGACGCAGGGTGAATATGTTGGCCGGCGTGAAATCATTGTCCAGATTCATCTCATCATCCAGGTACTGCAATCCCGTTATGGAACTTAGCATCAGACCGTCCGACAGAAAAATCTTGACCGATGTGCCATTGCTAATCATAAGGCGTTCGTAACGCGACGGATCGTTGTAGTTCACCGCCGCAAGTTCCTCGCCATCATATAGACGGTATGCATAACCGCCCTGATCTACCCACGAAGCTGCCAATGTGTTGTCAACCCTCACCTTGCGACCTGCATGCACCAGACGCATTCTGATTGCTGCCTGCTGACCGTCATCGCAATTCTCGTCGGTGAATTCATTGCGGAAATATCCGTCCGTACGCGAATAGAATCCACTCATGGCAAGACCCGTCTTCTCTCCCGTCTTGAAATAGTGCGACAGTTTGGCTTTAAGTGAGTTGGCCGTGCCGTAATCCATCATCAGACGTGTGCCCTGATAGTTCAGCGGTGACAATGTGCGCAGATTTATCACACCGCCCGACGTGTTGCGACCATAAAGCGTACTCTGCGGACCACGCAACAGGTCAACACTGTAAATGTCGAACAAATCGAAATCATACGCATTTTTGTTCATCACCGGAACCTCGTCCACATTCATTCCCAGAACGGGCTGGTCTATGCGAGAGCCGAAACCGCGTACATATATGGAAGAGGTCATTGCCGAGCCATAGTCGGGTTGATAAAAGTTGGGCACCACGGCCGACATATCCTTCACCGATTCTACTCGTCCCACCTCCAACTGTTCTGCTCCCAGCGTGGTGGCAGCAATGGGCATATCCGCAAGATAACCGCTTTGCTTGGCGGTAACGGTAAGTTCTGGAATGATTTTCTCCATCCTGACGCTGTCTTCAACGGGCATCACTGTTGACAACAGCATTATAACAAATAACATTTTCATGCCGCAAAGATACATCCTGCCCAAAAGAACAAAAATCCTCACAAATGAGGATTTTTGTTCAGGGGTGTGGTTGGAAAGTTTATCGGGAGATGGGGGCGGGGGTGTGATCGGGATTTTGCGAATAAACACATAATCCAAATCATATCCGATTGCTTACCAGCACTCTATGTCGTCTTCTATTTCGGGCAGTTTATCCTTGCTGAATGTCGGCTCTTTCACGCCTGCACGTTTCTGCGCACGATAGTCGGCCAGCAGACGGAACGAGTACTTACCCAACATACCTATGGCAATGAGGTTGCATATCGCCATCAATGCCATCGATAAATCGGCAAAACTCCATGCAAACTCCAAACTTGCCAGCGAGCCCAACATGACTATTCCCACAATGGAAAGGCGGAACAAAAAGACTACCTTTTTGTTGTTGGAGAAATATCTCAGATTGGCCTCTCCGTAATAGCTGTTTGCCACAATGGTGCTGAATGCGAACATGAAGATGGCCACCGCCACAAAGATGGAGCCCCAGTTGCCGACCTGCGACACCAATGCCGCCTGGGTCAATTGAACTCCGTCTACTCCTTGGCTGATGGGGACTCCACTCAACAGAATGACAAATGCCGTGCAGGTACAAATGACAAGCGTATCAATAAACACTCCCAGAGCCTGTATCAGACCCTGTTTGACGGGGTGCGATACGTGGGCCGTAGCCGCCGCATTGGGAGCCGAACCCATACCTGCCTCGTTGCTGAACAGTCCCCTGCGGATTCCCTGCATCAAGGCCGCGCCGACACCTCCGCCGGCAACCTCGCGCCAACCCATCGCATCTGCCACAATGTCGCCCAACACCGCCGGCAACATGTCAATATTCATTACCAACACAAACAGTGCTAGCAAAATATAACCGATGGCCATGATGGGTACCAGCACACTGCTGAATCGGGCGATACGGCGCACACCGCCAAAGATAACAACACCCGTCAGTAACGTCAGCACCACCGCCATGATGCGATAATCGAGATTGAATGCCGACTCAAATGCAGCACATATGGTGTTGCTCTGCACAGAGGTGAATGCGTATGAGAACGTGATTATAATAAGTACGGAGAACAATACGCCCCACCAAGGTTGATGCAGGCCGTATTTGATGTAGTAGGCCGGACCGCCGATATATCCATCGCCCTGTTTGCGTTTATACAACTGCGCCAGCGTGGCCTCCACAAAACCACTGCATGAGCCCAGCAAAGCAATGATCCACATCCAGAACACTGCTCCCGGGCCACCCACCGTAATGGCCGTAGCTACTCCCGCAAGGTTGCCTGTGCCCACTCGGCTGCCCAACGAAATGGCGAATGCCTGAAATGACGAGATGCGTTTGCCGCCACTGCCTTCGTTTGACTTGAAGAGCAGGCGTACCATCTCCTTGAACATAGTAAACTGAACAAAGCCACTCTTTACGGTAAACCACAACGCCAAGCCAATCAACATTGCTATCAGAATGTAACTCCATACAAAATCGTTGACCTCCGTCATCCAATACATCAGTTTCTCCATTTCTCTTTCTTCTTCGTTTGTTTTATCGGTTTGTTTTCTTTCGCCAACAACAACGCTCGGGTTGTATTGTGAGAACTAAATCTCCTCTATCTTCACTATCCCGTTCGTAACAGCATAAACCGTCAGAGCCGATAATGATTTAAAACCCAGTTTCTCCACTATGTTACGTCGGTGCGATATGACCGTCGTCAGCGAAATGCTGTACTTGTCGGCAATCTCTTTGTTCACAAATCCCATCACTGCCATGCGCAATACCTCTTTTTCGCGCGGAGTGAGTATCTCCTGATGCTCCACACCGCCACAATGCGCAACGGAACGATGATGACCTTCACGATAAATACGCAACAGATCTTTCACGAGCTCGTGTTCCGGTTGTGACACATTCAGCACCCTCACCGAGGAGTCGGAGAAATAGGGTGATGTTCCGCACATCATCACAATAACCCGCTGTACAATGGGTAGAAAGAAGTCGCGATGTTCAAAAAATACCTTAGATGAGATGAAATAGTGTACCGTAGTGCGATGAGAGACCGCCGCAAAGCGTTCGAACGACTCATAGATATAAACATCCACTCCGATAGCCAAGGGCTCCAAAAGAGTCCTCAGAGCTGTTGCGGCCAAGATATTCTCCTCCACAATGGCCAGACGTGGTATAAAGTCGTTTCGTTCCATACGATTACAAAGATAGTGACAATGGTTTGTTTTTACAACTCCGCATCTGACAAATGTCCTTTTGTGCGTATTTTCGAGTCGTGCCGGAATATGTGGCAGACGATGTTTAAGGGTACGGAAAAGAAGAAAAAGTGCGGGCAGTGCAAAATGGTGTTAAAATTCATACAAACGTGGCGGGTTGGGTGCTGATTTCGAGAATTTTATTCATATCTTTGTAAGAGTATAGGATGCAAGAATTGGCATCAGATGTACGGTAACGGAAAACGAAAGGGAGAAAAATGATTGCTATAATAGATTATGATACGGGTAATTTGCGTTCGGTGAAGAATGCATTGCATCGACTCGGGGCGGAGTTCGTGGTGACATCGGAGCATGATGTGATACGTGGTGCCGAGAAGGTGTTGTTGCCCGGAGTGGGAGAGGCTTCGGCCGCCATGCAGAAACTCAGGGAGAGAGGGCTGGACGAAGTGATACCTACGTTGCAGGTGCCTGTGTTGGGTATTTGTATAGGGATGCAGTTGATGTGTCGCCATAGCGAGGAGGGTGATGCGAAATGTATGGGGATATTTGATACGGATGTTGTCAGATTTTTCTCCGAGAGGTCGCTGACGGACTCCATGCAGACCTCTTCTGGTTCCATGTTGAACTCTTCGGGCTCCATGCAGACCTCTTCGGGTCCCTTCCTGAACTCTTCGGACTCCATGCAGACCTCTTCGGGTCCCTTCCAGAACCCCCCATCCCCCACAGAACTAAATGATTTAAAAATTCCGCATATGGGATGGAATGGTATTGAGGAGTTGAAGACGGGACTTTTTGATGGTGTTGAGGATGGTGCGTTTGTTTATTATGTGCATTCGTTTCATGCCCTTATGTGTGACGAGGCGATAGCGGTGAGCCATCACGGCGTGGACTTTTGCGGAGCCTTGTGCAAGGGGAATTTTTATGGTACGCAGTTCCATCCCGAGAAGAGTGGTGCGACGGGAGCCAGAATTTTGCATAATTTCTTGAAACTTTAATGTTTGAATGGTATGCTGACAAAGAGAATAATACCGTGTCTTGATGTGAAGGACGGCCGTACGGTTAAGGGCGTTAATTTCCTTAATCTGGCCGACGTGGGCGATGCTGTAGCGTTGGGTCGCAAGTATGCCGAGGATGGAGCAGACGAGTTGGTCTATTTGGATATTAGTGCCACTTTTGAGGGACGTCGAACGTTCACACAGTTAGTGGAACGTGTTGCGGCCGAGATAGATATACCGTTCACGGTGGGTGGCGGAATAGGAACGATGGAGGATGCTGCCCGATTGCTGGATGCGGGTGCAGACAAGATATCGATAAATAGCGCGGCGATAAAGAATCCGGAGTTGATAGACGGCATTGCGTCCAAGTATGGAAGTCAGTTTGTTGTGGTGGCGATAGATGCGCGCCTGACTGACGAGGGAGTGTGGCTGGCGACGACACACGGAGGTCGCAATATGACTGATAAGGAACTGTTTTCGTGGGCGCGAGAAGCGCAGGAACGGGGTGCGGGTGAGATTTTGTTCACCTCCATGAATCATGATGGCACCAAGAAGGGATACCCGTGTGATACATTTGCCCGACTGGCCGATATGTTGTCCATTCCGATTATTGCGTCGGGAGGTGCAGGCTCTGTTCAGGACATAGCCGATGTGCTGACGGCGGGTCGTGCCGATGCGGCTTTGGCGGCGAGTATTTTTCATTATAACGAGATCCCGATTCCCGTGCTGAAAAAGGCGCTGCATGAACAAGGAGTGAATGTCAGAGTGTAAGATATTTATTTACAAGTATAAAAAAGAGATATTAACAAATAATTTAAAAACTTGAAGAATATGAAAAAATTTCTGATTGCTTTGATGAGTATCTGTTTGTTGGCCGGCACAGCAACGGCTAAGGAGAACAAGAAAAACGTATTCCCTGACGGTACTCCCATTCCCGAGTGGTTCGATAGTGCCGAGGTGCCCGACATCAGCACTCTGGGTAAGATCTATAATCTGGCCGATTATGGCGTCATCAGCGATCCGGTAAGGTTGCAAACCGAGAAGGTGCAGGCCGTTATTGACGAGGCGGCTGCCAATGGCGGTGGAGTGGTGGTGTTCCCCGAGGGTATCTGCAAGTCGGGAGCGTTGTTCATGAAACAGGGTGTGCATTTGCATCTGAAACAGGGAGCCATTTTGCTGGGTAGCGATTTCATCATGGATTTCCCCGTAGTCATGACCCGCATCGAGGGTGAGTGGTGCAAGTACTTTGCGGCTCTTATCAATGCCGAGAATCTTGACGGTTTTTCAATAACCGGTAAGGGTATTATCGATGGTAACGGCTCTCCCTATTGGCAGGCATTCCGTACGCGCCGTCTGTGGAACCCGCAGTGTACCAACAAGGACGAACAACGTCCCCGTTTGTTCTTTATGAACAACTGTCGCAATGTGGTTCTGGCCGATGTGACCATGCAGAACTCGCCCTTCTGGAGCTGCCATTGCTATAAGAGTGACCATGTGAAGATCATCAACGTGCGTATTTTCTCGCCCATCAAACCGATTCGTTCAGCGAGTGCCGACGGAATAGACATGGATGTTTGCTCTAATTTCCATATCGTTGGTTGCCGTCTGACCGTTAATGACGATGCCATCTGTTTCAAGGGTGGTAAGGGACCCGAGGCAGACAAAGATCCCGTAAATGGCGAGAACCGTAATATTCTGGTTGAGAATTGTATTTTTGACAACACGACGGGCAGTTGCATGACTTGTGGTAGCGAGTCGATACATGCAATCAACATTCTGATGCGTAATTGCGAGGTGAACGGTGGAGGCAGTCTGTTGCAGTTGAAGATGCGTCCCGACACTCCGCAGCGTTATGAGTATATCACCATTGAGAACATCAAGGGCCATTGCAGCGGTCTGCTCGGCATTGCATCGTGGACCCAGTTCTTTGACCTGAAAGGCCACACCGAGATACCCCGTTCGTATGCCAACAATATCACTTTCCGCAACATTGATTTGAAGACCAATCGTTTCATGGGAGTGCGAGGTAATAAGGAGCAGTATGATGTATATGATTTCACGTTTGAGAACATCACCGTTGAGACCGAGAACGCCGAGTGGGACAAGACGGCATTCGACTCTTATAAGATGAAGAATGTGTTTGTGAACGGTCAGGAGCAGAAATAGACTGCATGGGCCGGAGCAGCATTGAAGAGGAAACATAATATTGGAAATCAAAAACTATCAAGAGAATATGAAGAAAGCATTTGGATTATTAAGCAAGGGAATGATGCTGCTGGCTGTGGGAGTGGTCGCGTTGAGTTGCGACTCGGAGCCGGCAGGAGAGATTCATGTTGCGAAGTACAAGGGTGACCGTGAGGCGGCGGTGAGCTACACGTTCGATGACGGACTCATTGAGCATTATACGGTGCTGTATCCCGAATTGCGCAAACGTGATATCAAGGCCACTTTTTGGGTGAATGGTAACACTATCAATATTCCCGCCGATAAACAAGGAGAGAAACCGCGTGTGTCGTGGGAGCAACTTGCCGAGATGGCAAAGGCTGGTCAGGAGGTGTCGAACCATGGTTGGTCACACAAGAATCTGACAAAGCTTGAAGGCGAGGCTTTGCGTCATGAGGTGCAACACAACGATACCGTTATTTGGTCACATACGGGTGTTTTCCCGCGCACGTTCTGTTATGCGGGCAACCGTATGGACGAACGTACCATTGAATTTGCATCGCAGGGCCGAGTGGGAACCCGTACCGAACAGGTGGCTGTCGGTTCGAGCAGCACTCGCGAGAATCTGGCCGCATGGATTGATTCTCTGTTGGTAAACGGAGAGTGGGGTGTAGGCATGAGCCACGGCATCAGCTACGGATATGATGCCTTCACCGATCCTCAAATCCTTTGGGACCATTTCGACTATGTGTTCGGTCTTAAAGGCCGCCTGTGGATTGCCACGTTCCACGATGTGGCCGCCTATATTGCCGAACGCGATAATGTGACGTTGAATATCACCCGAGAAGGCGACATTGTAATGGTGGAGCCTGTGATGACATTGGATAAGGAGATTTTCAATTATCCGTTGTCGTTGGTGGTTCCGACCAAGAACAATGACTATGTGGTGGCGTTGCAGGATGGTCGCAGCTTGAAGGGCGAACGCCGAGAGGGTTGTACCGTGTTTGACTTCAACCCCCACGGTGGTGCTATAAAGATTTATATGTCGTTGCCCGACACTCCGCCCGAGGATGTGAACAGCGATATGAACTACTATAACATGCTCAACCAGCTGGGTGTGAAGATGCCGATTTTGCCGGCTCCCGAGGCCGACCCGAACCGAGTTCAGGGTATCCCGCCGATGGTGGAGAAACCGGGACGATGGAAAGCTCCCGACGGTGACGAACGCCGCCGTTCCAACTGGGGACTCTGGACCAACTATGACGACAAGACTTATGGTTTTCTGCCGGGTGCAGATTCGGCACGCGTGGGTGATTATACCCCCATCGATCTGTTGAAAGACAAGAAGGGACGTACTATAACCACCGCGCAGGAGTGGTGGGAGAAACAGCGCCCTGCCATTGCACATGCGGTTCAGGAGGAGATTCTGGGCTTCATGCCCGATGCGGAGAACTCTCCGAAGGTGACCTTCACAAGCGAGGAGACGCGTGGCGAGTCGGGCGGTTATGCCTATGTCCAGCAGGTGGTTAAGGGCGAGGTGGATTGCTCGTCTTATCCCGAGTTGCGAAACAAACCGACCATTGAACTGACTCTGCGTACTCCGGCCGAGGCCGAGGGACCCGTTCCGGTGATGATAGTTTTCGGTGGTGGTTATGCTGTTGATATGTATTGGACCATCATGGCCGAGCAGGGCTGGGGTGTTTGTATATATAATCCCAACTCGGTGCAGCCCGATTCGGGTGACTATCTGACCGACTATCTGATTGGTCTGCTCAATAAGGGCGACTGGCGAGAGCCGACCGACATCGGAGCATTGGGCGCATGGGCATGGGGTGTCAGCCGTGCGGTTGATTATCTCCAAAGCCAGCCTACGGTTATGGCCGATGGCCTTGGTGTGACGGGTCATTCTCGTTATGGCAAGGGTGCATTCTATGCCATGGCATTTGATGAACGTATTGCAATTGCATTCCCGAGTGATGCGGGAAGTCTGGGTACGGCAATGAATCGTCGCCATATAGGAGAGGACTTGGAGGTTATCTCATCACATTGGCCGGCAGGAAACATCATGAGATTCTTCGGTCCGTTGAACGAGGGCGAATATATGCCTCGTAAGGTGGAGAATATGACGGCGGATGCCCACTCGGTGTTGGCTTTGTGTGCGCCGCGTCCCGTATTTATCAATAGTGGATCGATAAGTCTGTGGGCCGACCCGTACGGCATGTTCCTCACTACGGTCAATGCTTCGCCCGTTTATGAGTTGTTGGGAGTGAAGGGTCTGGATACGGAGGACAAGACGCCGGTGATAGACAAGGCTTATATCGGTGGCAACATCGGTTATCGTCTGCACGAGGGCGGTCATGTCGATTATCCCGACTGGCCTTCGTTCTTTGAGTTTGCCCGCAAGTTCATAGAGTGGTAATAAGGACAGAGAACACAAAAAAGGCTTTCCCTTTTCGGGAAAGCCTTTTTTGTACTCGGA
>JAGBHS010000025.1 GCA_017935385.1 Tidjanibacter sp.
TGTCCACGATAATGTCCATCTCATCGGCCGAGGTCCGTTCCGTCATTTCCGGCAATACATCCTCTATAAGGCGCATCCTGCCACCATACCACACCCTCTGCAATCCGTCTTTCACCAACAAAGTGAGGCGTTCGATAACGCCCTGTCCCTCGCGCAACAACAACGGAGCCGTAATCAACACGCGTGACGACTCGGGCAGCCCGACCACATAATCGGCCACATCGCCCTGCGTATAGCACTTCACCTCCTCACCCGTAACCGGCGAGAAAGTGTGTCCCACGCGGGCAAAAAGCAATTTCAGGTACTCATATATTTCCGTTGTGGTACCTACCGTAGAACGGGGATTATAGTTATTGACATGTTGCTGGATGGCAATGGCCGGTGCAATTCCCTCTATCAGATCCACCTGCGGTTTGTCAATCTTACCCATGAACTGACGTGCATAGGCCGACAGACTCTCCACATAGCGACGTTGTCCCTCTGCAAAAATGGTATCGAAAGCAAGGGTGGATTTTCCCGACCCTGAAAGTCCCGTAACCACAACAAGTTTGTTATGCGGAATTTCGAGAGTAACGTTTTTCAGATTGTGAACTCTCGCCCCCTTGATATATATCGAATCGTATCTCTTCTGTTTATCCATCACTACTACTCCTCTGCTTCACACGTTGCCCCCTCAACCGACGACAAACGTGCAAATAACTCATCAGCCTGACTCTCCCTGATTGAAAGACGCATGCGGCAAATATTATCGAACTGCTGCTCCTTGATATTGGGTTGCATCTGCTTCACCACCCTCATCACATCATTCATCGCCTCGTAGGCATACGTAACGGTCATCACTCTGTCCACCGTACGCAGAACTATCTCGCTTTCATCCAACACCGCCACGGTAGACTGCTTGTAGGCCTCTATCAACCCCGGCACACCCAGTTTGGTTCCGCCGAAATAACGCACCACAACCACCAGGCAATCCGTAACCTCGCGTGACAACAACTGTCCCAAAATAGGTTTGCCCGCCGTACCCGAAGGTTCTCCGTCGTCATTGGCCCTGAACTGCTCCCCTCGCGGTCCCAAACGATAAGCATAGCAATGGTGGGTTGCATCGTAATACTTCTTATACAACACATCCAACCGTTCTTTCACCTGCTCGACAGTAGTCACATGATAGGCATAGGTCAGAAAACGACTATTTCTGTCCTTATATAATGCTTCGCTGTCTGCCGCAATGGTTTTATATTCGTCCTCTGCCAAAATCCGAAATCTATTTTACCGAACGGAACATCCTGTTCCAACGAATGTTTTGAGGAAATTTTTTATCCTTATCCAATGACAACCACACAAATGACGGACGGCCAACGATATGATTCTCGGGCACGAAACCCCAGAAACGCGAATCGGCCGAATTGTGGCGGTTATCACCCATCATGAAATAATAATCCATTGCAAACGTATAGCTGTCCGACACCTCGCCGTCAATGAAAATCTTTCCGTCACGCACCTCCAAATCATGCCCCTCATAAGCAGTGATTATCCTGCGATACAAAGGCAGATTTTCGATCGTAAGCGCAACAGTGGTTCCTGCACTAGGCACCCACAGAGGTCCGAAATTATCCTCATTCCACGAATAAGAGTCATCGTTCGGGAATATGGCATGATACGTTCCTTCCGACTCGTACTTTATAACCGATGTCACATTCTTCATTCCCTGCAACGTCTTGACCATATCATCCGTCAGCGGCAACAAATAGACTGCCGAATTGGGATCATACTGAATGTCGTCATTGGCAATACCAAGTTTCTCGAAAACCGCACGAGTAAGAGGAGTTCCGTCCGTATGCACAAAATAGACATACTCCCTTCCGGGAATCTCTATCTGTTTCTCGCCATTGATATACACTTGTGAAGAGCGGATAGCAATGGTATCTCCCGGCAATGCCACACACCTCTTGACATAGTGCTCGCGCATATCGACCGGTCGCGAAATGACCGTATAATCCTCATTCAGTTTCCTACGTCCCTCCTCTGGACCGTAAACACTTTGATAATCATGCAACACATCGTAATAGGTCACCGCCTGATTCTCCACCAGCACCGTATCTCCCGCCGGAAAGTTAAACACCACTATATCGTTGCGTTCCACTTCGCCCTGACCTTTCAGACGGTGATATTCCCACTTAACTGCCTCACTGAACGACTTCTTGGTCTTCGAGAAAGGCATTGTGTGATGCACCAACGGCACCGTCAAAGGAGTCATGGGCATTCGCGGACCGAAAGCCGTCTTGCTAACGTAGAGATAATCTCCCACCAACAACGTCTTCTCCATCGAAGAGGTCGGAATCTTATACATCTGGAAAACATAATAGTGTACCACCGTGGCCACAACCAATGCAAACACAATGGCCTCAACCCAACCCGCTATCTCGCGATAGACTCCATTACGAGCCGCAACAGCCTTATGCTTCTGCCACACCTTGCGATAAAAAATGCGGGAAATAAACAGGTCATAAATCAAGACAAGTCCCAACAAGAACCACGGTTGGCGTGTCCAGACAACAAACCACAACACATATACCAACGACCAAAAAGCAAAACGCACCCAGCGATTACGCAACAAAGCCGATGCTTTTTTCAGAAACTCTTTCATCCCTATCAGAATTTTAACATATCATCCATCGAGAAAACGCCTTGTTTCCCCTGCAAAAACTCGGCAGCCAATACCGCACCCAACACCAATCCGCGACGCGACTTGGCACTGTGTTTCAGTTCCAACGTATCGGCCTCGGAATCATATATCACCGTATGAATTCCCGGCACCTCTCCCTCACGATAGGAGATGATGCCTATCTCATCGGCCTTGTCGGTCGCCTGATTCACCCATGATGTCTTTCTCTCCACCGACTCCATGATACCTTCCGCCAAAGTAACGGCCGTACCACTCGGCGAATCGAGTTTGTGAATATGATGAGTCTCCTCCATGGAAACATTATATTCCGGTTGCGAGTTCATTATCGCCGCCAAAATCTTGTTCAGTTTGAACATAACATTCATGCCCACGCTGTAATTTGACGAATAAAAGAATGCGCCGCCATTTGCGCGACAATACTCCTTCAACTCCTGCACGCCATCGTTCCAGCCCGTCGAACCGCACACGACAGCCGTACCACACTCCAAACATTTCCTCACGTTGGCATATGCCGTAGCAGGAGAAGTAAACTCTATCGCCACATCTATATCCTTCAAGTTCTGCTCATTAAGATCCGAACTGTTATCTATGTCTATCTTCAATGTCACCTCGTGACCGCGTTCGATAAGAACTTTCTCGATCTCGCGGCCCATCTTTCCGTAACCTATAATTGCTGCTTTCATTTTCGCTTTAATTACTATATTCAACTACAATCTACAAAGATAGTGCATTAACCCCAAATTAGGAAAAAAAGAGGAAAAACATTTTCATTTCCCGCCCCTATGCGTTACCTTTGCATAAAAGGTCTAAACTATCGGATAAGTATGCGCTATTTCATGGAGTTGTCATATGACGGAGGTCGTTATAACGGCTGGCAGATACAAAACAATGCTCCGTCGATACAGGAGGAGTTACAAAAGGGCCTCTCCATGTTGTTGCGTCAGAACATCTCGGTAACGGGCGCAGGACGCACCGATACGGGAGTTCACGCCGCCTTTTATGTAGCCCATTTCGATAGCGAAAAGGTGATTGAAAACCCGAAAGATACCTGCTATCACCTGAACAAGATTCTACCTCATGATATAGCGGTGAGTGCCATCTATCAGGTTTGCGACGAGGCTCACGCCCGTTTCGATGCCAAGGAACGCGAATACAGATATTTCATGGTCAATCGCAAAAATCCTTTCAAGGACCGCCATGCATGGCTGTATCATGGAGAGTTGGATGTGGAACAGATGAATCGCGCTGCCGAGGCCCTATTGCGACACGAAGACTTCACGTCTTTCGCAAAGCTCAACTCAGGCAACAAAACCAATATCTGCCACATAAAAAAAGCCCTTTGGCAACCGACCGAGGACGGCTATGTATTCATCATAAGAGCCGACCGTTTTCTGCGCAACATGGTTCGCGCACTGACCGGAACA
>JAGBHS010000026.1 GCA_017935385.1 Tidjanibacter sp.
GAACGGAGCGAGAATCTTGGAGAAATCCACAAGCACTTTTGTTAGCGATATTTTAACGGGAGTGTTGGACAAGGAGTCCCGACATTCCCGTTTCTTCTTATAAAGTGTCGATATTGTTAAAAACAGAAAATGATGAAGAAAACATTTAAGATTATAGCAGTGTTGTTGGTAGTGCTGATGGGTGTGCAGAGTGGATTTGCACAGCGTGCCGGTCGCCAGCAGCGTAAGGAGGAGAGTAAACCTGCGGTGCAGGCAGCTCCTGTAAGACAGAACCCCAATGAGCGTCAGAAAGCGGCTACGTTGGAAGTTATTGACCGCATTTACAACTATCTGAATGGTTGCACTCCGTTTGAATTGGTTGATGCAGAGGGGAATACGGTTACAGATTTTTCGAAAATAGACCACAATACAACGCTTAAAAAAGGCGATTTCGGCATTAATACCTATGAGTGGGGTGTGACCTACTCGGGTATGATGTTGGCCAGCAAGGTTACGGGTGACCAGAAATATGCGAAGTATGCTTATGACCGCATCAAATTTTTGGGTCAGATATTCCCTTATGTAAAGAAATATTATGACGAAACGGGTTATCAGATGAAGTTGCAGTATATGGTGGAGCCGCGATTCATTGACGATTGCGGAGCCATGTGTGCAGCCATGATCAAGGCGTCGTTGGCCGATCCCAAGTCAAAATATGAGTATAGGGAGTTGTTGGATCATTGGTTCAACTTTGTGATGTACAAGGAGTATCGCATGAGTGACGGTATCTTGGCACGTCATCGTCCCACCACCAATTCGGTTTGGCTTGACGATATGTATATGGGTATCACCCCAATTGCTTATCGTGCCCGTCTGAGTGCTGCCGAACGTGGCGATTTGACTCAGAAGTTCTATAACGAGGCGGTGAATCAGATCATGTTGTTCAAGAAATATCTGTGGGTTCCCGAGAAGGGTATCTATCGTCATGGCTGGATCGAGAGCATGAGTGAACATCCCGATTATTATTGGGCTCGTGCAAACGGTTGGGCAATGCTCACCATGAGTGATGTGCTTGACGTGCTGCCTGCTAATACGCAGGGTCGCGATCAGGTACTCGAACAGCTCAAAACACTCATCAGCCACATTGCCACCTATCAGTCGGGAGAGGGTACCTGGCACCAGCTGCTGGACAAAAACGACTCTTATCTGGAAACCAGCGCAAGTGCCATGTATGTATACTGTATTGCGCATGCCATCAATGAGGGTTGGATCGATCGTCGTGCTTATCAGGACATTGCCCGCAATGGTTGGAATGCCGTAATGAAACAGGTGAACGCACTCGGTCAGGTGGAGAACACCTGTGTCGGTACCGGTTTGGGATTCACTCCGGTGTTCTACTACACACGTCCCGTAAGTGTTTATGCGGCTCATGGTTATGGTCCGGTTCTTCTGGCTGCTGCCGAGATGTTGAAGCTGCTCGATAGTAACGAAGCACCTCAGCAGATGATGGCAAGGCGTTTCCCGGCTGCCGGATCGGCACGCGAAGAGGGTAAACCGATGGTCTTCCTGGCAGGTGACTCGACTTGTAAGAACGGTAGCGGTACCGGCTCTGGCGGTCAGTGGGGCTGGGGAAGCTTCTTTGGCGAGTATCTGAACGATCAGGTGGTTGTGGAGAACGATGCAGTAGGTGGATTGAGCAGCCGTACGTTCTATAACAATAACTGGAAGAACATGTTGCCGGCCATTCAGGAGGGTGATTATGTGCTGATCCAGTTCGGTCACAACGACGAGGCACCTCTCAATACGGGTCGTGCCCGCGGTACATTGGACGGTACGGGCGATGAGAAACAGACTGTGGTTATGGAGAAACATGGCGGTCCCGAGGATGTCTATTCTTATGGCCATTATATTCGCATGTATATCCGTCAGGCGAAGATGCGAGGTGCCATTCCCATTGTGTTGTCGCCCACTCCGCAGAACCGTTGGGCGTCGGAGAACTCTATTGCTCGTTTCGACAACAAGTTCAATAAATGGTGTCGTGAGGTGGCCGAGCAGGAGGGCGTTGCATTCCTCGATTTCAACGATCTGGCTGCAGGTGAGTACGAGAAACTCGGAAAAGCAAAGGCTCAGGCTGAATATTTTGCTGACGGAGTGCATACCACCGAGGCGGGTGCCAAGTTCAACTGCGAACTCATAATCCGTGGTTTGAAGGCGATTGGTTCGCCGTTGGCCAACTATGCCAAATAGCAGATATTGCTAAACTTGGAGATGGTCGGGTCGCCGAACACACTCCAAAAACATAAAAATTTATTTAAGGGAAGTTTTAAACATGGACTTCCCTTTTTTTTATTTCCCCTCCTCATTGGCATTAAATACTGATATAACAATTTCCCATATTTCATTGCTTTTTGTACTTCCTTTTTGCACAAAAACTTTTGTAGCGCAAGAATTTGACATTGCTACTTTTCATATTTCATCGCTTTTTAAAACTCTTTTTGTTTAAAAATATGTATATTTGTTTTTGGACTTAGAAAAAAGATACTTAAACGATATGAAGAATCACGAAATTATTGAACTCGTTAAACGAGAAGTCGTTACTGCAATAGGCTGTACGGAGCCCATAGCAGTTGCTCTGTGTACTGCCAAGGCAGTTGAAACGTTGGGTTGTTTGCCGCAGAAGATTGAGGCTCGCCTGAGTGCCAACATTCTGAAAAATGCCATGGGAGTGGGGATTCCCGCAACGGGCATGACCGGTCTGCCGATAGCGATAGCACTCGGAGCCTTGGTCGGTAAATCGGAGTACGGCTTGGAGGTGTTGCGCGATGTGACCCCCGAAGCTGTTGAGGAGGGTAAGAAGTATATCGATGACGGCAGAGTGGATGTGAAACTCAAAAATGGCGAATGCGATATTCTCTACATAGAGATAGAGGTGAGTGACGGCGAACAGACGGCGTTGGCTGTCATTTCGGGCAGTCACACCAATTTTGTGCGAGTGGAACGTTGTGGCGAACCGGTGACGGTCGGAGAGGGAGCCTGCTCGGAGGCGGAGGCAGAGAGTGATCTGCCGTTGACGATGCGTACGGTTTATGACTTCTGCATGACGGCACCGCTGGAAGACATAGAGTTTATTATGGAGGCGGCACGTCTGAATAAGGCGGCAGCCGAGGCTTCGTTCAAGGGTGAGTATGGTCACTCGCTGGGACGCACCATCCTGACCGGACAGCGCAGCGCTATTCTTGGCGACGGAGTGTTCTCGAGAATTCTGGCCTACACATCGGGTGCATGCGATGCGCGAATGAGCGGTGCCATGATTCCCGTGATGAGTAATTCGGGTAGCGGTAATCAGGGTATTTCGGCGACGATGCCGGTGGTTGTTTATGCCGAGGAGATGAAGGCAAGTCACGAGCAGTTTGTCAGGGCGTTGATGTTGAGTCACCTGACTGTTATATACATCAAGCAGAGTCTGGGCCGTTTGTCGGCATTGTGCGGATGTGTGGTGGCGGCGACGGGTTCGAGTTGCGGATTGGTCCATCTGATGGGTGGCGGTTACGAGGAGATCACCTATGCTGTCAAGAACATGATTGCCAATCTGACGGGTATGATCTGCGACGGAGCCAAACCGAGTTGCGCCATGAAGGTGACAAGCGGTATCTCTACGGCCGTAATGTCGGCCATGTTGGCTATGGAACATCGTGTGGTGCAGTCTACGGAGGGTATCATTGATGATGATGTAGACCGTTCTATTCTGAATCTGACCCGTATCGGCCGAGAGGGCATGACCCAGACCGACAGTCTGATTCTGGATATAATGACTCATAAATAGTCGGAAATAACTACTAAAATAAAAAGAAACAGAAAATGAAACGATTTTTGATTGACATGGCCATGATGGTGGGCGCAGTGTGCCTGTCATTGTTTGTTGCACAGACGGCTACGGCTCAGATGAGTCAGAGTAAGAATTACGTTACGGTACAGATTTCGCCCGACAGCGAGAACTGGACCTATGAAACGGGTGATGATGTGGAGTTTACCATTTCGGTGGTGCGTTCGAGCATTGCACTCAAAAATGTGGAGGTATCATACCAGTGGGGACCCGAGTTGCGTCAACCCGTGGAGAGTGGTACCATCAACACCGGCAAGGGCTACAATACGCTGAAACTGAAAGGTATGAAACAGCCCGGATTCATGACTCTGCGTGCGAGTGTTGAGGTGGACGGACGTCGTTACAGCAACTATATCAACGTGGGCTTTGAACCCGAGAAGATTACGGGTACGGTTAAGATGCCGGCCGATTTTGATGAGTTCTGGACAAAGGCGGTAAGCGATGCACAGAAGGTTCCTCTCGATCCCATGATGACCTATCTGCCCGACCGCAGTACCAACACTGTTGATTACTATCATGTGCGTTTTAACAACAATCGCCCCGGAATATATGTTTACGGTATTCTGTGTGTACCCAAAGATCGTGAGGGAAAGAAACTTGCGGCTGTGATGAATCCTCCCGGAGCAGGTGTTAAGACCATCATGGGCGATCCCGCTTATGCCGAGCAGGGTGTTGTAAGTTTGGCTATCGGAATCCACGGTATTCCGTTGTTGCACGAGTCTACAATCTATCGCAATCTGAACAATAACGGTCTGGGTGCGTATTCGACTTCGGGTATTGATGACCGCGACAAATACTATTTCAAACATGTCTATACGGGCTGTGTGCGTGCTATTGATTTCCTTATTTCGTTGCCTTATGTGGATGCGGAACGCATCGGAGTTCATGGTGGCAGTCAGGGAGGTGCTTTGACCATCGTTACAGCGGCGTTGGATCACCGTGTTAAGTATATCTCGGCCAACTATCCGGCTCTGTGCGACATTGCCGATGCATATTATGGCTCTGCGTCGGGATGGCCCAAAATATTGAATGATCCCAACGAGACCAATCGTGAGAAGAAAGTGGAGGTAGTGTCATATTTTGATGTCGTGAACTTTGCCAGCCGTGTGAAGGCCGAAGGTTTCTACTGCCTCGGTTACAATGACCAGACCTGCCCGCCCACAACCACTTTTGCTGCCTATAACAATGTGAAGGCACCCAAGCAGTTGTTGCTTCCGCTTGATTGCGCCCATTGGCAGTATCCCGAGCATAGCGCGCAGATGCGCACATGGCTCATTAAGCAGCTGACCAAATAGCACTTTCCGCACAAGCGTTCTGAATAATAGGAACGTTGAGGAAGAAACAAAAAAAAGACAGAGAACACAAGCAACTCTAATAGTTCCCGTATTAAGATATATAGATTTCGCATCGAGATATAATTAAAATAGAGTCAAAGCTTTAATATATGAAATTTGGTTTTCGTATGCCTTCTTGGAGAAGAAGTCTTGCTGCAAGCACAAAGGCTGCTTTAACACGTGAAATTAGACGTGCTATTATTCCCGACTATGGTAAACGGCAAGGCAGTTTTTGGGTAAATCCTAAAAAACACACCTACAACAAACTATACAACATGACCACTGTTAGTGCCATAGATTTGGTTTGTGGAACCAACAACAAAAGCACAAGAACGTATAGTGGTAGCTATGACTCTTCTCGGCATTATACGAATACTAATTATGCGGTAAAGGAACCAGTATTTAAGGTGGATTTCTCTATATTAGCGACATTAGAGAATGAAACTGTTATATCAATTAAGAAAGATTATAATGCGATAGTTGCTAATAATTGCCACATTGACAAAGAGATACAAATCTTAATACACAATAGGGAACAAATCTCAAAGAGTATTAATAAAATTAATTGGATAAAATGGCTATTTCATAAGCGTTTAGTTAAATTAAATGCTGAATTTGATGATACTCAGGGGAAAATAACCGAATTAGCCAATAAAAAGGTCACCGCCAAAGTTGATACTTCGAAACTGTCAAGGCATCCAAACTTTGAGCAGATAAAATCCTGCGGAAGTTCACTAATTATAGGGGGTGCATTTGTAAGTCCAAAATACGAAAGAATACCATTAATTGGTGTGGAAAATCATAGGGAATGGTTTTATACCGTACAAATTTGCAAAGGTGAAGTGCCCCTATATTTGGGGAAAAGTGACCACTACCTTAATCTATGTGGAGGGGATTTTACGCTTTCATTTACGCCTTTTGGGTTAGTATTTATAGTAGAAAAAGCATTTTATCTACTAGAATACTCTCAAATAGATATATCGTATAGGAATTTACAAATGCGTGAGCCTGACCCTAAATTTTCAAAAGATAAACATAATATTATATCATATGAATGGGAGCATTCTACTTTAAGTGGTGCGCCAGATAGGAGATATAAAGACAATCGCAAATTGCCAATAGTTGAATATGGGAATATCCATATTACTATTGGAGATTTTGTGTTTGATGTTTTGCATCCAGAAAAAAATATATGCAGTCAATTTGTAAACGCAATCAATGCTACATCAAGTCGAATAGAGTCTAAATCACCGTTAAAGACTCTAAATCGAGCCCAAATAAAGAAAATTAAATCACTATATTATCAATCAAAATCATTGAAATGTGAGGAAGATATTATTGCTACCATAGAGGTATTAATAAAAGAGATACAGACTTGTAATTGCGCTCATACAGCTTCTATTACCAAACAACTTACTAATAAAATCCAACAAAGATTTTCCGAAACAAAGAAAGTTGCCCTTAAGAATATATATAGTCGCTGTATTCAACTCATATCATTGGTTGAAACAGATTTAAGTGCAACAGAAATTTTTCATACTTTTAATGAAAGTGAAGTTAGCAATAGTAGTAGTGTAGGAGATGTGGTTAAAGAAAAATATGCAGAGTCATCTCCCGATTTGCAAGAAGAAGTCAAAAAGTTATTTGATGAGCGTAAAAGGTTATTAAATCTAATTCTCTCAAAAGGATGTAATCATATAACATCTGAGAATAGCATTTCGATTGACGATAAAGATATTGAATCAAAGGATGCAATGAAACGAATACATCAGATTGAGAAGGAAGTTTGTGATTTATTGAGAGTACAACCATAGTTTTGTTTGCACTTTTACTGATTGTGAAATGAAAAGTGGCGTATGTCAAGAACTATGCAGTTCTCTCATACGCCATCTTAGTTTATTCACAATACATCTTCGAAAGATGCTTGATTTCAGCGCTTTACTTTCAAAAGTTTTATTTACCTTTGC
>JAGBHS010000027.1 GCA_017935385.1 Tidjanibacter sp.
GATAAGAATAATTTATTATAACAGAAAATTAGTACCTTTGAACACCTAACTTATGCCGAATTGCCTCAAAAAGGTAAGAAAAGGTAATAGGAGGGCGTACTACATTTGGGAATGCGTCGCAAACATTTGTTTTGGTTATTCGAGATCTTTACAATCAATGCCGTAGTAGGTAACGAATAGCGAATAAAAGTAGGCGAACTCAGATACCCTCGCATTTTATTTTGTAGTCAACTAAATATTGTTCAAAATTGTCCGATTTGGGGTGTTTGGCGGACACATATTCAATCTTGAAAGATGATTTATAATCTTGTGAGTAAGTTTTTTAGGGAGGCTAAAAAATATTTTAGACGCTACAGATGTTACAAATTTTATTCCTCTCAGTTTAAATATTATTTGAAATTACATCATTTTGAAAATAAAAAAGCCATAGGAGAGGATGAATATATAAAAAAATGGGAGATGCTGTGTTCCCGTGTTGAACCTTACTCTTATAGGTTTTTCCGCCATTTTTGTGGCAATAATCCCAATATCGTTCCGGAAGATATAGGTCGTTCTTACATTGAGGAGGTATTGAATCCGGTAGAATATAGACCTGCTTATGCCGATAAAAATCTATTTCCGGAAATTATAGGGAAAAACCATGTTGCTCGCACAATAGTTTGCAGAATTAACGGAGGGGGAATTTTAGATGCAGATTATCATAATGCAAGTGAGGACCTTTCAAAATATCTAGGTGATTCAACGAGCCTCATTTTAAAACCCTCTGTCAATTCTTGCTCAGGAAGGGGTATATTGAAATTTGAAAAGAGAGGCGAAGAGTTTGTTTCTGTAGAAGGGGACATTGTTCTAACAAAAGATTTTTTGTTGTCTTATCAGAATGATTTCTGTTTGCAAGAAACAGTTAGTCAACATGATTTTATGAAGCAATTCTGTTCTACATCTTTGAACACCATTCGCTTATGTCTTTATCGATCTGTTTCAAATAATGAGCCCATTGTTACAGCGGCTATTTTTCGAATTGGCAAACAAGGTGCGTTTTTAGATAATACACATGCAGGAGGTAAATTTATAGGTGTTGATGTTGCTACCGGTGAGATAGGGAAATTGGTAATAGACCAATATTTGAACAGGCACAAAGAGTGGAATGGAATAGATTTTTCTAAAGAAACTTTTGTAATCCCCAATTGGAAAGATATTATATCTTTTGCGGAATACATCGGTACTCGTATTCATCATCATAGATTAATATCTCTTGATATAGCACTGAATGAGGAAGGAAAACCGATTCTTATAGAATATAACATTGATGCATTCAGTTATTGGGGATTTATGTCTACAAACCAAGAAGTCTTTGGTAAATATACTGATGAGGTAATAGACTATTGTAAACGCAATAAGAAATAAATTGCAGAAAGAAGATAAATGCAAATGCGTCGTATACCCATCGATAATTGAATGGATACATCTCTTATTATTTGAGTGTAATATTCGATAAAAAAAACACCGCCGGAAATTCTGGCGGTGTTTCTTTTTATATAAACAAGAATTACTTGTTGTAAGTCATCTTAATGTAGGTGTGGTGAGGACCGAAGCGTTCGAAAGCTGCACGATCCAACTCCTCCTGGCAGCTGGGATGAGCTACGCTGATGATAGCGCGAGCACGTTCCTGCAATGATTTGCCATAGAGATCAACTGCACCGTTCTCGGTTACCAACCAGTGGATGTGAGCGCGAGTGGTAACAACACCTGCACCCTCCGACAGAACGGGAGAAATCTTGCTGACACCCTTGTTGGTGATTGACGGCATGGCGATGATGGCTTTACCGCCTTCGCTGAGTGAAGAGCCGTAGATGAAATCGATCTGACCTCCTACACCCGAATAGAACTTGGTTCCGAGTGAATCGGCGCAAACCTGACCGGTAAGGTCAATCTGCAATGCCGAGTTGATGGCGGTGAATTTGGGGTTCTTCGCAATGATGAACGGGTTGTTGGTGTAACCCACGTCATTCATCAATACACCGGGGTTGTCATCGATGAAGTTGTAAACGGTCTGTGAACCCATAAGGAAGGTAGAAACCATTTTACCCTTATCGGTAACTTTCTTCTCGCCGTTGATAACACCACTCTGTACCAACGGAAGAACACCGTCGGCAAACATCTCGGTGTGAACACCAAGGTTCTTGTGGTTTCCCAACTGAGCCAAAACAGCGTTGGGAATAGCACCGATACCCATCTGCATACAGCTACCGTCCTCGATAAGTTCTGCGCAATATTTACCGATGGCTTTCTCTACTTCGTTGGGCTCTGCGAATTTAGCCTCAATCAGCGGCTGGTCGTCCTGAACGAACATATCAATCTTCGAGATGGGAATCAACGCATCACCGAAAGCACGAGGAACGTACTTGTTGATTACGGCGATAACGGTGTCTGCACACTCAACAGCAGCCAAAGTAGCATCAACCGAAGTACCGAGAGATACATAACCGTGTTTGTCGATGGGAGAAACCTGAATCATAGCCACGTTACAGGGCAGGGCACCGCAACGATAGAGTTTCTGAGTCTCTCCAAGGAAAATGGGAATGTAATCAGCATAACCACTCTGGGTGTTTTTTCTAACGTTTCCGCCTACGAAGAACGAGTCCAACTGGAAAATGCCCTCGAATTCGGGATCAGAATAGGGTGCGGGACCTTCGGTATGGAGGTGGTGGATGTGAACGTTTTTGAGTTCTCCTGCACGACCTCTGTCACACATCGCCTTGATAAGGCACTGGGGTGCGCTGGCTACGCTGCTAAGATGCACATGGTCACCCGATTTGATAACCTTGACGGCTTCTTCGGGAGTAGTGAATTTGATATTGGTGTTCATTTTGATGTTATTTAATGTTTAACCTGTTCTTGTGGAATGATAAAAATATCTCAAATCGTCCCCAAAGATATAAAATTTTTCTCACATGGTTATCAGTCACACTAATATTTATTAAATTTGCAGTTGTCTAAAAAGATTTGAACAAGACTTTAAAGTTGTTAAAATATAAAGCTATGAATGTTAAAGAGTTGAATGATGTTGTGATTCGTTTCTCGGGTGATTCGGGTGACGGAATGCAATTGACAGGAACATTATTCTCGGACACGGCGGCCTTGTTGGGTAATGGAATTTCTACTTTTCCCGATTATCCTTCGGAGATTCGCGCACCGCAGGGTACGGTAGCGGGAGTGTCTGGTTTTCAGGTACATTTCGGAAATAGTCCGATGCTTACTCCGGGAGATTATTGCGATGTACTGGTGGCTATGAACCCTGCTGCATTGAAGGCAAATGCATGTTGGTTGAAAAAAGATGCCACTATCATTATTGATGGTGATTCGCTTGACGAAAAGAGCATTGCAAAGGCAGGTTTTAAGACCGACAATCCTTTTGAGGAGTTGGGAATTGCCGATTATAATATCATAATACCTAATATTACATCTCTGACCAAAGAGGCGTTGAAGGATACTTCGCTTGATTTGAAGAGCATTGTCAAGTGCAAGAACATGTTTGCGTTGGGTATATGCTTGTTTATCTTCAACAAGGAACTGGATCACCCGTTGGAGTATATAGACGCAAAGTTCTTGAAGAAAAATCCACTTGTTGCGCAGGCCAATGTGACGGTGTTGAAAGCAGGTTACAACTATGCAAACAATACTCATGTGTTTGCACACACCTATTCGGTGCAGCCGGCAGATCTGCCCAAGGGCAAGTATCGTAGCATCAATGGTAATCAGGCCATTGCATGGGGATTCATTGCTGCTTCGGAGAAGAGTGGTCGTCCGTTGTTCTGCGGTTCATATCCTATTACTCCGGCTTCGGTTATTTTGGAGGAGTTGGCAAAACGCAAGGATCTGGGCGTTAAGACCGTTCAGGCCGAGGACGAGATTGCTGGTATCTGTACCTCGATAGGAGCTGCTTTTGCAGGTAACTTTGCTGTTACGAGCACGTCGGGTCCGGGCCTTTCTCTGAAATCGGAAGCTATGGGTCTGGCTGTTATTGCCGAGTTACCGTTGGTGGTTGTGGATGTACAGCGTGGAGGTCCTTCGACAGGTATTCCTACCAAGACTGAGCAGTCTGATTTGAAACAGGCTCTTTGGGGACGTAACGGAGAGTGCCCGATGGTAGTGATGTCGGTTAGTTCGCCGACCGACTGCTTCGATATGGCTTTCCAGGCAGGTAAGATTGCTATGGAACACATGACTCCTGTGTTGTTGCTTTCGGAGGGTTCGGTTGCCAATGGCAGCCAGCCGTGGAAGATTCCGGCAATGAAGGATTATCATGAGATCAAGGCACCCATTGCTACCAGTCTTGATGAGGGTGAGAGTATTTTCATGCCTTATAAGCGCGATGCGGAGACATTGGCTCGTCGTTGGGCTCTGCCCGGAACGGAGGGTATGGAACACCGTATCGGAGGTTTGGAGAAAGATTTCTTGAAGGGTACGGTATCGTCTGATCCCAAGAATCACCAGTTGATGGTAAATACACGTGCCGAGAAGGTGGCGAAAGTTGTTGATTCGATTCCCGTTCAGGATGTATATGGTGATCGCGAGGGCGACCTGCTTGTTGTGGGTTGGGGTGGAACCAAGGGCCACTTGCAGATGGCTGTTGAGCAGCTGCGCAAAGAGGGTAAGAAGGTTTCGCACTGTCATTTCAACTATATCAACCCGCTGCCTCATGGCGTGAAAGAGATTTTTGCAGGTTTCAAGAAGATTGTTGTCTGCGAGTTGAATATGGGTCAGTTTGCCGATTATCTGCGCATGAGTCATCAGGAGTTCAAGTATGAACAGTTCAATAAGGTTGAGGGTCAGACCTTCACCACGGTTGAGCTTGTCGATAAGTTTAACGAATTATTGGAGGACTAAGATATGAACGAGATAAAATATACACAGGCCGATTTTAAGAGTGATCAGGAGGTAAAATATTGCCCCGGTTGCGGAGATCATGCGGTGTTGGCTGCTGTTCAGCGCAGTATGGCAGAGTATGGCAACAAGCATGGAGAGAAACATGGTAATTATGTGTTGGTATCGGGTATCGGCTGCTCGTCGCGTTTCCCGTACTATATGAAAACATATGGATTCCACAGTATTCATGGTCGTGCAAATGCCATTGCTACGGGAGTGAAGACTGCAAATCCCGATTTGAAGGTATTTGTTGCTACGGGTGACGGTGACTCGTTGGCTATCGGTGGTAACCACTTCATTCATGCCGTAAGACGTAATGTCAATCTCAATGTGGTGCTTTTCAATAATGAGATTTACGGTATGACAAAGGGTCAGTATTCGCCTACCTCTAAGTTGGGTAAGATTACCAAGACATCGCCTTTCGGTACGGTGGAGAAACCGTTCAGTCCGGGAGAGTTGATTATCGGTTCACGTGGAACGTTCTTTGCTCGTGCGGTTGATCAGGAGGTTGGTTTGCTGACCGAGTGTATCACTGCGGCGGCCGAACATAAGGGTATGGCTGTTGTGGAGGCACTTGTCAACTGTGTGATTTTCAATAATGGAACCCATGCCCCTTATGCTGGTGATAAGGCTACTCGTGCCGAGAATACTATTGTGTTGCGTCATGGAGAGAAGATGGTGTTCGGAGCCAATAAGGACAAAGGTCTGGTGCTTGATGGTTTCAAATTGAAGGTTGTTACCATCGGTCAGGACGGATATACGTTGGATGACGTGTTGACGCACGATGCTCATGAGAAGGAGCCTTATCTGCACTATACACTGGCCTCGATGAAATATCCCGAATATCCCGTTGCTTTGGGTGTGATTCGTGATGTGGATGAGCCGAATTATGATAATGAGGTGGAACGTCAGATTGAGGAAGTGCAGGCCACAAGCAAGATCAAGTGTGTTGACGACTTGCTCAATAGTGGCGAGACTTGGACAATTTAGTTCGATGATATTGTAAGAACAACCCCCTCGATCGGTTCGAGGGGGTTGTTTTTTTGTTACTGTCCTGTTATCTTTTTTATTTCGTTCAACTTGTTGAGGGCTTCAAGCGGAGTCAGAGAGTTTATGTCTA
>JAGBHS010000028.1 GCA_017935385.1 Tidjanibacter sp.
CCTTGAATGTGGCTATTGATTATAGCTTCACGTCCTTCCGCTGATAACAGATACTCAACATCATTCCGATTGTCCATCATGACTTCTCGGTAATCAATAGAATGCCTAAAGGTGAGACCACGAACTGTCTCACCTTTAGGCTTTTAGGAATATTTGCTTGTAACTTGCTGTAAATCAATCAGTTTTTTATTTTCAGATGCAAAATTGTGAAAAAATCGAGTGATACAATTATGGAAATGGCCTTCTTCGAGCAGTTGCTAAATCATAAGTAATTGAAACATTGTGCATTAAAGCTATGATTCAAGAATTCTGGTGATACCACAGCAAAAAAAGCAAAACAAAATAAAAAGTCCTGATTTATAATCAGGACTTTTTATTTTTCTTCAACGGCTCTTTCCACCTCCCCAAAATCGGTTCTCCTTTATTATCAAGCAGATACCAATCATAACTATCAGAATCCTGCACCTCAAACAAATCCTTTGACAGCATATTAATATCCGAGTATATGGCAGGAGTGATAGGCTCTCCCGTGATACGATTCATAATACCATAGTTCCCCTGTACCTCATACTTCACAAAGTCAGCAAAAGCATTTCTAATCTCGCCACACTCGTTGTAATCAATAGGGTAATTTAAATAATACGATTCATCAAACATAAACGGTTAAACAATCGTTCCCTCAAAATCCTCCTGCCACATACAACCACTCTTTGTCAACACAAAGCCTTCCGATTCAATACTTATAAATATATCAAATGCCAATCAAATTTCGGCCTAACCGCCCAAAGAAACACTGCATATATGAGATAAAGCACGCACAACGCCAGTCCAAACCCAGCAAGAGAGTCATGGCCAAGCAACAACAATATTAACCCATGCCACCAAGCGGAATGGTCACCCACTCTATGTTTCTCATTATTTTCTCAAACATATTCCTTACCCCAATATTAAATCCACAGTATTTCTATCTTATCCTTTTTTTGCTACGGTTATCCAAGTCGTTTTTTCAGCAACACCAGCCATCGTTGAATCGAGTAGTCACGAGTACTGTTATTCAATTCATGCAGCTCGAAACGCCCCGCAGTCTTTTTTGTTTCTATATTGTCAACCGAATCAGCATCACCTCTCTCAAAGTCTTTATACTTATAAAATTCATACGATCGACTCCAATAATGATTCAAAACCGCCCGAGGCGAATAGTTAAACAAATCTGCCAACGGATTGGAAAGCAATGGCCGGAATTGTCGTCTATCATCAATCGGAAACAACGGGAACAAACCCATATAAGCTATATGCTGATGCAACACTATCTTGAACTTGCCATATTGGTTATTGATGAATGTCTTGCCCACATTACACAGCCACGGCCAACAGGCCGTAAACTGTTCCGTCATCAGATACTCTTTCGGTTCGTTCAACATGCCGCTTGTTCCGAACATTCTCCAATACAGATACACCGCCGGATATGCTTTATACCTATTCAAATAACTCTTTATATCATTATCCTTCAAAAGGTTGACGAACTCATCCGAGTCGATATATCCCAACCAATGTGTTTCGTGTTTTGCTTTCTGATAGCAATCCTGATAGGCTTTTACCTGAGCATATTTATACGGCCACTCGGTCAAAGTGACAATCCCCTCCTCTATGTACGGTGCAAGCACAGACATATAATCATCTTCCGAAAAGTTGTTGTACAGATAGAAATGATCCACTCCCACCAAACGATGATACTCTATCCACTCCCTCAACACCTTAGCCTCATTCTTGAAAATCAGGCACAACGACACCTCATATTTAAAACTACGCTTTTTGCCGAAAAGAGAATGAATGAAAACTAAAAGATAGTTTATCGGGCTCAATAACACATATCCACAGATCAAAATGGTTTTCAGCGTATCTTTAACCACATTTCTGTTTCCACCCGGCCTGGCCCAATATTTTTTTATTCTCATCTTTATTTTGCTTTTAATTTTTGGTCCAAATTTCCCGTCTTACAAATATAACTTTTTTATTTCTAAAAAGAAACGAGGGTGTCGTCTTTTTCTTCGACACCCTCGTTTCTGCACCTCACTCTTATCTTTTCTAATGTTTGTCGTGTTCCCTTATCTCCACACGGCGGATCTTTCCGCTGATTGTCTTGGGCAGTTCATCCACAAACTCAATGATTCGCGGATACTTATAAGGAGCCGACACCCTCTTCACATGTTCCTGAATCTCCTTGATAAGCGCCTTTTCATCGGCATTCTTATATTCGGGCGCAAGAATAATGGTAGCCTTAACCACCTGACCGCGAATATCATCGGGCACACCCGTAATGGCGCACTCCACAACCGCGTCATGCGACATCAGTGCACTCTCCACCTCGAACGGACTGATTCTATATCCCGAACTCTTGATAACATCGTCACTGCGACCGATAAACCAATAATATCCGTCCTCGTCGCGATATGCCACATCTCCCGTATAATAGAGTCCGTTACTGAACATTCTGCCCGTCAACTCGGGATTCCTGTAATACTCCTCAAAAAGGCCCACCGGCTTACCCTGATCGATTCTTACAACCAGTTCGCCATACTCGCCCACCTTGGTACTTTCGCCATCCTTATTGACAATATCCATTCTGTATGCCGGATTGGGATAACCCATCGAACCCGGTTTCTGCTCCATCCATTTAAAGTTTCCCACCAGCAATGTCGATTCCGACTGGCCGAAACCCTCCTTCACTCTGATTCCCGTCTTCTCGAACCACTCGTCCGACACACTCGGATTGAACGGTTCGCCCGCCGTAGTGCAATACTGCAAGGCACTGAGGTCATACTTCGAGATATCTTCACGAATGAGGAAACGATAAATCGTGGGAGGCGCGCAGAACGACGTCACCTTATGCTTGGATATCATCGCCAACATCTCGGCCGCATTAAACTTGTCGTGGTCATAGATAAACATGCATGCGCCCACAATCCACTGTCCGTAAATCTTGCCCCACGCAGCCTTTGCCCAACCCGTATCGGCAACCGTAATATGCAGGCTATCCTCGGTAAGGTTGTGCCAGAAAGCAGCCGTAGCGATATGTCCCAACGGATAGAGGAAGTTGTGAGCCACCATCTTAGGCTGACCCGCCGAACCCGACGTAAAGAATATCAACATAACATCGTCGTTGTCGTTCACATGCTCGGGACGCACAAATATCGGCGCATTTTCGATACCCTTGTCAAAACTTCTCCATGCCCCATGATCCTCCTTACCTACCGTAACCAGAATCTGTAACGAGGGCGACTGCTCCAACGAAGCATCCACCTGTGCCCTGATATCGGCATCATCGGCAGCCACAATCATCTTAATCTGCGCCGATGTATTTCTGTAAATCAGATCTTTGGTCATCAACATGTGGGTCGCAGGAATGGCCACGGCACCCAATTTGTGCAAAGCCACGATAGAGAACCAGAACTCCACGTTGCGTTTGAGCATCAACATTACGGTGTCCCCTTTACCAATACCCAGCTGACTGAAAAACGATGCGGTACGATCCGTATAATCCTTCAACTCGGCAAACGTATAGTTTCTGCACTCGCCTTTGTCATTGGTCCAGCATATTGCCTTTTTATCGGGTTTCTCGGCCGCCCACTCATCTATTATATCATATCCGAAATTGAAATTCTCCGGCGTCTTAATCTTGTAGTTCGCCATGAAATCTTCCAACGATTCGAATTCGCTTTTTTCCAAATATCTTTCTAACATAACTCTCAACTCTGATGTATAAATTATTCCATGTAAACCAATTACTATCCGTTTGTCATCCAAGATTCGCACTCTTCCGGCGAACAACAAAACAGCCCAAACGCAATCTTAACGATTAACGTCAACATTAATTACATCTCTTTGGGGAAACTCTTTCGAGCATGACAACCGAATACCGACCCTCTCAATCGGGTCGCGAACTCAAAGAACGAGTCCGACAATCAGCTTAGACATGGCACGCCGTCGCGATTATCTCTCCACTTTGGTTGAGTAATTCGCTCAGGCCGCGTCGTATATTACAATTTGATATCATTCGGTTTCTAACTTTCGGTTTTTAATTCAGGAAAACGACCACAAACAGCATTTTAACCACCTTTTCATCGCTTCCGTCAGTTGCAAAGATATACAAAATTTCAAATATGCAAGCATTTTTCATATTTTTTAAATATTAAATCGGGCTATCTGTATTAATAATGTGGCGATTACGGAGATTTTATTTTGTAAGCCGCATAGAAAATCAACATATTGTAATTACATTTGTAATAAATTTTAACAACGCACAATGGAAAGCTATCTTCAAATAGAGAATCTGCACAAGGCATTCGGTGACTCAATCCTCTTTGACGGTTTCGACCTCAACATTGGCGAGGGAGAACACGTAGGACTCATTGCACGCAACGGAGCAGGCAAAACCACACTGCTCAACATCATTGCCGGACGCGAAGATTACCAGTCGGGACAAATCACATTCCGACGCGACATCCGCATCGATTATCTGGTTCAAAATCCGTCCTACCCTGCCGGCACCACCGTTTTGGAGGCTTGCTTCTCGGGGGACTCCCCTGCCCTGCGTGCCATCCGCGAATACGAATCCGCCGTGGCCGACAACAATCCCGAACGTATGCAAACAGCCATGAATCACATGGATGCAAGTGGCGGATGGGATTTTGAGTCAAAAGCCAAACAGATTCTTTCCCAACTTCATATAGAGGATTTTAACCAGCCCCTTGAAGAACTTTCGGGCGGACAGGTAAAACGCGTAGCCCTTGCCGAGGCTCTCATCAACGAACCCGACTTATTGATTCTTGACGAGCCCACCAACCACCTCGACATGGAGATTACACTTTGGCTCGAAGAATATCTCACCAACAGCCGTCTGACACTGCTGATGGTGACCCACGACCGCTATCTGCTGGATCGTGTCTGCAACCGCATAGTGGAAATAGACGATTGTCGCGCCTACTCCTACTCGGGCAACTACTCCTATTATCTCGAAAAGCGTCAGGAACGCCTTGATGCGGCTGCCTCACAACTTGAAAGCGACCGCAACCTCTATCGTCGGGAGTTGGACTGGATGCGGCGCCAACCGCAGGCTCGCGCCACGAAAGCCCGTTCACGCAAGGATGCTTTCTATGAATTGGAGCAACGTATCCGCACCCGTCGCGACGAAGGCTCCGTACAGCTTGACGTCAAGGCTGCTTACATAGGAAAGAAGATTTTTGAGGTGCGCCATTTGGATAAGTTTTATGGCGACTACACCATTCTTCGCGATTTCAACTACACCTTCAACCGTTACGAGAAACTCGGCATTGCAGGCGAAAACGGCGCAGGCAAATCGACTTTTCTGCGAATGTTGATGGGCGAAGAACAACCTGACGGAGGAGAGATAGATTTGGGCACGACAGTTCGTTTCGGTTATTACTCCCAACAAGGCATCACGTTCGACGAGAACGCCAAGGTGATTGATGTGGTAAGCGACATCGCCGAGCACATAATCCTCAACGACGGTCGCAGCAAATCGGCATCACAATTTTTGCAATATTTTCTCTTCCCGCCCGCCACACAACAAAAATTCGTAAGCAAACTGAGCGGTGGCGAGAAACGACGTCTGTATCTCTGCACCATACTGATGCAAAACCCCAACTTCCTGATTCTTGACGAGCCCACCAACGACCTCGACATCATGACTTTGCAGGTCCTGGAAGAGTATCTGGCCGGCTATAACGGGTGCCTGATAGTGGTGTCACACGACCGCTATTTCATGGACAAGGTGGCCGACCATCTGCTGGTATTCGAGGGCAACGGAAAGATAAAAGATTTCCCGGGCTCTTACAGTCAATACATCGAGTGGCGCACGTTGAAAAAGGAGATGGAGGCCGAAGAGAGAGCCGCAGCAGCGACAAAACAAGCCGCAACCCCCAAACAACCGCGCAAAACCACCGATCGCCCTCAGAAGCTGACCTTCAAAGAGAAAAAAGAGTTGGAGAATCTGGAAACAGAGATGGAACAGCTCAACACCGAGAAAAGAACCCTGGAAGAGGCTTTGAATAGCGGCACACTCGACAACAAAACACTGACCGAGAATTCAATAAGAGTCTCGGAAATCATGGAGTTACTGGAAGAAAAAGAGTTGCGTTGGTTGGAATTGAGTGAAAAAGAGCAGTAGACATTGCCCGAGAAACTCTACTCAAAAATCCTCGGCCACAACAACAAAAAACCGAACAAGATTAAAACAGTCCCGAAAAACAACTTGGGACTGTTTTTTGTCGTTCTTATTTGACGAGAATGTTTTGGATTTATAGAAACATTTGGTTATATTTGTAAGAATTTTGCATTCACCGAAAACTAATTACTAAACATATATTAACTATTAAATAAAAAGAATCATGAACATCAAACTGAAAGAAAATTGCAAGTATGCATTGGTAGTTCCCACCAGCATGGGTCTGCGTATCACTCCCCAGAACGGTCAGCCGGTTCACAGCAGCGACCTGTTCACTTTGCAGGCAACCAGCGCCGAGACCAACGTGGCAAGCATCGCCTCTTATCTTGGCCTTCCCGTAAAAGTTCTGACCACATTCGTTAAGGGCAGTCCGTTCGCACACTTCATCAAAGCCAACCTCCGCAGCCGCCACATGGATTACGAAGGTGTAGAGGTTGAGCAGGGTGGTCCTTGGGGCTATCGCCACCAGATTAACATTGCCGACAGCGGTTACGGTTCACGCGGTCCTCGCGTATGGAACGACCGTAGCGGTGAGGTTGGTCGCACTCTGAATGTTAATGATTTCGATCTGGATCGTATCTTCGGCGAGGAGGGTGTTCAGATTGTTCACTTGTCGGGTTTGGTAGGCGCATTGAGCCCCGAAACCAGCAAATTCTGCCTCGAATTGGCTCGCGCTGCCAAGAAATACGGCACCCGCATTTCATTCGACCTCAACTATCGCGCTTCGTTCTGGAAAGGTCGCGAAGAGGAGTTGCACGCCATCTTCTCTGAGATTGCAAGCGTGGCCGACATCCTTATCGGTAACGAGGAGGACTTCCAGCTGTGCCTGAACATCGAAGGTCCCGAGGCAGGCGGAAAAGACATCGCAGCTAAGATCGACGGTTTCAAGGAGATGATCAAACGCGTTAAAGCAAGCTATCCCAACGCACAGGTATTCGCTACCACTCTGCGTGAGGTAAACAACACCAACAGCCACAACTGGGGTGCCATCATGCTCGAAGAGGACAACTGGCACGTAATCATGCCGAAAGAGATTCATGTATTGGATCGTATCGGTGGCGGTGACGGTTTCGTAGGTGGTTTGCTTTACGGTATTTTGAAAGGCTGGGAAGGCGAGAAATGCGTTCAGTTCGGATGGGCAAGCGGTGCTTTGGCAACCACATTCCTCACCGACTATGCTCAGCCTGCTGACGAGGAGCAGATTTGGAGCATCTGGCAGGGTAATGCACGCGTAAAACGTTAACAAATCCTTTCGGAACAAAAGACATTAATACTAAGGGGGCTCACAAAACCCTCTTAGTATTATTAAGTTAAAGAATAAAAAAAGAGAAAAATGTTATATTATAGCAGAGGTTCAAAAAACGACAGTATCTCCCCCGCCGAGATTAAGGAGATATTGAATGACGTGTTTGACAAATTGGGTCAGAAAAACCGCGTCATCGCATTGCCGCCCGATTTCACACGTTTCAACTCATTTGCAGGCCCCATCACCGAGATGGTTTATCAGTACTACGGAGATAAACTGACCGACGTAATGCCCGCATTGGGAACCCATTCGCCGATGACCGACGAGCAGTTGAGCAGAATGTTCGGCAGCGTTCCCAAAGAGTTGTTCAGAGTACACGACTGGCGCAACGATGTCGTTACGGTTGGCGAGGTACCGGCAGAGTATGTAAATAAAGTATCGGAAGGCCGCTTGAATTATGCATGGCCTGCACAGGTAAACAAATTGTTGCTGGATCCGAGCATTGACCTTATCGTTTCTCCGGGACAGGTTGTACCCCACGAGGTTATCGGCATGGCAAACTACACGAAGAACATCTTCGTAGGTACGGGAGGTTCGGAAGGTATCAACAAGAGCCACTATATCGGTGCAACGTACGGAATGGAACGCATCATGGGTCGCGCAATGAGTCCCGTAAGAGATGTTATGGAGTATGCCGTTCAGCACTTCATCAAGGATCTGCCCATTCTCTACATCCAGACCGTAATCGGCAAGGACGAGAACGATAAACTCGTTGTCAAGGGTCTGTTCATCGGTGATGACATCGAGTGCTTCAAGAAAGCAGCCGAGTTGTCATTGGAGGTAAACTTCATCATGGTCGAGAAACCCATCGACAAATGTGTCGTTTACATGGATCCCGAAGAATTC
>JAGBHS010000029.1 GCA_017935385.1 Tidjanibacter sp.
GTGTTTAGGAGTGTCTCAGGCCTGATTTCAGCGCACATTGTATCGCAGGAAAGGGCGTTTTGCGAGGGTGAAGTAATTGACCACTCCAAGTGCATTCGCGATCCACATTACCCAGAATGCCGCATGAAAACCGAAGTGTTCGGCAACCATTCCGCCCAACAGGACTCCCAGACCCACTCCCGTATCCCATGACACGAAGAGGGTGGAGTTGGCTGTACCGCGTTGTTCGTTGGGGGCGAGATTGAGAAACATTGTCTGGAAGGCGGGGAACATGAGTCCGTTACCCAGACCGATGACCAGAGCTGCCCCATAATAACCTAATCGGTTGTGCAGGGCGGCAAATATCAGATAACCCAACAGCGAAATCATGACACCGGTGGAGGCGTTACCTACTATTTTGCCCTGACGCAGGGTGCGACTACCCATCAGACGTGAAATGATAAGTCCCGAGGAGAGCAACAGGAAGAAAAGTCCCGTTCCGCCTGTGATGCCCAGCTCCTCTTTGCCGTAGATGGCTATGTAGGTGGAGATTATACCGTAGGAGAAACTGAAACACATGATGCTCAAACCTTGTCGCCACGCTTTGAGCAGCAGGAAACGGTCGAGAGATAAGGGTGGGCGTTGTGTTTGGGGGCGTGTTTTGAGTTTCAGCGTGTAGTTGCAGAAGAAGGCGAGTCCCGACACCACTATCGCCACAATGAAGAGCAGGGTGTAACTATTCGTCATGCCGTATATCAAGAGGGCTATGGTGGGGCTGATGGCCGTTGCCAGATTGTTGCTCAGGCCGTAGTAGCCGATTCCTTCGGCACGTCGCGAGGAAGGCAATACGTCGATGGCCACCGTACTGTTCGATACTGTTGCCATGCCGAACGGTGCGCCATGCAGTGTGCGGATGATGGTGAACAGCAACAACGAGCCCGCCAGCGGATAACCTATGAAAAGCAGGAAAAAGACAAAGAAACTTGTCAGCAATACCGTTCGGCGCGGGAAACTGTCTACCAGGTAACCGCTGAACGGACGCACCAATAGTGCCGTGAGGGTATAGCCCGATAGTACGATACCAATCATCTGTTTGTCGGCATCGAACGTCTCACTCAAATATAGCGGAAAGAGTGGGGTCAGCAACATGAACGAGAAATAGAGCAGGAAATTTGCCGTCCACACTCTTGTGTAGTTGCCGTTCCAGAGTTTCTCGGTTGTCTGTTTGTTGCTCATCTGTTTGTTTTTTATCGGTTTGCTTTGCGAGCCAGTTCTATCAGTGCGTAGGGAATGTGGCAGTAGCCGGTCGGATTCTTGTCCAGATAGTCTTGATGATACTCCTCGGCTGGGAAGAAATTTTTTAGCGGTTCCAACTCCACTGCCAGAGGCTCGGAGTGTTGTGCTGCCACGCGGTCATAAACCTGCTGGATGGTCGGCAGATCTTGCCCGTCGGTGTAGTATATGCCCGTACGGTAACGGGTGCCGATGTCGCCGCCTTGTTTGTTGAGTGATGTGGGGTCAATGGAACTGAAATACAATTCAACGAGCAGTTCCAATTCCAACTCGTTCGGGTCGTACACCACTCTTACCGTCTCGGCATATCCCGTCGAATCGGTGTAAACCTCCTTGTAAGTGGGGTTGGGGGTATTGCCGTTGGCATAACCGGCCTCGGTGGCGCAGACGCCTTTTATCTGTTTGAGCAGGTGTTGTGTGCCCCAAAAACATCCGCCCGCAAAGTATATCTCTTTCATGTGGTTTTGTTTTATTACCAAATTGCGCCTCAAATATACGGCCTATTCCGTTTGTTTGTTCAATGATCGCTTTTTTCTGACGATCTTTTGGACCTTATTGCGTATTATACGATATGTGACGGTGCATAACAGAGTGAAGAACAGAGAAATGAAGGTGGTGAGGAAAAATATCCTTATGCTCTGTAAACTTTCCAGTTGAGGGAATTTTGCATAATAGGCCAAACCATCATCCATAATCTGACGCAGTTTTGCGGGGTCGGTAAACACCATACCCGAGAAGGTGACGATGTCGGGTTCGGGGTACATGGCGGACAACTCTACCGGTCCTTGAAAATCGAATTCCAATCTTTCCAGAGGCATCAATTCGTTTCGTTTTCCCTCGATCGGCCATGTCGTATATTGGAATTTATACCTCTTTTGCGAAATGTCCCACGGAGAAAATATACGTGGAAAATCGTGGAGTACGGGCATACGCCAAATTCCGGATAGTTGAATCTCGTCATGAGAGTGTGCATAACCCGTAGCAATGGCATACTGAACAGCCGCCAAATAATCAAACGGATGTAATCTCTCTTGTTTGAGTTGTCGCCCTATGTTATAAAAAAGTTCGTCATTCTCAAAGGTATATGGGGTTTCTGGTGTGGTCGGGCCGGACTGTCTGTTTCGAGAATGACAAGAGGCTGTTGCTGTCAGAGTGTACATGTTTGTCAGGTTATAGTAGATGGAGTCCGGAAGAGTTGAACTTAACAACGAATCAACACGAATGTGTTCAAAGGCAAAGTTATGTCCATTGGCCATATGCGCAGATTGAATCAAGTCACCTCTCTGCTCGGCATAGCGTTTTGTGTTAATCGTATCAACAACTCCGTTTATGGAGATATCCACTCCGCCTTTCTGCTCATGACCGGAGAGCAGTCCGTGATTTACATTAACAAGAATGGAGGAGGAACCATTCTCAACCTTTCCGCCAATCTCGGTCAGTTGGTAGGATTCTTCATATTCGTTTATCTGATGTATGCAGCATAACAGATATACCAAATACAGCAGACCTGCACCCAAAGCAAAGATTTGCCATTGTTTTGCATCAACCTTCACAAAAAGAGCTCTAATAATTATCCATATACTGATAAAAGGGTTAGTCATAAGTGTCGTAGTTTTTTTGAACCTGATTTTGTCTGTACAAAGGTAATAATTATTCGACTCGCTTGATTAAATTCTTTTGTGGGCGACTAAAATAGCGCCAAGCGCAACGAATAATCAAATAAATCCGTAAATTTGCGTTATTAGGTAAGAAAACAAACTTAAAAGAATTGGTATATGAAAAAGATTTTTTTGACTGTCCTGCTTTTGGCAGGAGTGACTACGGTCACACAAGCCGATGAGGCACGTCTGTTGCGTTTCCCGTCAACCAACGGACAAGACGTGGTGTTCTCTTATGCGGGCGATTTGTATCGTGCGCCTTTGGCCGGTGGCGAGGCTCAGCGCTTGACTTCGCATGTGGGCTACGAGATGTTTGCACGCTACTCTCCCGATGGCGAGTCTATTGCTTTTACCGGTCAGTATGACGGAAATACGGAGGTGTATCTTATTCCGCGCAACGGTGGTGAGCCCGAACGTCTGACCTATACTGCAACCAATAGTCGTGACGATTTGGGCGACCGTATGGGTCCCAACAATATTGTCACCGCATGGACCCGTGACGGAAAAAATATAATCTATCGCAACCGCATCAGCGATGGTTTCAGCGGCAAGCTGTGGAGCATCTCAAAAGAGGGTGGCATGTCGGCGCAGTTGCCGTTGCCCGAGGGTGGTTTTTGCAGCTACTCTCCCGACGGAACGAAGTTGGCATATAACCGTGTGATGCGCGAGTTCCGCACCTGGAAATACTATAAGGGCGGAATGGCTGATGACGTGTGGATTTACGATCCGCAGGCAGGAAAAGTGGAGAATGTGACCAACAATGTTTCGCAGGATATCTTCCCGATGTGGATTGGTGAAGAGATCTTCTTTATCAGTGACCGCGATATGGTGATGAACCTGTTTGTGTATAACACACAGACCAAACAGACCGAAAAGGTTACCAATTTCAAGGATTACGACATCAAATTCCCCAGTACGGACGGAAATATCATCGTGTTTGAGAAGGGCGGTTTTCTTTTCAAATTCGACCCCAAGACCAGACAGAGTACAAAGATATCCATTACTTTGGCAGGTGAGAACCCCGTTGCACGTATCGATGTGAAGAGTGTGGCAGGAAATATCTCGGCAGCAAGCGTGTCGCCCGACGGAACGAGATTGGCAGTGACGGCTCGCGGTGAGGTGTTTAATGTGCCGGCCGATAAGGGTGTGACACGTAATATTACCCGTTCGTCGGGCGCCAATGACCGCTCGGCCGATTGGAGTCCCGATGGCAAGTATATCGCCTATATCAGCGACCGTACGGGCGAGTGCGAAATTTGGTTGCAGCCAGTTGACGGAGAACCCGTTCAGCTGACCAAAGGGAACGACACCTATATCCGCCGATTGATGTGGAGTCCCGACAGCAAAAAAGAAA
>JAGBHS010000030.1 GCA_017935385.1 Tidjanibacter sp.
CCACAGGATCATTGGGATAGGCCTTTCTGAATTCATCAACATATTTATCGGCCTTCGGCCCCATGCTCTCTCTCAACTCCGCCTTGGCCTCGTCCCATGTTGTCGCGCTCTTCGGCTTGTTGCTTGCCACAAACTCATTCAGCGTGCAACCAATCATCAAAGGCACATCTTTTGCCAGCAACTCCGCACCCTCATCAAAGAATGCAGGCAACTCCTCGCCGCCGATAACGGGCCCCCAAGAGAATCCACGCTGATTGTTGGCCGCATATTTCTGTGACACCTCTCTGACTGCCTGATTTCCCGCTGCCAACAACTGCTCATACGGCACCGACTGAATCTCATCAATATTATTCTTATTCAAGCCCAACAACTCGGCAGTTCTGCGTCCCACCTCACGGGCTGCATCTTTGTTAGCACCTCTGGCTCCCGAACCACTCATCACCATGGCACGATGGAAAAGTCCCTGAGCCGAGGGCATGCTCAACATGGAGGTCACCTTTGCGCCACCACCCGACTGGCCGAAAATGGTCACATTGTCGGGATCGCCTCCAAAGTAGGCAATATTATCTCGCACCCACTCCAATGAACTGACAATATCCAGCAGACCGACATTTCCCGAATATTTATATTTATCTCCGAAATCGGACAAGTCGAGATGACCCAGAACATTAAGACGATGATTTATGGTAACCACTACCACATCGCCCTTATCGGCCAGATTGCGGCCATTGTATCCGGGGTGTTCCTGTCCCGAACCCGACGTGAAACCACCTCCATGGAACCAAACCAAAACAGGACGTTTCTTGCCGTCATTCAAACCTTTTGTCCACACATTGAGGCGCAGGCAGTCCTCTCTCTGGAAACCGTCATTCCACTGATAGAAGAAAGCACCTTGATCATTACGCCATCCCGTATTGGGTGCCTGGGGGCAAACCGGCCCCCAATGTCTTGAAGAACGTATATTAGTCCACGCGGCAGGAGCATGAGGAGCCTCAAAACGAGAGGCCTCTGCATAAGGTATTCCCTTGTAGGTATAAACACCGTGATCAATAAATCCCGCCACCTTACCGTATTTCGTGTCGGCAGTTGTAGCCTCCGTAGAGCTATCAAACACCACAACGCGGGAGGATTCTTTGCAAGCTGTCATAGTAGTAATCACAGCCAAAAATAAAGCGACAACAAACAATCTTAATCTCATAGAATAATATTTATTGGGTTAAAACATTGATTTTCGTAAAAATACAAAATTTTATCAAAACAACAAACATCAGACATATGTCGCCGCACCATTTGTTATTATTGGAAAAATATTGTATATTTGCTAATAATCATTTTTAACAAACTAACTAAACAACATTATGATTCTTTCAAATCTTAAATACAGCGACAAGTTCGAGGGTATGCACCCCGGCTTCAAAATGGTTTTCGACTACATCAAAAGTCACGATATGTTAAAAGCAGAAGATGGCAAAATCATTCTTGACGGTGACAATGTATTCATCAACGTGGTAACCAAAGAGGCCAAGGAGAAAGGCAAACTCGAAATTCACAAGGATTATATCGACATCCAGATTCTGATGGAGGGCGAAGAGTATATCGGTTGGAAAGCAGAGGATCGCATGTCAAGTTATCCCGAGCCCTACAATGCAGAGAAAGATATCGCATTCTCGGATGAGGAGTCTGAAATTTATGTTCCCCTCAAACAGTTCGGCGACTTTGCCATCCTCTATCCCGAGGACGGTCATGCTCCGCTGGTAGGAAAAGGAACTATTCGCAAACTTATCGCAAAAATCAGAATCTGATTTTGACAATTGAAAACTTAGAAAGGGTGACCAATGTGCCGCCCTTTTTTAATTCAATAACCAAGCTACCATCTTATCTATGAAAAAATTTTTACTCATAATTATTGCTACGACATTCATGCATGGCTTGTCGGCAAAGGATTTTGTGTGGTTTGACGGCAAGCAACCTATCGCCTACTCCATTACAGAATCGCCCGCATCGGTGGTTAATGAGGCTTTGAAAATGTTTGGCGAGGATTTGACAGCCGTAACCGGTATGGCTCCGCAAGAGGTGGCAGCCAACAAAGCCGTCATCCAGATCACCCAACTTGACAAAGCGCCCGAACAGGCTCGTCGTCTGGCCTCGGCAGGTGTCCCCGTCGACAAATTAAAAAAGAGCAAAGATGCATTCTTCATCGGCGTGAAAGGAAACAAACTTTTGGTTGTCGGCAGCGATGCCCGCGGCACGGCGTATGGAGTTCTGGAACTCTCGCGCATGGCAGGAGTTTCGCCGTGGGTATGGTGGGGCGACAGCACGCCCATCCGAAAGGACCGGCTGACGGTAGACAACAAATTCAGCACGTTCCAAAGCCCTTCGGTAGAATTTCGTGGCATATTCATAAATGACGAGGATTGGTCCACACAACCGTGGAGTTTCCGCAATTTCGAACCGTCAGACACTCCGGGCGAGATAGGAGTAAAAACCTATAAAGAGATTTTTAAGCTTCTGCTCCGTCTGCGCGCCAACATAATCTGGCCGGGTATGCATGATTCCACCGTTCCGTTCTACTTCGTGGAGGGACTGAAAGAGACGGCCGACTCGCTGGGTATCGTAATCGGCACATCGCATTGCGAGCCGTTGATGCGCAACAATGTGGGCGAATGGAACATAAAAGAACGTGGTGCCTACAACTACATCTCCAACAAAGAGGGTGTACAGAACTATTGGATTGAACGCCTGAAAGAGGCCGGACAATATGAAAACATGTATACTCTCGGCATGCGCGGCATTCATGACAGCTACATGGAAGGAGTAAACACACTTGAAGAGAGAACCGAAGCACTGCAACAGGTGATACTTGACCAAAGAGAGTTGCTCAAAGAGTATGTGAACGAAGATTTGAGCCAGATACCGCAAACCTTTGTGCCGTACAAAGAGGTGTTGCAGATCATGGAAAACGGTGTTGAAATACCGGAAGACGTAACCTTGGTGTGGTGCGACGACAACTACGGCTATATTACCCGCCTCAGCGACGAAGAACAGCAGAAACGTTCGGGCGGCGGCGGTGTATATTATCACCTCAGCTACTGGGGACGTCCTCACGACTACTTGTGGCTCACCACCACCCAACCCGGTCTGATTTACAGCGAGATGAAAAATGCATACGACAAGAACGCACGCAAATTGTGGATAGCCAATGTTCACGACCCGAAACCCGCAGCATACGATCTGGAACTATTCCTTGATATGGCCTGGAACATCAATTCGGTATCTCACTCCACATTGCAAGACCATCTCTCACAATGGCTGTGTCGCGAGTTCGGCGAAGAGGCCGGCGAGAAACTGTTGCCCGCCATGTTGGACTTCTATCGTTTGTGCGGCATACGCAAGCCCGAACACATGGGTTGGAGCCAGGTAGAGGTCGGAAACATGAATCGTGGCGGAATAAAAGTCACCCGAGGCTGGTCGCCCATTGCCGAGACCGATTTCAGCCTGAACGAGTTTGGAGGAGAGTTGGACCGTTATCTCAGCGACTATCGTGCCATAAAATCAGTTGTTGCCGAGGCCGAGAAGCTCATCCCGCAAGAACGCAAAGAGACCTTCTTCTCGTTCGTCAAATATCCCGTATTCAGTGCGGCCGCAATGAGCACAAAGATACTTGAAGCTCAACGCGCTCGTTCGTTGGCCTCGGGAGCCACGCGCGCCACGCGCTACACATTGCAGGATGCGGTAATGACAGCTTGTGCAAAAAGTTCGGCGGCATACACCGAAATACGCAATCTTACGGACTACTACAACAATCGTCTTGATGGCAAATGGCGTTACTCGATGAGCATGAATCCGCGCGATCTTTTTGTATTCTATCCGCCCACCCTCCCCATCGGCTTGACCGAAAAAGAGGTGGCTCAATACAAAGATGCGACCGATATCGAAGTGAAATCACTGAAAGAGGTGGCTGACGGCAGTTATGTGGCTAAAAACGCCTGCGAATATACCCGTGCCGACGAAGGTGTCTACACCATTCAATCTCTCGGCCACAGCATGAATGCGGTATCTCTTCCGAAAGGCAAGTCCATCACGTTTGAATTTGACTCGCCCGCCGATGGTGACGCAATACTCCGTACGGCAGTAATTCCCGTTCATCCGAGCAACAAGGGCGATCTTCGATTCAGTGTAAGCATTGACGGTCAGGAGCCGATTGTGTGTTCGTTCATGGAGGAGTTCATTCTGCGCACCGACAACTGGAAACAGAATGTTCTCCGAGGTCAGGCACGCGAAGAGACTCGCCATACACTGACCAAAGGCCATCATACGCTGACAATCACCGCCCTCGACGATCATGTAATTGTGGATCAATGGATGTTGGATTTCAAGCCCAACAGACAATTCTACGTCTTCCCGCTCGATCCCGCATACAAAAACTAAAATTTGCAACAAAAAAGGCTCGACACACAATGCCGAGCCTTTTTTATATAATTCCCTTACAGGAAAGAATCCTGTTACCAGTTGAGAATCTTGTAGAAATCGAAGTCCTCGGGATTAGCAACATATGCTTTTGCAGCCTCATAATCCTCAGGAGTGATGTAGTTCAACAAGTTGCGAACAACGCCCTGGAATTTGTCGCCGTTTGCATCAACCAAACGGGGTGGAATCTTACCACTAACGGGATCCTGCAAGTCTTTCAGGTAGAGAGGCTTAACCTCACCAGACTGGTTCACGAACACCATGCAACCGGTCTTACCCTCGCTGAACAATTTGTAAACGCCCATACCCAACTGTGAGCAATAAACCAAATCGTAACCGATAGGATCCTGGCAACGAACCTCGTAACCAATCTCTACGGGACGAGATTTAACCTTCAATCCGAGAGCCTTAACGCGTTTCTCCAACATCTCATTGAATACATGAGCCTTCGAAACCTTACCCAACTCGGGATGTCCGTGCTCGTCATAAGTGAAGTTAATACCAGCGTTCTTGATCTCCTCGTCACTCAACTCGTGGAATACGCCCTCTGAAATAACAGCAGCACCGTAATCCATACCCATCAACTTGCGTTTGATGATAGACGAAACAACAAGATTCACAATCTTATCAACCGTAATCTCGGTCTTGTTGAACATCTCGGGGATAACAATCATGGGATAGTGGCAAGCTGCACCAATACCGAATGCAAGGTGACCTGCCGAACGACCCATAGCTGCAACTACAAACCAGTTACCGCTGGTGCGAGCATCGCAATATACGGCACGTGCAATCACAGCCCCCTTATCCTTTGCAGACTGATAACCGAACGTAGGAGCACCATCGGGCAACGGAAGGTCGTTATCAATAGTCTTGGGAACGTGAATATTTGAAATAGGATACTGTTTTGCCTCCAAGAATTTAGCAATACGGTTAGCAGTAGATGCTGTATCGTCACCACCTACGGTCACCAACAATTTAATGTTGTTCTCGGTGAAGAATTTGAGATTGAAATCCTCCTCGAAATTCTTATCGGTAGGTTTGAAACGACTCATCTGCAAGTAAGAACCGCCACGATTGAAAATATCATCAGCCAATTTGTAATCGATATCCTCCTGACGGGGATTCTCTTTGAACAAACCGCTGTAACCCTCGTGCAAACCGATAACACGATAACCCTTTGTAAGGAATGTCTTTGCAACAGAACCTACCACGGTATTCATACCCGGAGCAGGACCGCCACCTGTAAGAATTGCAATTGCCTGTTTCATAGTTAAAATCTTAGTTGTGTTATATTTAATAAACCATTCTTTGTTTGCTAAATAACTGCAAAAAATTGTTCATTATTTTTTGCGACCCAAAAATATAAATAATTTTCCATAATTTCAGCAATTTCTTTTCGTTTTATATCCCAATTGATTTTTTCAAGAAATAAAGTCGCCTTTCAAAACGTTGTATATATGAGAATATTTCTCTATTTTTACATTCAGACACCTCGAACAAAATGATACGCAACAGATTTCTCTTCATACTCCTTCTTCTGACCATGGCCACAACTATGGTCATGGGACAGGAACGCCCGAAATGGTCGATACGTGGTGGAGTCATCAGCGGCATTGAGGTGGAAGACGGCGACACCATCCAAAAGGTAAACATCTTGCCTATTTATGCCTTCACAAAGCCGAAAGACATGCGACAATATCAGCGACTGGTGAATAATGTCAAAAAGGTCTATCCCTATGCCAAGGAGGCCCGCATGTATCTCGACTCGCTGAATATGGCATACGAAAATGCCGGTAGCAATCGTAAAAAAGACGAGATATCAAAAAATCTTGAAAAAACCATCGTCAAGAAATACACTCCCGTACTCTTGAAGATGACACGTTCGCAAGGCAAGATTCTCATCAAGCTCATCGATCGCGAAACGTCATACACGGCTTATAATCTCGTGGACGAGTATCGAGGTTCGTTCTCTGCAAAATTCTGGAACACCGTCGCCCGCGTATTTAAGGCCAATCTGAAACAAGGGTATGATCCGGAAAATGAGGATGCACTAATAGAACAAATCATCATTCTATACGAGGCAGGATTACTCTGAATGCCACAAATACATAAATCCCCGAGTTTAGAACACTCGGGGATTTATTACGAACACTTAATACAATCAAGTCGATTTCTTTCCGCAATTACCGCAAAATGCCATTCCTGCCTTTAACGGTGTGCCGCATTCCGAGCAGAAGCGGGGTTTTACGCTCTCCTCAGCAGGAGCAGGAGCAGGAGCAGGAGCCGACTCGCTCTCTGCAAGCGGTTCAGATGCAGGCTCTGCTGCCGCTTCCGTTACGGGAACTGTTACAGGAATTTCTACCGGAGGTTGTGCCGATGCGTATGGCTGTGGAACTGCCGTTACCGTTCCGGGCGTTACACGGCTCTCATTGA
>JAGBHS010000031.1 GCA_017935385.1 Tidjanibacter sp.
CATAAAAAGAGTCAAGTTGTGCCATCCCAACATTCGGCTCATATTGTATATATAGACGGGGACATTGGGTAGCACAATAATGGCAGCCGCATATCCGCTCTCTCCACGAAAACGGGTAGCGGCAAGCAGTACAGCGGCCATCCCTAATAATATGATGATGCTGGACGAATTGACGGTCAATATAAAATCATCGTATCCCATAGATCTCTAATTCCTATTATTTCTTGGAATTCTTATAAGCCTCAACGCCACTCTGCAAGAATTTCACAAATCCCTCCACGTCAAGATCGTAACCTCTCGGCTCAACAAGCACCTCTCCATCGCTGCCCTGCAACACATAATAGGGCTGGGCATTGACACCATACTGCGTAAGAGCAAAGTGAGAGTTTATTTTTCCAAGCGTTTTCAACACCTTACCCGCATCGGTGGTCACCCAATCGGCCTCATCAACCTGCATGCGGTCATCTGAATAGAGAGCCACTATAACATAATCGTTACGCAGAATGTCCAACACTCGCGGATCGGACCATACGCGAGACTCCATTTCACGACAATTTACACATCCGTGACCCGTAAAATCGATAAACAACGGTTTGTCTACCTCGGCAGCATATTTCTCGGCATCGCCCAAGTGGAAGAAACCATCAAGGTCATACGGCAATGACAATTTATCGCCATAGCGCACGCCCGAAACATCTTTTCTCTCCTCTCCCTGCTCAACAGCAACACCATCGACCGAAGCAGTAGCTCCAACAATGAAATCCTGTGTATGCATGGGAGGCAGATAACCCGACAACGCTTTCAACGGCGCACCCCACATTCCGGGAATCATATACACCACGAATGCGAAAACTATTATCGCCAACGACAGGCGGGTCACAGAAACGTATTTCACCTCGCTATCGTGTTTGAATTTCAATTTACCCAACAGATAGAAGCCCAACATGGTGAAAATCACAATCCACAAAGCCAGATAGACCTCGCGGTCAAGCAATCCCCAGTGGTAGGTCTGGTCGGCAACCGAGAGGAATTTCAAACCCAAAGCCAACTCCACAAAACCGATAACCACCTTCACCGAGTTGAGCCAACCACCACTCTTAGGCAATTTTTTGAGCCACGAGGGGAACAAGGCGAACAACGTGAACGGCAATGCAAAAGCCAACGAGAACGCCAACATTGTGATAATAGGCGCCCAAATCTCGCCCGAAATAGATTTGATGAGTACCGTTCCAACGATAGGACCTGTGCATGAGAATGAAACAAGCACCAAAGTGAAGGCCATGAAGAAGATTCCGCCCAATCCTTTGCCCGATGACTTGGTATCCGAATCGTTCACCAATTTGCTCGGCATAACAATCTCAAATGCACCGAAGAACGATGCGGCAAACACCATAAACACCGTAAAGAACAGCAAGTTGGGAATCCAATGTGTTGCCAACCAGTTGAAGATGTTTGCCGTAACGGCATCTCCACCGATAATTTTGGTCAACATAATGATTACCGTAATGGGTATCGTATAGAGCAACACGATGAACAATCCGTACATCAACGCACGGAATCGGCCCTGTGTTTTATTCTCGCTGCCTTTCAGGAAGAACGACACCGTCATAGGCACCATCGGGAACACACACGGTGTCAGCAGAGCCGCAAAGCCCCAGATAATTGCCTCAATAATCATCAGCCACAACGAGCCTCCCTGCGCCGCATCCGTACTCTTAACCTCAGCACTATCAGCAACAACGGCATCACTCGGAATAGTAATCGTCAAATCGACATCGGTGGGAGGCATGCATGCCTGATCGCTGCAAATCATGCTCTCCACATTCACCTCCAACACAGCCGACTCGGCCAGCAGGCGCACCTGCTGAGTAAAATCGGCCTTACCCTCGAAATAGCCGAGTTCCATTCCCATAACCTGATCGAATTTGCGCACAGGTTCTCCCATCTGCTTCATCTCCCCGACCAGCTCCACATCATCATTTGCGGCAATGGTAAAACGGGTCGGATTGTAACCGCCCATTTCGCCCATCTCATACATGTGCCATCCCATAGGGATATCGGCTGTGAAGGTAATGTTATACAAATCACCCTCCACATTGGCCACCGAAGAGCTCCACTTAACCTCTTGTCCAATCGCAACCGATGATGCGATCAGTGCCCATACAGTGATTAAAAATCCTAATATTTTTTTCATATCTAGTTATGATTATTCATTAATATTCATAAAAGCGCGTAAAGATACAAATTATCTGTCTCTTTCCGTTCAAAACAGACAATAAAAAACATGCGATGCTGTCACAAAACAACATCGCACAATTTCCCGCATATATTTTTCAATCATTAAATCAATACGGCTCTTGCTACTTCCCGTGATTTTGGGTTGCACAAATGTCTATTTTCCCGAAAAAACTCACAAGACTCTGATAAGATTAAGGCCGTCACGCAGCGGGACAATCACATTCTCCACCCTCTTGTCGGCAGCCACCATCTCGTTGAACTCCAAGATGGCCTTCGTTTGCGCATCGCCCGACTTGACAGGCTCCACCACCTTCCCATACCACAAGATGTTGTCGGCCAGAATATAGCTGCCGCTATGTACCAACGCACCACTCTCGGCCCAACGACCATCGCCCATCAACATGCGATAATAATCGGGATATTCGCGTTTGTCGCCATCGATAAATACCAGGTCAAAACTCTTACTCAATGCAGGGGCAATATCCAAAGCCGACCCCGTATGCTGCCTGATCTTATAACCATGCGGAGAACGAGCAAAGAACGACGCCGTAAAGTC
>JAGBHS010000032.1 GCA_017935385.1 Tidjanibacter sp.
CACACCGCTATTGAAACTCACCAGCAGCGAATACTGCAACCGCAACACCTATGATGCTGTGCAGGTGTACGGCGGTTCGGGTTATATGCGTGATTTCACGGTAGAACGCCTTTACAGAGATGCGCGTGTAACCTCAATATATGAGGGGACATCGCAGTTGCAGGTGGTTGCAGCCATCCGCTACGTCACCAACGGAGCTTTGTTGAACAAGATTGAGAAATATCTGGAACAACTGCCCGCATCGGAACAGAAAAGTCGCCTGACCGTCATGACCGAACAGTTTGCCTCGGCATGCACCATGGCGGCAGAACAAGGTGCTGCTTTCACCGATCGTCACGCCCGCCGTTTGGTGGAGATGGGTGCAGGAATTGTCATGGGTGCCCTTCTGCTCCTCGACAAAGCAGACGAGCAATCTGCCAATCTTTACATCCGTATGGCACAAGCAGAAAATGCCGCAGCCATAACCTTTATGACCGCATAAGTGTGCATGCACAATAAAAGAATAGCCGGACCTGAAGGTCCGGCTATTTCTATATATACATCCGACTCAACCATCTACACAAACGACTCCACCTCGGAAATCGCACCAACCACCGCCTCCTGATAGGTCTTTGACACGGGAATATGCTTCATTCCATCGTATTTCAGCTCCAAATACATTCCCTTACGTTCGTTCTTGAACAATTTTATCTTAGACTTATTGACCACATAACTACGGTGGCAACGAATCAGGCGACCGCCAAAATTATCCTCAATAGTCTTTATCTTACAGCGCAACATGTAATGGCATATCTTTCCGCCACTCTCATAAAAAACATTCACATAATTATCCTGCGATTCGAGATAGTAGAGAGAATCCATGCTCAGCGTGAGTTTCAGATTGCCGTTGTTATCGGTCAGATTGATATACTCAACTCCATCCGTAACCTCATTGCTAATGAAACTACGATACCCAAGCCGTTTCAAAATTTTGCGCTGATGGTTGTAGATACCATACATCAAAGCCAAAGAATAAGGTATGGCCAATATCAAAAACAGGCACATCAATGCTTTGAGAAAGATCATTCCGAACGAATACTCCTCCGTCAAGACAAAGACGGTCGTTATCATAGAATACAGAGCCGATATCAAAACCAGTTCTGACGCATTCCATAATATATATTGTATATACGATATACGAACTTTCTTACTGACATAGCCCATTAACAACTTGCTGACCAACAGAATCAGTATAGCCACCAGATAGAACAACAACATCAACACCATCTGTTCCTTGTTCTCGAAACCAAACCAAGATGTAACCGACAACGGTGTGTAGATATTCATGAAAACTATCGAAAACAACACCACAAAAAGCAATGTTCCCAACAGATAACTTCGTTCAAACAGATATCGGGGTATATATTTCGTTTTCATAATAGACCTTTCTTGTTTTCCGTCGCTACAAAGGTAAAAAATTCATGTTTATTGGCAATCATTTCACCCCATTTAATACGACGTTCACCACATAAACCCCGTTTTAGACCACTATAAGCGGGATTGATGCAAAAAGAGAAAAAGATTGCCATACTTTTGCACCGTCAAACAAATCACACGACAATTCGATTGTTTCACCTTAATAAAACACTTAAAAATCATGGAAAGAAAAGAACTTGAAGTAAAAGTTATCGACATTATCTCGGATAAACTTCACGTAGAAAAAGATCAGGTTACTCCCGAGGCCAGCTTCACCAATGACCTTGGCGCAGATTCTCTCGACACCGTTGAGTTGATCATGGAGATTGAGCACGAGTTCAACATCTCAATTCCCGACGAAGATGCTGCCGGTATCTCTGTTGTAAAAGATGTTATCGACTACGTTGAGAACCACATCTAATATAAAGTAAAAAAATCACACAATTAATCACGCTTCAACACAAACGCATATCATGAGAATCATCGGAACAGGCAGTGCCACTCCCAAAAAAACGATAACCAACGACATGTTGGCCACGTTCCTCGACACCAGTGACAGTTGGATTACCGAAAGAACCGGCATCAAACAACGTCAAATCATGTCGGAGGGCGAGAGTCTGGAAGCTTTGGCCGTGGAGGCTGCAAAGAGTGCGATTGAGAATGCAGGCGTGACCGCAAACGAAATCAACTATATCATCTGCTCCAATACCGCCAAAGAGATGCTTGCTCCCACATTGAGCAGCATTATCGTGGGCGGTATCGGTACGCAGTGTCCTTGCATGGATGTAAATGCCGCTTGTGCAGGATTCATCTTCGCACTCGATCTGGCAGACAGTTTGCTGTCAAGTGGCAAGGCGGAGAATATTTTGATCGTTTGCGCAGAAGAACCGACCCGAATGGTCGACTGGAACGATCGCAGCACATGCGTTCTCTTTGGAGATGGAGCAGGAGCAGTAGTCGTTTCAAAAGGCGGTGAGGAGTGCACCATAAAAACCAATACTGTCAGCAAACCCGAAGTATTGTACTATCGTGGTGCATTGCAGCCCACACCGTTTCAGGGAGAAGAGGAGTGTACAGCATTGAGAATGAACGGTCAGGAGGTATTCAAATATGCCGTATCTTCATCTCTTCACGACATTCAGTCATTGTTACGCAGTCGTAACATTGATAAAGAAAATGTGAAATACTATCTCTTACATCAGGCCAATGTAAGAATCATAGATGCCATACACCACTACATGAAAGTGGATGAGTGTAAGTTTCCGCGCAATATCGCCAAATATGGAAACACCTCATCGGCCAGCATACCCATTTTACTTGATGAGCTCAACCGTGCAGGCGGATTGGAGAGTGGAGATTGGTTGGTTATGAGTGCCTTCGGAGCCGGATTTACCTCCGGAGCACTCCTCATCAAATGGGATAAATAAATTAATTTTGGAGAAAGATATGAACAAAAGAGTTGTTATCACAGGTATGGGAGTCATCACTCCGGTCGGCAACACGGTTGACGAATTTTGGAGTAATTTGACCAAAGGAGTTTGCGGAATCGACTATATTGACGGTTACGAAGAGTTCAACCTTCCGATTAAGATTGCCGGACAGGTCAAGGAGTTCCACCCCGAGCAGTACAATGTAGCACCTGCCATCATGCGCAAGTGTGACCGCTATTGCCAGTATGCTCTCGCAGCAGCAAGTCAGGCAATGGAGCAGAGTGGACTGAAATCGGGTGAGAATATCCAACCGGGCAGACTGGGCGTATATGTAGGTTCAGGTATCGGCGGTTTGACCACCATCGAAAAAGAGAGTCAGAAGCTCTTCTCGGAGGGTGTAAATCGCATCTCACCTCTCTTCATCCCCATGATGATTGCCAACATAGCAGCAGGAAACATCGCCATTCAGTTCTCGGCCGAGGGTCCTTGTCTGCCTGTCGTAACAGCTTGCGCCACAGGAACCCACTCAATAGGCGAGGCTTATCACGCCATCAAACACGGCTATGCCGATGCCGTTATCTCGGGTGGTGCCGAAGCGTCTATCCATCCCATTGCAATAGGTGGTTTCAATAACAGCAAAGCACTCTCACGCAATCCCGATCCCAAGAAAGCATCCATTCCGTTTGACAAGAGAAGAGATGGTTTCGTGATTGGCGAAGGAGCCGGAATCCTTGTATTGGAGGAGTATGAGCACGCAAAGAAACGTGGAGCCAACATCATTGCAGAGGTGTGTGGTTATGGAAACACTTGTGATGCATATCACTACACCGCACCCCGTCCCGACGGTTCGGTGGCAGCCAATGCGATTAAAGCATCTCTTGATGAGGCCGGTTTCAAGGCAGGCGAGAATCTGTATATCAATGCTCACGGTACCAGCACCCCGCTGAACGACAAGACCGAAACGGCGGCTATCAAACTCGCACTGGGTGAGGATGAAGCTCGCAAGGCGAATATCAGCTCTACGAAATCAATGACCGGCCACATGTTGGGCGCGACAGGCGGTGTGGAGATGGTAGTATGTGCCATGGCACTCAAAGACGGTATCGTTCCTCCCACCATCGGTTTGGAGGAGGCTGACCCCGACTGCGACCTTGACTACACTCCGGGCAAAGCAAAAGAGATCAATCTCGATGTTGCCATCTCTAATTCATTGGGCTTCGGTGGTCACAACAGTTGCGTAGCATTAAGAAAATACAAAGCAGAATAACAATAAAGAGAAAGAGATAATGGAGAAGAACAAATTAATGGACAAGGATGAGATCATGACCTACATCCCTCATCGCAAACCGATGTTGTTGGTAGACGAGATCATTATTGACGACAATGACGTTTCAACGGGCAAATATCACGTGACCGGAGAGGAATTTTTCCTTCAAGGACACTTCCCCGGCAATCCCGTGGTTCCCGGAGTGATCATTTGCGAGATTATGGCTCAGTCTTGTTCTCTGTTGGTAGGCGATTACCTGAAAGGCAAAACTCCCTTCTATGCAGGTATTGACAAGGTAAGATTCCGTTCTTCTGTATATCCGGGTGACACGATTGTTACTACTGCCCGCATCACCAACCGTCGTGCAAATCTGTTCTTCATCGATGCAGAGGCAACCGTAAACGGTAAGGTTTGTTGCCAAGGTTCAATATCGTTTGCACTCATTGACAACGACAAACTAAACAAATAAAAGAGTCTTACAAAAAAAGAATCCGGCAAGGCCGGATATCCGCCACGGTGTTCGGTGTGGAGGGTTTGTGTGATGGTGTTGTGAAAGTGAACAAAACGCATCGGCACACCGTGGCGGATGTCAGGCCTCGGGTTTGACTCATTCAAAACCTATGCTTTAATCACCTACGTCATCCGATACTTTCGGACAAGGTGATACAACTTTGCTGTTAAAACTCGAACAGCAATCCTTAAAGGGCAGAAAACAAAACTTCTGTCCTTTATTTATTTTGTTGGTACGGCATTTGATACACTTGACATGGATTCTAAAAAATGTTTACCATGCAAACACAACAGGCCATTTCTCATAGTCCGCTACTGCGACTTGCCAACTTCATCACCATTCTCGGCAGCATAGCAATTCTTTCCTCTCTCACGTTTGATATAGTCAAAGAGAACACCTACCTTTTGCCGGGCCCACTACTCGATCTGCATCTGGTGATTTGCCTGATATTTATTGTTGATTTCTTTGCCTGGACTCTTTCTGCAACACGAAAATGGCGTTTCTTCTTCAGCCACATTTTTCTGCTGCTGGTGTCCATCCCCTATCTCAACATAATGAATTTATTGGGGATAGAGTTGTCTAAATCCAGTTACATCTTCCTGAAATGTCTGCCCCTGTTGCGCGGTATGGTGGGAATATACTATGTAGTCCTACACTTCTCACGCAGCCGTCTGCACTCGCTTATGCTCACCTATATATTTATAATCATCGCACTCAGCTATCTGGCCGCCCTATTCTTCTATGCTTACGAAAATGGCGTAAATCCTGCTCTCCACGGATTCGGCAACGCCCTCTGGTGGGCAGGCATGAACATCACGACCGTGGGGGCAAGCATCTTCCCCGTCACGGCCGTGGGCAAAACATTGGCAGTAATCCTACCCGGTCTGGGCATGATTTTCTTCCCGCTATTTACCGTATACGTAACCTCATTGCTGGAACAATCAGACCGATGTCCCTCCGATTCAGCGACAGAACAAAAAGACTGACTATTTGACAGATATGGTGTAATCACTCTTATAATCGAGCAGAGTCCACTGATCGTTCACATACTTGCCTCCATCAAACACAAAATGATAAGGCACCTGCAACGGAGGCAACTGACGACCATTCAGACTCTCCGAGAATTCGCCTGACGCAGAGTCGAAATAGGCTCCCGCGAAGAGTTTCACTGCATCATATCCACGATAAGAGTACAATGTAGGGAATGCCCCGAAAGCCTCCATATATCGTTTATCAAAGTTACGGATGGTCTGATTGCTGATATCCACATGATATGAGGTAACCAACGACACATCCAGTTTGAAGAACAGATTTCTCTCAATATTGTTATATCTCAACCATCTGGAATTTCCTATCACCTTCACCGGTGCATTGGTCATCGAACGTGCCAGACGATTGTTATGCATCGAACTGATGGCTGCCAACACTCTGTCTGTTTCCGTCTCATTGGCAGAAATCACCACGAAAAGGTTCTCTATTCCCTCCTTCAATGACTCCTCCAACAACATGCCCTCGCCATACGCCACCTCACTATGGGGCAGACCGCCTAGCAGTTCCAACATCTCACGTTCCATCTCCACATCCTTCTGTCCCGAATAGACAAAAATAATGTTCTTGTCGGCCGTAAAATATTGTTTCAGTTTCTCGTTCTTGTTCTGCGGTGCGGGCGACAACTGATAGAACATATTACCATAATCTTTCTCCACGATTGCCAATGGCGACACCATCACAACGCCCTTACTGCGTGCAAACTCAACCACTGCTTCGCTGTTGCGTTCATAGACGGGGCCTATAATCAGATTGCTCTTGCCAAACTCCCCGCTTTGTTCCACAATACGTCCTACCTCTTCGGCAGAATTTTTCGTGTCATACAGATTGAAAGCCACCGAACGCCCCTCCGTCTTCAAGTCTTCCAATGCCAACAGAGCCCCCTGATAGAACTCCATGAAAATTTCCCTCACTCGTCCCTGCGCATTGGTCAGCGGCAACAACATAGAGATATTCATCACACCGCCCGTATAGCGTTCCACAACCACATCGGTCGGCACCACATTCTCTTCCACAACCTCTTCCGGCACAACCTCCTCTTCCTTCACCTGCTCCTTCTTGGGAATCCTGACCATCGCACCGGCCTTTATTATACCGTCCTGCAAGTCATTCAGGGCAGTAATTTCCTCCACCGTGGTCTCATACATACGGCTCAGCGAGTAGAGAGTTTCGCCCGGCTGGGTGAGATGAAGCGTATAGTCCTCCGCAACCTGGCTGATCTCCTGCGCAAACACCTCCAACTCTTTCTCTATATGCTCGTTCTGTGTGGCACCCATCTCGCTTTTTCGGATATTGATGCGACTACCTATCTTCAACGCCGACACATCTATACCCGGGTTGTCGGCAATTATCACATCCACCGAAACACCATATTTTTTGGCTATCGAATACAGAGTATCGTGCCTAACCACCTTGTGTTTCTTGAAGAGTCGCGAAGAGGCTTTCTGCGCCTGCTCCCTGAACGGCAACTTCACCACCTCGCCCGCTTTGAGCATCTCCATTCCCTCATTATTGGCCTGAATATCCTCTATTGCCAACCCATACGTGCGCGACAAAGAGTACATTGTCTCTTTTGGTTGCACCGTATGCAGATAATATTTGGTTCCATCAATTGAAACCACTCTATCCGACTTCTTGTCCTGACCCGCCATAGTCACAACGGTGGTCAAGGCCAATAACATCAAAAAAAATCTCTTCATTCTATTGTTTGCAACGTATATAAATATCACGTATCACTTTCTTGGTATATTCCGGAAAATCACCGTTCTCCATCCACGCATAGTAGCTCGGCTCATCGCGGAATACCTGCGCCACACGACGCCCCTTATACTTACCGAAGTTGAATATCTCCTCGCCCTGCTCATCATACGCTATGCGTCCGGCATAATCGGCAAATTTGGTCTGGGTGGAGAAATCGGCCAAAAAAGCCATGTCGTTCTCCAACTCCCCATACTTATCAAGCTGCGCCTTCAACACCTCGTAGGTTGCCATCGTGTCGGCAGCCGCCGAGTGGGCATCGGTAAGTTCCTTACCACAATAAAATCTATATGCTGCCACCAATGTGCGTTGCTCCATCTTGTGGAAGATGGTCTGCACATCAATAAATTTCTTTCTTTTCAGATCGATATCCACACCGGCCCTGATAAACTCCTCGGCCAAGATGGGAATATCGAACTTATTGGAGTTGAATCCACCCAAATCACAACCCGTCAAATATGCCGCCAACGACTTGGCTATCTGTGCAAAGCGAGGTTCATTTGCCACATCGGCATCCGTTATTCCGTGTACCGCCGTAGCCTCCTTCGGAATAGGAATTCCGGGGTTCACCCTACGCGTTTTACACTCCTCGCTACCGTCAGGAAACACCTTCACCGTAGCAATCTCCACAATACGGTCATGACTGATATCCGTACCCGTCGTTTCCAAATCGAAGAAGATTATGGGATTTTTCAGATTGAGTTTCATCCTTTCTCCTGTTTATGCATTGATTCTCATAGGCATGAGCAACATCAAAGTATTGGTGCTCTGAGCATCAGTATAGATAGGCTTAAACACACCTGCACGAGATGAATCCGCCAGCTCAATCATCACACTCGGAGTATCGAGATTATTCAACAGGTCGATAATATATGTCGATTTGAATGCAATCTCAATGTGTGCGCCCTCATAACTGCATGCCACCGACTCCTCTGCCGAATAAGAGAAGTCCAAATCCTGCGCGGTAAGATTGATGACATTGGTGTCGATATCGAGTTTAATCAGGTTGGTAGCCTGGTTAGAGCATACTGCAACGCGTTTGATGGCGTTGATGAACTCCACTCTGTCAACAATCACCTTATAGGGATTGGCCTGCGGAATGGCCGCATTATAGTTGGGATAAACACCTTCAATAAGACGGCAGATGAGTTTACACTTGCTCAACGTAAAGACAACATTTTTCTTGTCCGAACTCACTGCTATCGCGCCCTCTTCCTTAACCAACATATTCTTCAACACATTGGCCGGTTTCTTTGAAAGAATAAACGAAGCTGCCACCTCATTCTCCTCCTCCGAGGTGAACTTAACCATCTTATGGCCATCGGTTGCCACAAACACGACCTCTTTACCTGCCGCATTCACATAGATACCGTTCATGACGGGACGCATCTCATCGTCAGCCGTAGCAAACACACACTTGTTGATACCCATTTGAAGTGTATCGGCATCAAACTCGGTTGAAACGGCATCCGCCTCCAATTCGGGCAGAGTCGGATAGCTCAAACCCGATGTTCCGGGAATCTGGCTCGAACCGTTCTTACGGCTGATTTTTATCATCCAAGTCTCATCATCACTCTCTATGGTCAGAGGCTGCTCGGGAATGTCCTTCAATGAATCAATTATCTTCAAAGGCACCGCAATAACGCCCTCGCTCTCCACCGAATCAACCGTGATTTTGCTTATCATGGTGGTCTCCAAGTCGGATGCAGTAACGGTCAGTTCTTTACCTGCCAGTTCAAAAAGAAAATAATCCAAAATCGGCAATGCGTTCTTATTGCTGATTACTTTGCCCGTAGTCGTAAGGAGTGACGTGAGGGCCGAACTAGATATCACAAATTTCATAACTTTTATTTTTTAGATTTTTTTTCATTTCTCACTAAAAATATCTTTCGTAGGTTTTTTATTCATCAGTATTCCTGATACATTAATTCACTGTCTAACAACCCATTACACAAGATCATCTTACAGCTCTTCCCGTATACCCACATTAATTTTCAAAGGTAAAAAATTTTTCTCTCAAAACAAAACAATTTTCCTCGTCATCACCCCCTCATTTTTTGTAAAATTAGTTGCGCGGAGAGATACAATACAGGAATCAGCGACATCGAATTTTCGCACCACAAAAGATTTTTAAACAAAAAGAGTTGCGGGGAGAGGGGTATTGCGGGGAGAAATAATGCCTGCATTGCGCCCCACAAGAGATTTTGTTTAAAAACTCAAATAGCTCCAAACAACCAGCTCCACAACACGAAAAAACCGCCACAAACGGCACTATTTTTGTCGCTTGTGATTTTTTTCACAGCCGACTGTGATTTTTTTCACAATTAATTTTTTCGCGTGAAAAATATGTTATACCTTTGAGGCCGTAAATGTTATATTTTTATCAAAATCAGTTATGAACATTCCTGAGAACTTGAAGTATTCCAAAGACCATGAGTGGATTATGGTTGAAGGCGACACCGCCTTGGTAGGAATCACCGATTTCGCACAGAAAGAGTTGGGCGACATCGTTTTCGTAGACGTACAGACCGTTGGCGAGACTCTCGCACAGCACGAGGTATTCGGCACCATAGAGGCCGTTAAGACCGTTTCGGATGCATTCTTGCCCGCATCGGGTGAGATCATCGAATTCAACGAAGAACTCGAAAACGATCCCGCATTGATCAATACCGACCCGTATGGCAACGGTTGGATGGTGAAAATCAAACTTACCAATCCCGCCGACCTCGACTCTCTCCTTTCGGCAGAAGAGTACGCCAAACTCATCGGCTAACAAACACACAAAAGGCTAAATATTAACATCATAATAACAGTATAAAATTATGTCAAAAGTTACAGTCGTAGGCGCCGGTAACGTAGGCGCAACCGGTGCAAACATCATGGCTATCAAAGAGGTGGCTAATGAAGTAGTTCTGATTGATATCAAAGAGGGTCTGTCAGAGGGTAAAGCCCTTGATATGTTCCAGACCGAAACGTTGCTGGATTTCGACACCAAACTCACCGGTGTTACCAACGACTATAAAGCAACCGCAAACTCTGATGTTGTGGTTATCACCTCTGGTATTCCCCGCAAACCCGGTATGACCCGTGAGGAGCTCATCGGCGTAAATGCAGGTATCGTAAAGAGCGTTGTAAGCAGCATCATCGAGCACTCACCCAATGCAATTCTCGTTATCGTAAGCAACCCGATGGACACCATGACCTATCTGGCTGCCAAAACTAGCGGTCTTCCCAAGAACCACATCATCGGTATGGGTGGCGCATTGGACAGTTCACGTTTCAAATGCTATCTTTCAAAGGCACTGAACGCCAACATCAACGACATTGACGGTATGGTTATCGGCGGTCACGGTGACACCACCATGTTGCCTTTGGTAAGCAAGGCTTCTTACAAAGGTCTTCCCGTTTGCAACTTCGCATCAAAAGAGACTTTGGATCAGGTTGTTGCCGACACTATGGTAGGTGGTGCGACTCTGACCAAATTGCTCGGTACTTCGGCATGGTATGCTCCGGGTGCAGCCTTGGCAATGGTAGTGGAGAGCATCCTGCAAGACCAGAAGAAGATGATTCCCTCATGCGTATATCTCGATGGCGAGTACGGTTTGAACGACATTTGCATCGGTGTTCCCGCAGTTATCGGTCGCAACGGTGTTGAGAAGATCGTGGAGATCGAGTTGAACGAGGAGGAGAAAGCAAAATTCGCAGCAAGCGCAGAGGCAGTTGCAAAGACCAACGCAATCTTGAAAGAGATTAACGCTTTGTAATTCCACATACGAAAGCTCCAAGCAATCGAAAAAAACGGTCGAGGAATTTTCCCCGACCGTTTTTGTTTTCATTAGAGATGTCTTTTCGAAATATTCTCTATGTGTTTTTGGCGAACATCATCTCTTGCACCATTTAACACCGCCTGCTTTAATACCTGCACCACTCCTATTTTATCTTTATAATATGCAATAGGTTTTTCTTCTAACAATTTAGATAAATATGACGACAACTCACTCGCATATAATATATATGTCGCAGGCGGAATTTCGGAAACATCTTTCAATAAACAATTTCCATAAAAAACAACTATTGAGTAAAAAGGGACTTCCGCATATTTCAACAATCTATCCCTAAGTACCGATATATGTTTCTGATTTTGTTTTATTGGATTATAAAAGCGATGCTTCTCCTCGCCATACGCCAATACTTGCGTCCAATATGATTGTGAACCTTTGCCAAATATCCAACCGCTATAATCTTTTATTTCAAATACAAGTACGCCAACTTTTGTCGCAACGACTAAATCTATTTGAGAATATCGCCCCTCTCCTACTTTCACATATAAATCATGAAAAATAGCAGTTGGTTTCAACCCTAAATTCAATAATGTTAATACAGTTTTTCGTTCTGCCCAATCGCCTCTATCAACATCTGTCACACTTTTAAGAAGTGCTGTTTCTCGTTCTTGTTTTTGCTTAAATTTCTCCCATTCCTCTTGTGTTGTTTTACGAAGTTTTACAACAAACAAGGTAATAATAATTATTATTACTATCGCAACAAGAAACAAAACAAACTGCAACATTGAGGTTGATTCTTACATCTACACCAAACTCAATATTTCCGATGGCTGTGAGATGATGTGGTTGGCGCCGTTGGCGGAAAGTTCGTCGTGACCGCGGAATCCCCATGTCACACCCACCGATTCGGCTCCTGCATTCATCGCCGTACGCATATCTACGCCCGTATCTCCCACATACAGCACATCCTCAACCGCAACACCTGCCTTATGAAGAATATCGTTAACGATGGTCGGATCCGGCTTTACCGCCACACCCTCTTTCTGTCCCTCAACGGCCGCAAACTCAAACTCCGAGAAGAAATGAGCAATCAACTGTTTCGTGCCGTCATCAAACTTGTTTGACGCCACCGCCAAAGCCACGCCCCTCTCTCGCAATGCACACAACAATTCGGGCACGCCCTCATAAGGTGCCGTCTCGGCCATCAAATCGCCACGATAGATTTGCAGATACAATTCCTTGGCCTCTTCCACAAACGCATCATCCGCCGCACGTTCGGCAGGCAATGCACGTTCGATGAGCTTCTTTGTACCGTTGCCTATGAATATTTTATAGTCGTCGGGGCCCCACTGCGGAAAGCCATAATGAGCCAACATCTTGTTACATGCCGCACCTATACCGCCGAGGGTATTGAGCAACGTGCCGTCAAGGTCGAAAATAACAAGTCTCTTCATTACTCCACCTTCTTGGCCTCGCGTTTACGATCGATGTCGCTGAGCAGAATCTTTCTCATTCGCATGAAGTGCGGGGTTATCTCCACATACTCATCCTCACGAATATACTCCAACGCCTCCTCCAACGAGAATTTCACCGCAGGAGCAATACGCACCTTGTCGTCCGAACCGCTGGCACGCATATTGGTCAACTTCTTCGACTTGGTCACATTGATTACGATGTCGCCCTCACGCGTACTCTCGCCAACCACCTGACCCTCATAAACATCTTCTCCCGGATCGATAAAGAATCGGCCTCTGTCCTGTAACTTATTGATGGCATAAGCAAACGCCTGACCTGTCTCCATTGCCACCAGCGAGCCATTCGTTCTCTTATCTATCTCACCCTTCCACGGAGAGTAACCTTTGAATCTGTGTGCGATAACCGCCTCTCCCGCCGTTGCGGTAAGCAGGTTGCTACGCAGACCGATGATTCCGCGCGAAGGAATATCAAACTCCAACTTTGTACGTTCATTACGCGACTCCATCTGCACCAACGAGCCTTTTCGCTTGGTTGCCATCTCTATCGCCTTGCCCGAGTACTCATCAGGAACATCTACAATGAGTTCCTCCATAGGCTCGCATTTCTGGCCATCAATCTCCTTGATGATAACCTTCGGCTGACCCACCTGCAACTCATAGCCCTCTCTACGCATCGTCTCAACCAACACCGACAAATGCAGTACACCACGACCATAAACAATAAAGCTATCACTTGACTCGGCCGGCTGAACACGCAATGCAAGATTCTTCTCCAACTCCTTGTCCAGACGCTCCTTTATATGGCGCGAAGTCACGAATTTACCATCCTTGCCAAAGAACGGCGAATCGTTGATAGTGAACAACATACTCATCGTAGGTTCATCAATGGCGATGGGCGGCAGTGGCTCGGGATTTTCAAAATCGCAAATGGTATCACCAATATCAAATCCATCGATACCGACCAATGCGCAAATCTCACCGCACTTCACCTCCTCGACACGCGTCTTGCCCAGACCGTCAAACACCATCAGATCCTTGATTTTGGTCTTTATCATGGTCTTGCCGTCGCGTTTGGCCAAAGTGACATTCATACCGTTTTTCAGTACGCCACGTGTCACCTTACCCACTGCAATACGACCCACATACGAAGAGTATTCCAACGATGTAATCAACATCTGGGGTGTACCCTCCACATATTCGGGCTCGGGGATATCGTCAATGATTGCATCCAACAAAGGACAAATATCCGACGTCTGCTCTTTCCATTTGTGTGAAATCCAGCCCTGCTTTGCACTGCCGTAAATGGTATGGAAATCGAGCTGTTCGTCAGTTGCGTCAAGTGTAAACATCAGGTCAAACACCTGCTCATACACAAAGTCGGGACGGCAGTTGGGCTTATCCACCTTGTTTATCACCACGATAGGCTTCTTGCCCAACGCCAATGCCTTCTGCAACACGAAACGGGTCTGCGGCATGGTACCCTCAAAGGCGTCCACCAACAGCAACACTCCGTCGGCCATATTGAGCACACGTTCCACCTCACCTCCGAAGTCGGCGTGACCCGGGGTGTCTATGATATTGATTTTATAATCCTTGTAGATAACCGAAACGTTCTTTGAAAGAATGGTGATACCTCTCTCACGTTCCAAGTCGTTGTTATCCAAAATAAGATCTCCTGATGAATCGCGCGTACGGAGCAGATTGCCCTGCATAATCATTCTGTCCACCAGAGTGGTTTTACCGTGGTCGACGTGCGCGATAATTGCTATATTACGTAACTTCTGCACCTTTATAAAATTTTCTCAACCGACAAAGGTACAAATATTTCACGATTTACCACCCTGTAAGCCTAAAAATCGGCAAGTTTATCAAGAGCCGTACGCAACATTTTCTCCACAAAGGGGCGATAATCGGTCTGCATACCCTTTTCGGCCCTTTGTGCAATAATGGTACACATGGTGGCTGCACGGTGTCCCAGCAGTGCCGAGAGGCCGGCCAGAGCCGATCCCTCCATCTCATAATTGGTTATGCGACGGCCATTATAACGAAATTCAACCAACTTCTCATTAACATTCTCGTCGGCAGGTTTTATTCTCACCCAGCGCCCTTGCGGACCGTAAAATCCCGGGGCGGCAATGGTTATTCCCTCAACAGCCACATCGCTAAACAGATTCCACAGCCCCTCATCGGCATTCACAAAATAGGGCGCCGGCAGTTGCGGATTCCACCCCATGTGCTTGACAAAACTGTTCTCCAACTCCAAGTCACACACCTCGTCACGCCCCTGATAGTAATTCAACAGCGCATCAAAGCCCAACGATGTGCGGGCAAAAACAAACGTTCCGATAGGTATATCGGCTTGCAATGCTCCCGACGTTCCAAGACGCAACAAGGTCAAGGACCTCTTCTCCTCCTTCACCATGCGGGTAGCAAAATCGATATTCGCCAATGCATCCAACTCGGTAACCACTATATCTATATTATCCGTACCGATTCCCGTCGAGACGACACTCATCCGCTTGCCCTTATATCGTCCCGTAACGGTGCGGAACTCACGGCTCGACACCTCACATTCACACTCGTCGAACATCGCCGCCACCATATCCACCCTGCCCGGATCACCGACAAGAATCACCGTATCGGCCAACTGTTCGGGTTTGAGATGAAGATGAAAAATGGATCCGTCGCCGTTGATTATCAACTCGGAAGGGGGTATAATTCTCGTTTGCATGGCAGTATTATTTTTTACTTTCGTCAAAATTAATTAATTTGGCATGCGAAAACAAATGTTTTGCCAAATTAAACCCACATAAAAATGACTTTAATCAAATCTATTTCGGGTATTCGCGGTACCATAGGAGGTCCCATAGGCGATAATCTGACTCCCATAGACATTGTCAAGTTTACAACCGCATACTGCAAATTCATGCAGAACGAGTGTGGCGAAAAGAACCGACTTCGCATTGTAGTAGGTCGCGACGCACGCCTTTCGGGCGAAATGGTCGAAAATATAGTTATAGGCACTCTTATAGGTTGCGGCGCCGACGTAATTTCGGTAGGCCTTTGCACTACCCCGGGAGTGGAACTGGCCGTAACCACCAAAAAAGCCGACGGAGGTATCATCATCACCGCAAGCCACAACCCCAAACAGTGGAATGCTCTGAAACTGCTCAATGCTCGTGGCGAATTTCTTGACGACAAGGCAGGCAAACAGGTGCTGGCGCTGGCCGAACAAAGCAACCTCGCCTACCCCGAGATTGACGAGATAGGAAAGGTGATAGAAAAATCATCGTTTGACAAGGAACATATAGACATGGTGCTCTCGCTGCCCGAAGTGGATGTGGAGGCCGTAAAGGCAAAGAGATATAAGGCCGTGGTGGATGCGGTAAACTCTGTCGGAGGAACGGTGATTCCCGCCTTGTTGGAGGCGATGGGAGTGGAAGTCGTGCGTCTTAACTGCGAGCCGACAGGTAATTTCGCCCACAATCCCGAGCCGATTCCCGAGAATCTGACCGGAATTTGCGATGCGGTAGTAAGCGAAGGCGCCGATCTGGGCATCGTCGTAGATCCCGACGTAGACCGCTTGGCATTGGTTTGCGAAACGGGCGATATGTTCGGTGAGGAGTACACTCTGGTGGCGGTTGCCGACTATATTCTCTCAAAACAAAAAGGCAACACCGTATCAAACCTCAGTTCATCACGCGCCCTGCGCGATGTGACCGAAGGTCACGGAGGTTGCTATTCGGCGGCGGCTGTCGGCGAAGTGAACGTGGTTGCAAAGATGAAAGAAACGGGAGCCATTATCGGCGGCGAGGGTAACGGCGGAGTAATCTATCCCGCCCTGCACTACGGTCGCGACGCATTGGTCGGCGTAGCGTTATTCCTCTCTCATTTGGCCCACAAAGACATGAAAGTCAGCGAGCTGAAAGCCACATATCCCAACTATTTCATCTCAAAGAACAAAATACAGCTAACACCCGAGATAGATGTAGATGCCGTTTTGGCCGAGATGAAGAAACGTTACGAATCGTACGATGTAACCGACATTGACGGAGTGAAGATTGACTTCCCGACCGAATGGGTGCATCTGCGCAAATCAAACACAGAGCCGATCATCCGCATTTATAGTGAAAGTCGCGATGAGGCTGCGGCCGAGGCACTCGCACAGAAAATCATAGATGAAATAAAAGAGGTGGCTCATATATAAATAAATATCCAAACAAAAAAGGCGAACCAAAGAGGTTCGCCTTTTTTGTTATTCAAAGGAGCTATGGGATGCAACGCACTACGAAATGCAGCAATGTCGGCCCCTCGCCCCCACAAAAGTCACAATGATTTAAAAGGTGTATTTTACACCGAAGCCGAAGTCATATCCGGCGAAATAAGAGTTGGAAATAATATTCAGCGCAGGACGATAGTCAAGCGAGAAAGCAATCGGAGCCACCGGAATCTGGTACTCAACACCAACAATACCGTCTACACCGAGAGCAAAGCTACCCGAATCATCTTTATCACCAGCACCAATGTGACCACCGGCACCGTAGAAGAAGCTGAAATTGCTGCCCAAATCATTAACCCACTCATAAACCATTGACCCATAAAGGCCACCGTCATAATAACTCGATACCGAAAGGTCCCAAGCATTTCCGCCACCGAGGATGTGTTTAACGGTCAAGCCAGAAGCCATACCGCCACCACGTACTCCTACGGCCCAATTATAATCCTGAGCACTTGCATTAATTGCAAAAACAGCAACAATCAAAGTCAATAAAAATTTCTTCATGTTATTCATTTATTAAGTTAGACAATAATCATACGAAAGGTTTTCAACCCATATTTTTTGCAAAATAAGAATAATTTTCCACTTTTCAAACACCCAAGCACCTTTTAACGCATTCTTAACATTTCACTCCTCCACAACACATTTTTGAACTACCACACATCATGATATAAAAAAGACGGGGACTTTGTGAAAAGTCCCCGTCATCAATCAACCTCTACTTCTGAATGTTTCACCGAGCCAGGTGTCCAGAAACAGCAATTCTCCATCTCCACACACCACGAATTGCAACAACAACTCGTCATCGGCCACACATTCAGCCACACAATTAACCCTATCTTCTCTTTTATCTTCCACAGCGTTTGCTTTATCTGCTTGTCAATAAAGTAACGCCGTTAAACGCTCTTTATTGTGCTATCAACACAAAATTAATTGTTTTTCCTTGATTATTTTTCTCAGATTTATCAAAGCATAACGCATCCTGCCAAGAGCAGTATTGATACTGACACCCGTAAAATCGGCTATCTCCTTGAAACTCATATTGGAAAAATATCTCATTTTCACCACATCACGCTGCTCATCGGGCAGGCAATCTATGAGTTTACGCAAGTCGGCCGCAATCTGCTCCTCCACCATCTTGTCCTCAACATTTGTCTCGGCAAAATTTCTGCTGTTGAGCAAATCGTATCCTGCATCACTCTCCGATACATTGTTGGCCTGTTTCGTCTGACGGAAATAGTCTATCACCTGATTATGCGCAATACGCATAACCCATGACACGAACTTGCCGTTATCCACGTAGCGGCCCTCGTCAATGACGCGCACCACCTTAATAAAGGTCTCTTGAAAAATATCATCGGCCACATCACGATCCTTGACCATCATGATAATATAATCGAGAATACGCTTTCTGTGTTTCTCAATCAATTTGGATATAGCACTTTTATCGCCCGAAAGATAAGAATTAAGCAACTGCTGGTCGCTTAACAATGTTCGTTTCATACTCTTGTCCTCATTTTTGGTTTAGAGTAGAATTTCTTCGATAGGCAAAAAGGGTTTTAGAGGTTTCTAATAATTTTTCGCAAGATACGACAATATTTCCGAAAATCCAAATCTTCCGAAATATTCTTCCGCATTTTCGCGGTGTCATAAGCCTGCGAGCAATGCAAACGATTGCAAAATACGTGCCGTTTATGGTCCAAAATAAAGTTTTTTTCTCAAAATCTACCCCTAATCTCTTACCTATCAGTCAAAATTTATATTTTTGTGGTATATTCAAAAAAAAGATGAAAATATCATGAAAAAATGGATTCTTGCCACTCGTCCGTGGTCGCTGCCCGCATCGGTAATGCCGGCTCTTGTCGCACTCGCCTACGTCTTTTTTCATAAAGACGTTTTCTCCTCTCCCGATTGGATTGCCGGAATAGCCGCACTCATCGGAGCAGCCATATTCCATTTGGCAGGCAATCTGATAAGCGATTATTTTGATTATAAAAAAGGAGTGGACTCCATTGACAATATAGGCCAGACCAACCTCACCATAATCAATGGGATTCTTTCAGCCAAACAGGTGCTGATGTTCGGATTCACATTGCTGGCCATTGGTGCCGCCATAGGTTTCCTGTTGGTATTTCGTTGCGGACTGCCCGTACTCTACATCGGCATCATAGGCACCGCGCTTACGGTTTTTTACTATCTGCTCAAATCGACCGCATTAGGCGACCTCGACATATTCATCACGTTCGGACTTTTGATTGCACTCGGAACGTGTTACGTGACAACCGGCGAACTTCATTGGCCCGTACTTGCAGTCTCCTCGGCAAGCGGTCTGCTGATTGTGGGCATACTGCACGCCAACAACACACGCGACCGCAAGAACGACAATCGTGCCGGCATCACCACCTTCGCTATGATACTCGGCCTGTGCGGTTCAAAAATATTCTACACTGCACTAATTATAGGAGCATACCTCATCGTGGCAACCGACATTGTACTCGGCCTGCTACCTCTCACATCGGCAATAGTGCTGCTATCGCTTCCCATCGCCGTAAAGAACATACGCGCCATGTTGCGATGCAAAGAGATGACCGAGATTGCCGCCCTTGACGGTCAAAGCGCACAACTCGTCATGATATTCTCACTTCTGGTTGCCGCATCGTGCTTTATTGCTCCGCTGATATGAAACATCTGACCACAAACATACTAGTTGCAGCGGCTTTGTGGTTCGTAATGTTCTCGCCATGGACCGCACCGCATCTTAATTTCTGGGGTGCCATGTCTTGTTCGGCAGTAATCCTTATATTATTGTCGTTCCGTTGGGGCGGTACGCGCCTTCACAAAGAGCAAATAACCTTTACAAGCACAGCCATAGGAGTTCTTTCGGCGGCGCTGTTGTGGGGTATTTTCTGGCTGGGCAACTATCTTGCAACCCGATGGTTCGGATTTGCGCAAGAACAGGTGGGTAACATATACGCCATGAAAGACGGCAACAACCCCGTTCTTATCGCCACCCTGCTATTAATACTGATAGGGCCCGCAGAGGAGATTTTCTGGCGCGGTTTTATTCAGACCCGAATACAGCAGAACGAAAGCCTCATACCCAAACGTTGGCCTCGATTCTTTGGTGAGCTTGTTCCCGTCGCAATAACCACTCTCATATATGCCTTGGTTCACATCTGGTCGTTCAACTTCATGCTTGTGATGGCCGCCATGGTATGTGGAGGATTCTGGGGATTGCTATACAAATTCAACAAAGGAAACCTGTGGTCACTGATAGTATCGCACGCCTTATGGGACGCCGCGGTATTCATCATCTTCCCCATAAAATAAAAGAAAGCGCCCTTCGAGGCGCTTTCTTCATTCCATAGAACTGGGTTTTATTTGATTTCGGCCAACACATCCACCAATAAATCCCAGAATTTCTCAACCGTAGAGATCTCTATTCTCTCGTCGGGCGAGTGAACTCCCCTCAACGTGGGACCAAACGATACCATATCCAGCCACGGATACATCTTCAAGAACAGGCCGCACTCTAAACCTGCATGGATAGCCCTCACCTTCGGCTGTTTTCCAAACAGCTTCTCATACGATGCGTTCACCACCCCCAGCAACTCGCTATTGGGATTCGGAGCCCAACCGGGATAGCCCTCATTGTGTGTAACCTTTGCTCCTGCAAGAGCGAACACCGACTCTGCCGCCAAAGCAACATCGTTCTTGCTGCTCTCCAATGACGAACGGTGCGACAACACGACAACTATCTCATCTCCTTTGAACTTCACAGAAGCTAGATTTGAAGATGTCTCAACCAATCCGGGCATAGCAAAACTCATGGCAAACACACCGTTAGGCACGCCCTCCAACGCCAGCAACAGGCGATGCTGCGTGTCTGCATCCACCACAAATTCGGGAGCAGCGCACTCCTCTGCCGTCAACTGCACACCCGCATCGGTATACTGCAACTCATCCTTCACAGCCGCACCCAACGACGCCACCAATGCCTTAAACTCATCGGCTTTCGCAACAGGCACACCCACAACAGCATGAGCCTCGCGAGGAATGGCATTGTGCAGATTCCCTCCATCGAAATCGGCCAGACGCAGGCCGAGCTTTTCGCCCGCAATCAAAAGACGGGTCATTATCTTATTCGAGTTGCCCAAGCCATCGTCGATATTATCGCCCGAGTGACCGCCTTTCAGGCCCGACACCTCTGCACGAAACCATGCATACGCCTCAGGCAGAACCTCTTTCCGGTACGAGAAACTTGCAACGGTACCTATTCCTCCGGCACAACCGATAAAGATTTCGCCTTCGTCCTCCGAATCGAGATTGATGAGATATTTTCCCGTAATCATGCCTTCTCCCAGATTGAACGCACCCGTAAGACCCGTCTCCTCATCCACCGTAAAGAGAGCTTCAATGGCAGGATGAGCAATCTTATCGTCCAGCAACACCGCCAATTCGGCAGCCATACCGATACCGCAATCGGCACCGAGGGTGGTCCCTTCTGCCATCACCCAACCGTCAACGATTTTGGTTCTTATCGGCTCATTCTCAAAGTCGAACTGCACATCTCCACGCTTCTCGCAAACCATATCCATGTGGCTCTGCAACACCACCGTCGGCAACGACTCCTTCCCCGGCGATGCGGGTTTCATGATAGTCACATTGCCAACTGCATCTTTCTTGTATTCAAGGTTGTGACTCGCTGCAAAATCCTCCAAGAACTTAATTATCTTCGCCTCTTTCTTTGACGGGCGGGGCACCTGTGTTATAGCATCGAATTGCGACCACACATTCTCAGGCACAAGTTTACTTATATCCGACATTTTATTCTCCTTTTTTATTTGTTATTAATACTGTTCTTCCATTTCCACCCCGTTGCCCACTCACAAAAGAGGGCGCAAAACAGGTTCGGGATTGTAAAGATACAAAAATCCCGCATTTTCACACTCCCCCGTCCACTCTTTTTTGCCGGACAGCGAAATCTCTATCGGAAAATTCATATCTTTGTGAAGATATAGGATGCGACATCAACTCGCAACTCAACAAACACTAAAAAGAGAAAAACATGACAAACCTCAGAATTGGACACGGATTCGACGTTCACGCCCTGGCCGATGGTCTTAACCTGCGCCTCGGCGGTATAGATATTCCTCACACGAAAGGCTGTGTTGCCCACTCCGACGGAGATGTGGTTCTGCATGCCATATGTGACGCAATGTTGGGTGCCGTAGCAATGGGCGACATTGGTCAGCACTTCCCCGACACATCGGCCGAGTTCAAAGGTATCGACAGCACCATTTTGCTGGAACGTTGTGTGGCTCTATTAGCCGAAAACGGATACTCTCTTGTCAATATTGACGCCACCATTCAGGCACAGGCTCCGAAACTGATGCCGCACATTGACGCCATGCGCGAATGCATTGCCCAGAAGACCGGCCTGCCCAAAGATTGCGTGTCGGTAAAAGCGACCACCACCGAACGTCTGGGCTTTGTGGGACGCAAGGAAGGCATCGCTGTCGACGCCGTTGTTTTGGTCGAGAAACACTGACTGGCGAGAGAATCAAAAAAAGGTACATTTTGTTAATAACTTGTGGCAAAAAATGGATGAATGATACGCTAAAAGTTACTATTTTTACGAAGTATTTTTATAGCGTAAAAAAGAGATGAGTTCGTATCACATTCCGGTCCTTGCCGACAGATGCATAGAGTTGCTGAATATCAACCCGAAAGGGACTTATGTTGACCTTACTTTCGGTGGTGGAGGCCACTCGTCTCTCATCCTTGAAAAACTCTCCAAAGAAGGACGCCTTTTCGCATTCGATCAGGATCGGGATGCGGAAAACAATATCCCCGATGATGACCGTTTCAATTTCGTGGCCAGCAATTTCAAATATTTGCGTGGCCAGTTGCGGTTGCGCGGAGTGGAACAGGTGGACGGAATTCTTGCCGATCTGGGTGTTTCTTCCCACCATTTCGATACGGCCGAGAGAGGTTTTTCGTTCCGTTTCGACAGCCAGCTCGACATGCGAATGAATCAAAGAGCCCGTTTCTCGGCTCGCGAACTCGTAAACGAATACTCAACCGAGAAGTTGGGCGAACTGTTGCGCCAATACGGAGAGTTGGACACCACCTATAAAATCGCCAACTGCATAGAACGTGCCCGCAACATGAAACCCATCGAAACGGTGGGCGACCTGATTGCGGCGGTGGAACCCTGCACCCCGAAGAAAGATGCCAACAAATTCCTTACAAAACTATTCCAGGCACTGCGTATAGAGGTAAACGGAGAGATGGAGGCATTGAAGATGGCGTTGGAGCAGAGTGCAAAGGTACTGAAACCGGGCGGCAGGCTTGTGATCATGTCTTACCACTCGTTGGAGGACCGACTTGTGAAAAACTTTATGCGCAGCGGTAATTTCTCGGGGCAAGCCGAGAAGGATTTCTACGGTCGCACTCACACCCCGTTTGAGCCCATCACGCGCAAAGCCGAGGTTGCCGATGCAAAAGAGATTGCCGAGAACCCGCGTTCACGCAGCGCAAAGCTACGCGCCGTGGCGAAAAAAGAACAATAACGAATGGAGAAGCAGAGAGCAGACATAAATAAAAATCAGACGAACAAGAAGGGCGGCAAGACCAAGTTCGGAGTGTTCGTATCGGGAGATTATCTGAATGAGAGCAAATTCAGCAAAAACTACCCGCTGATACTCTATTGCTGCATTCTGATTCTCGGCTACATCGCTTATGTATTCTACTATCAGCGTACCCAGCGCCTTGAAATTGCTCAACGTACCGCATTGCAGGAAGAACGTTCACGCGCCATGGTGTATCAGTCACTCAGGATGAACGCTTCGCGCCACAGCACAATAAGCGACGAAATAAAAAAACGAGGCATCGATTTGCACGATTCGCCAACACCTCCCAAGACAATCAAAAAGCAATAAGGACCGATGGCGACAGAGAGGAAAACACCGAAACTACCCACTCCGGGTTCAAAGCATATCAAGAAAGATATTCTGGTACGCGTGAACGTGCTGTATATCATCTTTTTTGGTATAGCTCTCTGTATCTTTGCACAAATGATAATCACTCAATACGGTCCGAACGGCAGTTTGTTGCGCAATCTTTCCGACAGCCGCAACTACCAGATAAAACCAATCTATGCCTCGCGAGGCAACATTCTCTCTCATGACGGAAGAATTCTGGCAACCGAAGCCCCGTTCTATTCGTTGAGATTGGATTTCTCGGTGGAATCACTAAACGATTCCATCTTTGAGAGCAACGTAAAGCCCCTGTCGGACAGTCTGTCGTCACTGCTGGGAGAGTCGAGCAGACACTACGAGAACCGACTGCGCGAGATATACAGCATTGCCCATTCAGACAAACCGGGCCGCAAAAACCAACTGCTGGTTGACAAGATCAACCAACTGCAACTCGACCGTGTAAAAACCTTCCCGCTCTTTGCGGAGGGTATTGGCGGATTGAAAACTCCGAAAGATACGGTTCGCTATCGCCCTTACGGTTCGCTGGCCGCCTACACACTGGGAAATGCCTATACGCACGGTCTGGAACGTTCCTATAACGACTATCTGGTGGGCTATGACGGTCAGAACCGATGTGTAAGACTTGTCGGAAACGTATGGTTGCCCGTGGTGGATTCGATAAACCGAATTGCGGTTGACGGTAGCGACATCGTCACAACACTCGACATCGACCTGCAAGACGTGGCAGAGAGTTCTCTCCGTCGCCAAATGGCATCAAACAGCGCATTGTCGGGAACGGCAATAGTCATGGAGGTGGAAACGGGAGAGATCAGAGCCATGACCAACCTTACGCGCCGTTCGAACGGCAGAATAACCGACGACTTCAACTACGCCACGAATTCACGCAATGAGCCGGGCTCAACCTTTAAACTCGTTTCTCTGCTGGCTATTCTTGACGAGGCGGGATTGAGCAAAGACTATGCGATATATTGCAGTCGCAACGGTCGCGAAACAATCAACCAGACTCTGGTTGAGGACACCCACACCACCCCCGAAGGACGCATGACGGTGAAACAGATGATGGCCGAGTCGTCCAACATCGGTTTTGCCAAGTTGATTGACCAACTGTATAGAGATAAACCGGAGGTATTTGTCAACTACATCAAAGAGTTGGGACTCAACACTCCTGCCGACATCCAAAGACACAAAGGTCTTTCGGCAGTAATCAAAGACCCTGCACGACGCCGACAGACCGACTGGAACAGAATGACACTCACCAAAATGGCATATGGATATGCCATAGAACTCACCCCGATGCATACACTGATGTTGTACAATGCGGTGGCAAACGATGGAAAGATGCTCGCACCCGTATTGGTAAAAGAGATTCAGAGGGACGGCATGACGGTGGAACGTTTTGATGCAAAGGTGCTTAATCCGCAGATATGTCCCGAGGGAGTGTTGGCCGATGTGAGAGAATGCCTTGAAGAGGTGGTGGAAAACGGAACTGCAAGTCTGCTCAAAAATGACTACTACACCGTAGCGGGAAAAACAGGTACGGCTCAGGTCGCACAAGGAGCAAGAGGTTACTTTACGGCAGACGGAGGACGCGACTATCTCGCCACCCTCGTGGGTTACTTCCCCGCCGAAGCTCCGAAATACAGTTGTATCGTAACCATCAAGACCCACCATAAGCCGGGCGACGGCAACAGATACTACGGCAGTCAGTTGGCAGGTCCCGTATTCAAGGATATCATAAATTACATCTACACGCTGGATGAGGAGTGGCGTGCCGATGTGCAGGACTCAATGCGACTGAACGGCACAATTCCCATCAAAGGCGGCAATCTGCAACAGATTTATCGTACCACCTCGGAGGTCAGGATAGCGTCGGAAATCAATACGCAGGAACAAGGCTGGGGCACTGTAAACAAGGGAAGTACAATAAACGTAAACAGAATCGATACCGATACGGAACTAATGCCCGACTTGAAAGGCATGGGACTGAAAGATGCCCTATACGTATTGGAGCAGGCGGGTATGAGAGTGACTTTTGAGGGCAAAGGCGGTGTGGCACAACAATCCATTGCGCCGGGTGACACTCTGGTCAGAGGCAATGACGTGCATCTTGTACTCCACCCCAGAACCACGCAAAAGGAGAGAACAGAGAACAAGTAAACAACACACAAAGAAATGACTATAAATGAGTTATTGAACGGATGCGAACAGATTGAATGTCGCGGAGACATGACCACACAGACGTGCGGAGTCGTGTTTGATTCTCGTGCGGTGAAGCAGGGAGACACCTTCTTTGCCGTCAGAGGAACAACCTCCGACGGACATGACTACATAAAAAGCGCCATAGGAAAAGGTGCCACCGCAATCGTTTGTGAAGAGTTGCCGACAGAGTGTGCCGACGGAGTATGCTGGGTGCAGGTTACGAACTCGGAGAAAGCGCTGGCTACGGCCGCAGCCAACTTTTATGACAATCCGAGCAGGAAGTTGAAACTCGTCGGCGTCACGGGCACAAACGGCAAAACCACCATTGCAACACTACTATACGAATTGTTTGAGAAACTGGGTTACAAATGCGGTCTTATCTCAACAGTCGTATACAAAATACACGATCGCGACATCATCTCCACACACACCACCCCCGATTCGGTAAGGCTGAATGCCATGTTGGCCGAGATGGTGGAAATTGGTTGCGAATACTGTTTCATGGAGGTCAGTTCGCACAGCATCGTGCAACATCGCATAGGCAACATTCACTTTACGGGCGCGGTGTTCACAAACCTCACTCACGACCATCTGGATTACCACAAGACATTTGCAGAGTATATCAAAGCAAAGAAAGGGCTGTTTGATGCGCTCCCGAAAGAGAGTTTCGCGCTGGTCAATGCCGACGACAAGAATGGTTCGGTGATGTTGCAGAACACCAAAGCCAGAGGATATGAGTACTCGCTTCGCGGATGTGGCGACTACAACGCCAAATTGTTGGAGATGACATTTGAAGGAATGTTACTCGAACTGGACGATGCCCAGATATGGGTGAGATTGCTGGGCCGATTCAATGCCTACAATCTGCTGGCAATATACGCAACCGCCCGACTGCTGGGAGCCGACAAACAAGAGGTTCTGACGACAATGAGCATGCTGCAACCCGTCAACGGTCGTTTCCAGCACTGCACATCAACCAACGGAGTGACAGCCATTATCGATTATGCCCACACACCCGACGCTTTGGCGAACGTGTTGGACACGATAAATGCGATGGATTGTTCGGGAAAGGTCAGTGTGGTGGTCGGATGTGGCGGCGACAGAGATCGCACGAAACGCCCCGAGATGGCAGCCATAGCGATAGAAAAAGCCGACAGAGCCATCTTCACATCGGACAACCCCCGCACCGAATCCCCCGACGCAATCATCAACGACATGTTGGAGGGCGTCAAGGGACACACCAACTATCTGGCCATAACGGATCGCAAACAAGCCATCCGCACGGCAGTGATGACCGCCTCGAAAGGAGATATCATCCTCATAGCAGGAAAAGGTCATGAAGATTATCAGATAATAGGCAAAGAAAAACTACATTTCTCTGACAAAGAGGTCGTTACTTCTTTATTCAAAGAGATGGAATAAACCCACACGAAAAGAACACTATTAGAATCACATTAATTAAATAGACAAAAATGCTTTATTCGCTTGTAGAATACCTGAACAACCATTTCGACATTCCGGGAGGAGGAATGTTTCAATACATCTCGTTTCGTGCCGTATCGGCCATCATCCTCGCACTATTGATAGGAATCTGCTTCGGAGATAAAATAATCCATTTTCTCCAAAAGAAACAGATCGGCGAGGAGATCCGTCAGCTGGGACTCGAAGGAGAGAACGCAAAGAAAGGAACACCGACAATGGGTGGAATCATAATATTGGGCGCCACTCTGATTCCTATTTTGTTACTGGGCGATTTGTCAAACATCTACATTCAGTTGATGATAATAGCTACCGTATGGTTGGGCCTGCTGGGCTTTTTGGATGATTACATTAAAGTCTTTCGCAAGCACAAGACCGGTCTGAAAGGCAAATTCAAGGTAATCGGTCAGGTAGGTCTGGGTATTATCGTGGGTTCGGTAATGTGCCTGAGCCAGGACATTGTTGTGGTGGAGCAGATACCGTCGCAGCAAGAAATCACAACAACCATCACCGCTGACAACAATTATGACTCCAATGTATCTTTGGAAATGCTGGGTAAGAAGAACACCAAAACCACAATCCCGTTCTTGAAAGACAACGAGGCCGACTATCACAATCTGGTTCCCGTAAAAGGACAACTGGGCGATATTCTGACCTGGGGATTGTATATACTGATAGCAATCTTTATCATCACCGCCGTATCAAACGGAGCCAATCTTACGGACGGTCTTGATGGTCTGTCGGCAGGTGTATCGGCCATAGTGGTGGTGGTTCTTGGAGTGCTGGCCTACCTGTCGGGTAACGTCATCTACTCCGACTATCTGAACATTATGTACATCCCATACAGCGGCGAGTTGACGGTCTATGCCACGGCCTTGGTGGGCGCACTGATCGCCTTCCTGTGGTTCAACTGCCACCCCGCACAAGTATTTATGGGCGATACGGGCAGTTTGGCCTTGGGGGGAATCATCGCCGTGTTCGCGCTGTTGATACGCAAAGAGTTGTTGTTGCCTCTGTTGTGCGGAATATTCCTCATAGAGGCGCTGTCGGTAATCATTCAGGTGACGTACTTCAAGTACACAAAGAAGAAATACGGAGAAGGCCGACGCATCTTCCTCATGTCACCCATCCATCACCACTATCAGAAAAAAGGCATGCCTGAAACCAAAATAGTGATTCGATTCTGGATTATTCAGATTCTGCTGGCAGCAATGACATTGGTAACCCTCAAAATCAGATAACAAACGATGGCAAGAGCAGTAATATTGGGTGGCGGCGAGAGCGGATTCGGCTCGGCCGTACTGGCAAAGAGCAAGGGTTTTGATACGTTTCTTTCCGATAGCGGCAAGATAGCGGAGAAATATGTGACCAAACTCGAAGAGTATGGCATCTGCTACGAGCAGGGCGGCCATACGGAGGAGTTGATACTGAATGCGGATGTTGTGATAAAGAGTCCCGGTATTCCCGACAAGGCCCCCATGGTGAAGGCTTTGCGCGAGAAAGGGGTGGAGATAATCTCCGAGATAGAGTTCGCAGGACGCTACACCAAAGGTAAAACGGTATGCATAACGGGCTCAAACGGCAAAACCACGACCACCACCCTTACTCACAGAATATTTGTTGATGCAGGTTACGATGTGGCGGTAGGCGGCAACATAGGAGAGAGTTTTGCCTTCACGGTGGCAACGGCCGACAAGGAGTGGTATGTATTGGAATTGAGCAGTTTCCAGCTGGACGGTTGCTACTCGTTCAGAGCCGATACGGCGGTGTTGATGAATATCACGCCCGACCATCTGGACCGATATGAATACAAGTTTCAGAACTATATTGACAGCAAGATGCGCGTAATCCGCAATCAGAGTTCAGCCGACACGTTCATCTACTGCGCCGACGACCCTGCAACGATGCAAGAGATGGCTAAAATCACACCGCCGATGCAATGCGTTGCATTCGGCAAACAATATATCGACAGCGACGGAATGATTCACATTGAGGCCGCCGGTCGCAAAATGGTGCTTGACAGCAAGCAGATACAAATAAAAGGTCTGCACAATTATTACAACGTCATGGCCGCAGCATCAGCGGCACTGACGGCAGGCATCGCGGCAGAGAGCATTGAGAAGTCGGTGTATTCGTTCGAAGGAGTGGAGCACCGCTTGGAGAAAGTGGCAACCATAAACGGCGTTGAATACATCAATGACTCGAAAGCCACAAATGTAGACTCGGTATGGTATGCATTGGAGAGCATGACAAAACCAACGATATGGATCGCGGGCGGAACCGACAAAGGCAATGACTATGAACCGTTGCGCGGATTCGTGGAGCAGAAAGTAAAGGCATTGGTCTGTATGGGTGTGGACAATAAGAAATTGGTGGATTATTTCGGTGGAATCGTTCCCGTATATGATACCAATTCGTTAGAGGAGGCGATGAAGGCATGTCGCGAAATAGCCACAGAGGGAGATACGGTGTTGTTGTCACCCGCCTGTGCAAGTTTCGACCTTTTCAAGAGCTACGAGGACAGAGGTCGCAAATTCAAAGCCGCCGTATTGGAGGAGGAGAACAAGTAACAACGAAAAAGCTGTAAAGATGGACGAAAACAGAGATAACGGGAAAAGAAACAAAATACTGAATCTGCTTTTCGGAGGAGACAAAGCATTGTGGGTGGTGGTGATAGCGCTACTCATAATCTCTGTATTTGTCTCCTATTCATCCATGGCATACAAGGAGAGTATCTCTTCTACGGCCCAACTGATCAACCAGTTGAAACTTGTGGGATTGGGCCTGGTAGCCTGCTATCTCGTGCAACTCTTCAAGTATCAGACATACAGACGCTGGACAAAGTTTTTCTTTTGGATCGCCTTGGGCCTGACAATATATATGCTGGTGGCGGGCGACGTGGTTCATGGCACAACGGTAAGACGCAACATCACCATCTTCGGATTCAGTTTCCAGCCGTTCGAGATGTTGAAAATAACCATAGTCCTCATGCTGGCCGACGCACTATCCAGACGACACAAGATTATCGACAAGGAGTCTATGGTGCCCAGTCTGAGCATATCGGAATGGAGAACAAACAAAGAAAAAAATCTTGACATATTGTTTAAGCACACTCTGCCGTTGTTGTTGCCCGTAATATTGTCATGTCTGGTGACCATACGAACCAGCAACTCCACAACCGCCATCATTGTAATGGTGTGTGGCATTATGTTGTTCCTGGGTCGCATGCAAAAAAAGGATTTGGGTAAGTTGGTGATATTGGGAAGTATTGTATTGGCAATAATCCTGATATTCATGGGAGGTAGAACTGATACGGGACAGAGTCGTATCGCCAAGTTTGAGGGCAACATGCTGGTCGCTTACGAGGATCCCGATCGTCCGGGCTTCTACCACAATCCCAACGAGATGCCCCAATCGATGCACGCAAAACAGGCAGTGGCGGCAGGAAAAATCATAGGACGCGGTCCGGGTATGAGCACCCACCGTTCGGTATTGGAAGAGGCAGAGTCAGATATGGCCTACTCGTTCCTGATAGAGGAATATGGCCTTATCGGCGGTTTGGTGGTGTTACTACTCTATCTGACACTGTTTTATCGTGCCATTGAGATTTTCAAACGATGCGGAACAGCCTTTCCGAGTCTGATGGTTCTCGGACTGGCCATGATGATCACCTGTCAGGCCATAATCCACATGATGGTGTCGGTGTCACTGATGCCCATCACGGGACAGCAACTACCGCTTATCAGCAACGGAGGCTCTTCGCTGATATTCACAATGGCCTCTCTCGGCATGATACTGAAAGTGAGTCGTCAGGTTGAAGAAAAGACCATTGACGCATCGAAAGACGAAACAATGTTTGAGAAACAATAGAGTCAGGACAGTCGCAAGAATATGAGTGAAAACAACATAAAGATGAACAAGAAAATAAGAGTAATATTGAGTGGAGGCGGCACGGGAGGTCACATCTACCCCGCAGTAGCCACAGCAGAAGCCCTACAAAGAGTCTTTGGCGACAAAGTGGATATTCTCTTTGTGGGTGCCGAAGGCAAAATGGAGATGGAGAAAATTCCTGCACTCGGATATGAGATTAAAGGTCTGCCCGTAACGGGACTGTACAGAAAGCTCGATTTGCGAAACTTTGCCCTTCCGTTCAAAGTGGTGAAGAGTCTGAACAAGGCACGCAAAATAGTGAAAGAGTTCCGACCCGACGTAGTGGCAGGATTCGGAGGCTATGCAAGTGCGCCGATACTCTGGGCAGCACAGAACATGGGAATCCCTACCCTGATTCAGGAACAGAACTCCTATGCAGGCATGACCAACAAAATCCTCTCACGCAGAGCCCGTCGCATCTGTGTGTCGTATGAGGGCATGGAGAGATTTTTCCCGGGTGACAAAATAGTGCTTACGGGCAACCCTTTACGAGGTCGTTTCGGAGAGGAGGTTTCGCACGAGGAAGCTTTGGCACACTTCGGTCTGACGGCAGAGCTTCCGGTGGTTTTGGTGGTAGGCGGTTCGCTTGGCACCCGCACACTGAACAATATGATGAAGAAATGGGCAGACCACATCTCTGAAAGCGGCAAAATGCAGGTCATTTGGCAGAACGGCAAATTCTACGATGCGGAGATGAGTGAATTCATGTCCACCCGTAGCGGTCGTAACATCTGGCGCGGAGCCTTCATCAATCGCATGGATTATGCCTACGAGGCGGCCGACATTGTAGTGTCGCGTTCGGGCGCATGTTCGGTGTCGGAGTTGTGTCTGGTCGGCAAGCCCACTGTATTTGTTCCCTCGCCCAACGTGGCCGAGGATCATCAGACAAAGAATGCCCGCGCACTCTCGGAAAAAAATGCGGCAATTCTGGCACCCGACGCCACCGCAGTTGATGAGGTGATTCCGATGGTGGAAAAGTTGCTGACGGAACCCGAGAAACTGAATGAAATTTCAAAAAATATACGTAAACTTGCAATAGACGATTCGGCAGAAAGAGTGGCCAAAGAGATATTTGCTCTAATAAAAAAATAAGGAGAACAGAAGATGTACACGAGTATCTATTTCGTAGGAATAGGCGGTATAGGCATGAGTGCCATAGCACGATATTTTTTGCACGAGGGCAAAAAAGTGGGTGGTTATGACCGCACCCAAACCGCACTGACAAGCGCATTGGAGAAAGAGGGCGCCGAAATCCACTATTCGGATGACACGGCTCTGATTGGAGAGGATTTTCGCAATCCACTCGAAACACTCATTATATACACTCCGGCCATTCCGCAAAGCCTCAGAGAATTGGCCTATTTCAGGCGCAAAGGATATAAAATCATAAAACGTTCGGAGGCACTCGGTCAGTTGTCCGAGGGTAAATATGTGATGGCAGTATCCGGAACTCATGGCAAAACCACCACCTCAACCATGGTGGCGTGGTTGAACAAGAGTATCGGAGCCGACGGATCGGCTTTCTTGGGAGGCATATCGGCCAACTTTGGCAGCAATCTGGCCCTCGGAAAGGGAAATCGTTTTGCGGTGGAGGCCGACGAATATGACCGTTCGTTCCTGCGCCTGCATCCCGACATTGCGGTTGTAACCTCGGTGGAAGCCGACCATCTCGACATTTACGGCACCTACGAGAATGTGAAGAAAGCCTTCTCGCAGTTCATCAGCCAGATTAAAGAGGGTGGCACGCTGATCATAAAGAAAGGTATAGATGTTGCCATAGAGAACAGCGGCATCAAGGTGTATCGCTACTCGGCAGACGAGGAGAGTGACTTCTATGCTCGCGACATAGAACTGGGTGCGGATGGTCTGTTCAGATTTGACGTGGTTTGTCCCGACCGAGTTATAGAGGGCTGCAAACTGGGTATTATGGGTCGTATAAATGTGGAGAATGCCGTGGCGGCAGTAGCCTCAATATGGGCGGCAGGAGATTTCGATGAGGCACGACTGAAAGAGGGATTAGAACAATTCCGAGGAGTGAAACGTCGTTTCGAATGCTACATCAACACCCCCGAGACGGTCTATATAGACGACTATGCTCATCATCCGTCAGAGGTGAAAGCGGCAATAACAACCATAAAAGAGGTATTTAAGGGTCGAAAGGTGACTGTCATCTTCCAGCCCCATCTCTACACCCGCACACGCGATTTCCACGAAGAGTTTGCCGAGGCTCTCTCTTTGGCTAATCAGGTCTATCTGTTGCCCATCTATCCGGCACGAGAAGAGCCTATCCCGGGTGTTTCGTCCAAAATGATATCCGAAAAAGTAAATGCCGTTGTGAAGCGAGTTCAGAAAGACAAACTGCTGGAAGAACTGGCCGATATTCACACAGATATTGTCGTAACTCTCGGCGCGGGCGACATCGACAAGTTATGTGTAACCATAGCCGAAATATTGAAAAACAAATTGAAGAAAGCGGAATAAGATGTGGCGTAAGATATTGAAAATATTCTTACTTGTATTGTTCTGGGGAGCAACGGGATACTACGTGTGGTGGTCCATTGGAGTGGGACGTGCCGCTACGGAGCAGATTGTCGTGAACAAGCTCGACATCCGCGTTACCGACAGCAATACGATAAACATCATCACCGCCAACATGGTGCGTACATGGCTTATTGACGGAGGTCTCAATCCAATCGGCAAACAAGTAGACAAAGTGCCGACAGCCGAAATCAATAAATACATAAAATCAAATCCTTTTGTCGGCTCCGTCAAGAGTGTAGTCAACTACAACGGCCAGATGGATATCACACTATCGCAACGAAAACCCGTTTTCAGGGTGAACAATGCGGCCGGTTACTCATTCTATTACACCGATGACGGCCACATCGTCCCCACTACCCACTACTCGGCACACTATCTGCCCGTAGTGACCGGAGACTTCACCCTTCCGTTCGACAAAGAATTTACGGGCGAATTGGAAAGTTTTATTGCGGAAAACAAAAAAAATAGTGACAAAAACTATATTTTTCTATGCAAACTGATTAAATTTGTAAGACACATATCAAATGATGCGTTTTGGGACTCGGAAATCGTACAAATCTGTGTTTCTCAATCATCAAACGGCCCATCAGACGAGCCGGAAGTGGAACTGATACCCCGCATAGGCGACAACGTCATAATGCTCGGTACGCTTGATGATTTTAAAGACAAGATGGAACGTCTGCACTCATTCTACATCAACGCTCAAAGTTGGGAGGGATGGCAGACAGGCGGATATCTGAACCTGAAATATGACAACCAGATAGTTTGCACAAAATAACAAAAAAGATAGATATAATGATGGAATACAACAGTCACATAACTGCCATAGATTTGGGAAGCAGCAACCTGGTAGCCGCCGTGGGCGTAATGAACGCAGAGGGGAAGCTGGAAGTGAAAGACATGGTGATAAAACCGATGGAAGGCATTACTCTCGGCGACTTGGCCAATATTGAGTATGTTACCGTAGCACTGAAAGAGGCGTTGAATGAGTTGGGACAGAGAAACCATATCGAAATAAAAGAGGCCTACATCAGCATATCGGGCAAGGATATACAGTGTACCAACAACTCTTATTTCGTATATGTGGGTAGCGACGGCGAGATAAAGAACGAAGATCTCTACAATCTGTGCGAAAACATGAATAACGTTCAACCCCCGTTGGGCAAAATATTCCTCGACAGATTCCCCATCAGTTACACGGTAGATTCGGCAGAACAGACAAAAAATCCGGTGGGTATGTTCGGTCGCCGACTGGGCGCAACATACAACTTCATTGTGGCTCCGCAGAGCTACATCGACCGTCTGAACAAGGCGCTCGACAGAGTGGATCTGAAATGCAAGAAGTTCATCCCTACCCCCATGGCTGCCGCATATGCAGTAACCACAGAGGACGAAAGAGAGATGGGTTCGGCGGTTGTGAACATCGGTAGCGGCACTACCGACATCTGTATCTGGCACGACAATGTCATTAAATACATGGCAGTTATTCCGTTGGGTTCGGAGGCTATCAACAGCGACATCCGTTCTACCTCTATCCCCAATCGCTACATAGAGAAACTGAAAACCAAACATGGTTATGCTTCGGCAGCAGCCATTCCTGAGGACAGGGCAAAACTCTCTATAAAACTGCCCGGCCGTACACAGAAAGAGTCGAAAATCATCTCTTATTACGATTTATCGACTCTCATAGAATCGCGCATGTTGCAGATTATCGGCTATGTAATGGACGAAATAAAAGATTCTCAATTGGGAGAGCAGCTGGCCGCGGGAATAATACTGACAGGCGGTGGAGCAAAACTGAACGGAGTGGATGCACTGTTCAAGGAACATAGCGGTTATGAAGTACGACTCGGCTCAATAGAGTATGATCTGTCGGAGAAATCGGTAGCCGAGATTGAGATGCCCGAGGCCTCAACCGCAGCAGGCATGCTCTTCATGAGTTTCAAAGAGAGCAATCTGACAACATACGAGGAACCCATAATAAAACATATTACGGATGATACGCCCACCCCATCGGAGCCCAAACAAAGCTGGTGGCAGAAACTGCTCAACAAAACTCTGGGCGAAGAGTCAATAAACGAAAACAACGAACAATACGATTAAAACAGAGGTATTATGAGTAACGATAACTTGGAGATACTGAACGCCATAACGTTTGAGAAGAAAAAACCGTCTATCATCACAGTGATGGGCGTGGGTGGAGCAGGCGGAAACGCTGTGAACCACATGCACGAACTCGGAATTGAAGGAGTAACTTTCATGATTTGCAATACGGACGGACAAGCATTGAGAAAGAGTCCGGTTGAGTTGCAGATTCAATTGGGTACCGGTTTGGGCGCAGGAAACAATCCTGAAATTGGAAGTCAGGCCGCCCTGGAAAGCCTTAATGACATCATGTACCACTTTGAGGAACAAGGTACCGAGATGGTGTTCATCACTGCCGGCATGGGTGGCGGAACAGGAACAGGAGCTGCCCCCGTTATCGCCAAAGCCGCCAAAGACAGAGGTATTCTGACGGTCGGTATCACCACCCTTCCCTTCCTTGCTGAGGGCAAAAAGAGAGTGGAGCAGGCGTACAAAGGTCTTGAAAAATTGAACGAAAATGTGGATGCTCTAGTTGTAATCCACAACGACAATATTGCGAAAATATACGGTCAGTTGCCTTTCGAGGAGGCTTTCGGCAAGGCCGACGATGTGTTGGCAATAGCCGCCAAAGGTATTGCAGAACTTATCACACGTCATGGTTTGGTAAACGTCGACTTCGCCGATGTCAAGGCAGTCATGCTCAATAGCGGAATGGCTCTTACGGGTTCGGCAAGAGCTTCGGGCCCCAACAAAATTGACACGGTGGTGAATGAGGCACTGAACTCTCCGTTGCTCAACCAGCAGGACATCAGAGGTGCCAAAGACATCCTTATCAATATCTCCTACGGTGGAGGTAACAGCCTTACCTTCGGCGAGGCAACACAGATCTTGGAGATGATTCAGAAACGTGTTGGTGGTCGCAGCAGCAACTTCCTCGATGCAGCAAACCTCATTTGGGGAGCAGGCAGAAACTCCGTATTGGCCGAAGACGAGATAGAACTGACGATTGTTGCAACAGGTTTTGAGTCGGTACACCCCATAACAATGGCGACACATCCTCAGATGCGCAAATCGGACAATAACGAAGAACAAATGCCTCCGAAAGAGGTGCTGATTGTTCCGGAGAAAAACCGATATGAGGATATTGAGAAAGTGTGGGCACAGCCGGCATATCTGGCCCAGAACAAGAAACTGTGGGATAGCACAAACAGCACAACCCGTTCGGTGGAGATGAAAAACGAACCTGGCGAACAGGAAGACCACAACCATGCCGACAATGGAGATTTGTTCTCTTAATTGAGAAGCAACACAACAGAACAAGGATTAAACTGAATAAAAGAATTGATTACGGCAAACAGCATATTGACATTCTATGAGTTTGAACCGCAGATGATTACAAATCTGTTACTCATATTGTTGTTGCTCTGCATGTCGGCATTGACTTCGGGGTCAGAAACAGCAATGTTTTCATTATCTCCCGCCCAACTGGACAAAATACGCAACGGGCGAGGCAAATCCGACAAGGCCATAATAGAACTGCTCTCCAACAAGGAGTATCTGTTGGCGACAATATTGGTGTTGAACAATCTGGTCAACATCTGTATTGTTATACTATGCAACAACCTGATAGACTCTCTTGTCAATTTCGGCGGCAGTGCAGGATGGGAATTCGGAATCAAAACCATTGCTGTGACATTCGTATTGCTGCTGTTCGGCGAGATAATCCCGAAAGTTTTTGCAAACTACAATGCCGAACAGATGGCCAAACTGGTTGCAGTCCCTATGATGTGGATTAAAACCATATTGAAACCTTTCACCTGCATATTGGTAAAATACTCTTCGACCATACAAGACCACAAACCGCACAAAGACAACCTCTCGATAGAGAAATTGTCTGATGCATTGGAGTTTACGAGCGATCAGACAAAAGAGGAGAAGAAAATGTTGTCGGGCATCATCTCTTTTGCCAATACGGAGGTGGAAGACATCATGCATCCGAGGGTGGACATTACGGCATTGAACATTGAGGCCGGTTATGATGAGGTGAAACAGACCATCATCAAATCGGGATTCTCACGCCTGCCCGTATACAAAGAGAGCATTGACAACATAGAGGGTGTGCTGTATGTGAAAGATATGATTCCTCACATAGGCAAAGGCGATGATTTTGAGTGGAAAAAATATCTGCGCAAAGCCTATTTTATTCCCGAACACAAAAGGCTGAACGATCTGTTAGAAGAGTTCCAGAGCAGCAAGATACATATGGCCATTGTAGTGGATGAATATGGTTCCACCCTGGGATTGGTATCGTTGGAGGATATTCTGGAAGAGATTGTGGGCGAGATATCCGACGAAAGCGACAAACCTGACGAGGATTTCTATGAGAAATTAGGGGATGGTGTCTATCTCTTTGACGGAAAGACCAACATTTTCGATCTGGAAAGAGTGTTGGAGTTGGAAGATGGGACATTTGATGATGTGAAAGGAGAGGCAGAAACTATTGCCGGTCTGATGTTGGAGGCAAAAAAAGAGTTCTTGAAAAAGAATGACACGTTACGTTCACACGGCATAAAATTCACAGTGGAGGTTGTGACCGGCCACAAAGTGGAACGAGTGAGAGTAGAGCAGGAACTTAAATAGCAACTAACCCTACGGCAAGATGAAAATCAAACCGACAGAAAACATACTCATAGTCATTGTCCCGACAGCAACAGCAGAGAGCAATAAAGGCTTCCTCACAGAGGAGGAGTTGCAGGAATTGGAGTGCATAAAATCGGCGCAAAGGTGTGACGAATGGAGTACATGGCGCCGAGTGGTGCGCGAACAGCTCGGCTCAGAGGCTGCAATATGGTACAATGAGATAGGGGCGCCACAGACAAAAAACGACAAGGGAGAGGAGATGAAAATAAGCGTCTCTCATAGTCGCAGCCATGTGGCAGTGTTGTTTTCAGAAAGGCGTTGCGGATTGGATATGGAGCATTGCGATCGCAATTTTGACCGCATCAGAGAGAAATACCTCGCCCCCGAAGAGATGCAACTGGCAACAGACGACAAGCATAAGGCGATCATGTGGTGTGCCAAGGAGGCTATATATAAATATGCGGGGCGCAAAGAGATTGATCTGAAACGTGATATTGTCATCAAGACAGTCGATATGGAACAAAAAGAGCTGACGGCAGAGTTGTGTGGCAGGCCGTTACCCACACTCAGCGTCTTTGAATTTGAGGACCAAATTGTCTGCTGGCTCTCAGAATAGGAAAATATTAAAAAGAAAAACATAATAGGAAATGACCGAGAAAAACTTGAAACCGATATTTATAGCAGGTCCCTGCGTAATAGAGAACATGGAACTGCTTGAAACAGTAGCCGCCGAGGTGGTTCGTCTGCGCAACAAATTCGATATAGAGATCTATTTCAAAGCCTCCTTCGATAAGGCCAACCGCACGTCACTGAACTCGTTCCGCGGTCCGGGTCTGGAAAAAGGTGTGCAGATGTTGGGCGACATTAAAAGCAAATACGGTGTCCCCGTACTGACCGACATTCACGAATCTCATCAAGCAGAGGTGGCAGGTCAGGTGGTGGATGTGATTCAGATTCCGGCATTCCTCAGCCGTCAGACCGATCTGTTGGTTGCTGCTGCAAAAACAGGTAAAATCATAAACATCAAGAAAGCACAGTTCATGTCGGCAGCCGACATGAAATACCCGATGCAGAAGGCTCTGGAAAGCGGCGGCAAGGAGGTATGGCTCACCGAAAGAGGCAATATGTTTGGTTACAACAATCTGATTGTAGATTTTCGCAATATAGCCGAGATGAAACAGATGTGCGAAAGAGTAATTATGGACTGTACCCATTCGGTACAACGTCCCAGCAATGCAAACGGTGTGACGGGAGGAAATCGCGAGTATGTTCCGTCAATGGCTCTGGCAGCCAAGGCATTCGGAGCAAACGGCTATTTCTTTGAGGTGCATCCCGATCCCGATAACGTAAAGAGTGATGCAGCCAACTCGCTGTATCTGTCCGATTTGGAGCAGGTGATAAGCAACATATTGAAATAAACCTACCGGAAAAAACCACCTCATTATGGATGTAAAGATAGCGGAAGACTGGAAAGCCTTGTTGCAAAACGAGTTCGACAAGCCCTACTTTGAGCAATTGGTAGGTTTTGTCAAACAAGAATATGCCCAAACACGCATCTATCCGCGTGCGGCCAACATCTTCCGCGCATTCGACAAATGCCCACTCGATTCACTGAAAGTGGTAATAATAGGCCAGGATCCCTATCATGAAGAGGGGCAGGCAAACGGTCTGTGTTTTTCGGTGAATGAGGGTGTAAAATTCCCGCCCTCGCTACAAAATATTTTTGCCGAGATTAAAAATGATCTCGGCACCCCAATCCCCACAAGTGGAAATCTTGACCGATGGGCCGAACAAGGCGTCTTGTTGCTCAACTCGGTACTGACTGTACGTGCCCACGCTGCCGCATCTCATGCCGGCAAGGGATGGGAACAATTTACGGACAGTGTCGTGAGAATCATTGCGGAACACAAGGAGAATGTTGTCTACATGCTATGGGGTAATTACGCACAAAGAAAAGGAGCCATCGTCGACCCCTCTCGTAATTGCATCTTGAAAAGTGCCCATCCATCACCGCTGTCGGTATATAGAGGCTTTTTCGGTTGTCGCCACTTCTCACAAGCCAATGCCTATTTGGAACGTGTGGGCAAGACACCCATTGAGTGGTAAATATGCTTATTACCTATTATTAAACCGCTGATAATTATTCCACGCGGCAGACAACATCTCTGCACTACCGTCCGCAAAGAAATCAACAGATAACTCTTTACCAAACGGTTTCCAATTGCCACACACCCTGCCGTTCCGAACAACTACCGGATAAAATATACCACTATTATTATGGGCATAATGCTTGTGCTCGGGCGCCAAGACCACATCCCTACTCTTATATCCTATCAAATATTCATCATATGAAGGAAGCAATATCGTGTGCCCTTTGCGAAAACCTCGTGTCCGACAGGAATCATGGAATAAGAACTCGCGCCCATTCACCCACTCTCTATGCATCTCTCTCCCAAGACTGGAAATGCCCCTGCGACAATCACTAATATTCAACCCCGACCACCAAACAAAATCTTCAAGCGTAGCAGGAGAATGACTTTGAAAATACTTTCTCGCCAATAGCGCCAATGCCTCCTCTCCGTTAGGTCCGGATGTTGGTTTCACCTTGTCAAGAGCAAAACTATATGTTGCCTTCATCGGCAGCAAATCTCCACTACAAAGAAATCCTCGCAATTCTGCCAGCCTTATATGGTAAGAAAGACGATGGGCATCCATAACCATACCTCTCTCTGCCAAAGCAAGCACAAGATCATCCTTGGTAACACTCCTTTTACCCGCCACAACCTGTCCGAATATGTCAAGAATCGAATCATGTTCTCTATCCGAGATCTCTATGCCGTTTGAGTGCATCCATCCTTTTATAATGGCTATACTTTTAGGTGCACACAGCCTTAGCATCCACCAATAATCCTCAGCAGCAATGAGTTGCCAAGTACCTCGCAACAAATGCAGACGAATTATCTCACCTTTATCGTATGCAGCCTTAAAAACTTTGGATGAGGGGTTTTTCGTGCGCATAGCAACCGCCCAACGCATCAGACGATACTCCTGTGCCTGTACCGCACCCATATGCGAAACAACCTCCTCGGGTTTAGAAAATACGGGAGAAACTAATTGCTGGTTAAGCAATCGCATTGAAATAAGATTCATAACGTTGGTGGGCTAATAATTATTCTCCCTGAAAGGTCTGGAATTTTATTTGAAAAGCAAAGACTACATAGACACTTTCTCGACAGGTATCTCAAACGTGGCATTTTCGCGTGCTAGATCGGTATTCGGAAACACCTCGCGTGCTTCGGCCAACAACACCTCGTTATCTTTATAGCGCGACGAGAAATGGCCTATCAACAATCTACCGGCACCACTCTTTACTGCCGTATTGGCAGCCTGCACCGTAGTAGCATGCCCCATCTTTTTGGCCAATAGTTTGTCGGCATCGGCAAAAGTGGCCTCATGATAGAGAAGGCTCACTCCCTCAACAAGTTTCGCAACCTTGCCCGACATCTGGGTATCACTGCAATAGGCATAACTGCGCGGCACATAAGGACGATATGTCAACTCATCGTTCTTCACCAAACGGCCATCTTCCAGCACCAAATCCTCGCCGCCTTTGATTTTCACTATCTGCTCCACACCCAGCCCATAACGAGCAATAGCCTCCTTCCGCACATTGCGAGCAGGCTCTTTTTCCTTGAACAGATAGCCGCAGCACGGCACCCTATGACGCAAAGGTATCGTCCATACCTGCATCACCTTATTCTCATATATCATCGCATGTTCGCGCGTATTGACGGGGATATAGTTCAGCGGGAAATCGAATTTCATATCAAAATACTTGATATGCATATCGAGTATCTCGCCAAAAGGTTCGGGAGCATAGATATCAAGAGCCGTTGTGCGTCCGTTAAGACTCATTGAGGACAGCAACGGTATCAGTCCGAACACATGGTCGCCATGAAGATGTGACACAAAGATAGCATTGATTCTCAACGAACTGATTCCGTTCTGTATCAATCTACGTTGTGTTCCCTCTCCGCAGTCTACCAAATAAAACTGCTCATGCACATTAAGTGCATGAGCAGAGTGATGTCTGTTTAATGTCGGTTTGGCCGAACCGTTTCCCAATATGGTCACCTTGAATGTCATACCCTATTCTCCTCTCCCATACCTCGGAAAATCATCTCCACACTACTGCAGAGCAGCCTCCCCGACTTAAATTAGTATTTTCTTAATTACTCCTCTTTTGCAGCGGCCTCTTCCATCATGGCTTTCAAATCTGCCAAACCGGTAACGTCGCCCAAAGTGGTTTTCTCAATAGAAGCGTTGATCTTCTTCACCGAAGATTTGGTTGCATCAGCAGCAGCTCTCTTCTCGGCTTTCTCGGCTCTCTCCTCGGCTCTCTTAACGTCCTCCCAAATTCTAGTGTGAGAGAGATTGATGTGTTTGGTTACCTTTGAGAACTCAACAACCTTGAACTGCAAAGTCTCGCCTGCTTTTGCGCTGGTACCGTCCTCTTTAACAATCTGTTTCAGGGGAGCAAAACCCTCGATATTCTCGCCAAGCTCAACAACTGCACCCTTCTCGCCTACCTCGATGATCTTACCCTCATGGATAGAATCAACGGTGAACTGTGCCTCGAAGTCATTCCAGGGATTCTCCTCCAACTGTTTGTGACCCAGGCTCAAACGACGGTTCTCTTTGTCGATGCCCAAAACGATAACGTCGATATCAGCACCAATCTGAGTCAACTCCGACGGATGTTTGATCTTCTTGGTCCAGCTCAAATCTGAGATGTGGATCAAACCGTCAATACCCTCAGCGATCTCTACAAAGATACCGAAGTTGGTGAAGTTACGAACCTTAGCGGTGTGTTTTGAACCGATAGGATATTTCTCATCGATACCCTCCCAAGGATCAGCAGTGAACTGTTTGATACCGAGAGACATCTTTCTCTCCTCACGGTCAAGAGTCAAGATGATAGCCTCAACCTCGTCACCAATCTTCATGAACTCCTGTGCGCTACGCAAGTGCTGGTTCCATGACATCTCAGATACGTGGATCAGACCCTCTACACCCGGAGCAATCTCGATGAATGCACCGTAGTCATACATCATAACCACTTTACCTTTCACCTTGTCACCTACTTTCAACTCTGCATCCAGTGCGTCCCAAGGATGAGCAGTAAGCTGTTTCAGACCCAATGCGATACGTTTCTTGGTATCATCAAAGTCGAGGATAACAACGTTGAGCTTCTGATCGAGAGAAACGATCTCCTCGGGATGATTTACGCGGCCCCAGCTCAGGTCGGTGATGTGGATCAAACCGTCTACGCCACCAAGGTCGATGAATACACCGTAAGTAGTGATGTTCTTAACGGTACCTTCGAGAATCTGACCTTTTTCGAGTTTAGACATGATCTCTTTCTTCTGCTGCTCGAGCTCTGCCTCGATAAGAGCCTTATGTGAAACGACAACATTGCGGAACTCCTGATTGATCTTAACAACCTTGAACTCCATGGTCTTGTCAACATAGATATCGTAATCGCGAATGGGTTTAACGTCAATCTGCGAACCGGGCAAGAAGGCCTCGATTCCGAATACGTCAACGATCATACCGCCCTTAGTACGGCATTTGATGTAACCCTTGATAATTTCGTCATCCTCCAAAGCTTTGTTAACTCTATCCCAGCTCTTGAGCTGACGTGCTTTCTTATGTGAAAGAAGCAACTGACCTTTTTTGTCCTCTGCGCTCTCGACATAAACCTCTACTTTCTCACCAACTGCGAGTTCGGGGTTGTAACGGAACTCGGTAACGGGGATAATACCGTCTGATTTGTAACCGATGTTAACAACAACCTCACGTTTGTTGAGTGAAATAACGGTACCCTCTACAACCTCACCTACCTGTACATTAAGCAGTGATTCGTTGTATTTCTCAGATACACCCTCTTTTGAATCCTCACCGTAAAGGTCCAGATCGTTCTCATAAGCCTCCCAGTTGAACTCGTCGTTCGAAACCTTCTTGCTCTTTTTAGCCACAGGGGCCTCCTGTACAGCAGCTGCCTCAGCTACTTCTACATTCTCATTAATAATTTCTGCCATAATTTTAATAACTCCTTGTTTATTAGTTTATTAGACTTTATTTATAGTATTCTCCACAGAGAACGCGGCAAAGATACAACTTTTCGCATGAAAAACAACCTGTTTCTCATGTTTTTATTTTATTATTTCCCTAAGGTTGTGAAACTTTTTGACGACAAAACTCATCCTTCGCGTAACAACTCTCTTTCACACGATGGAAACATTGTTCCAAAAAAAGCGGGCAACCTCCTTTGGGTTGCCCGCATGCCTGCTTATTTTCCGACCGGCCGATTACTCGTCATTCGAATCCTCTATATCCTGATCCGTCTCATCCTTGGGCAGAATGTAGATATCATAAATCAAAGGAGTATAGGGCAAAACCTCGGTAGAAACATATGCATCTTCCGAATCCGTACTGGTATCGCCATAGCCGCTATAATACAGATCGAAGTAATTGCTATACAAGAAGTTGTAGTAGCTCGACATACTTGAACCATAACCCATGCCGCCATAGCCCATACCGCCATAACCCATGCCACCGTAGCCCATACCGCCGTAGCCCATATCATATCCACCGCCATAACCATACATATCATACATATAGTCCATATAGCTGGTATATTGCAGATAGTCCGAATATGAGAACGAATTTGACACTGCGCTTGTACTATATTGTGCAGCCTGACCTGCGGCACCATATCCATAGGCCGAGGTGAATATCATGCGGAAATGGTCACCATAGCACAGATTCTTGATATGCTTAAATGCGGCAATAACTGCCGTATCGGCTGCCATATCCCACTCAAAGGGGCCCACATTGGTTATTTCGCCACGTTCTTTGAGCTGTATTGAGTCAATATTGGAATCCAACAAGAAACCATCAAGGAATCTTCCGGTATAATACAGTTTCACCTTTGCATTCTCTCCCACCGTATCGCGCGCAATCGGGAACGGCGGCAACATTTGCAGATAGAATCCCTTTGCAACAGTATCAGCCTCCGACATATCCCAGCCCTCTGCCTTCGCCTCTTTTATGCCCCATTTAGCCATAAAGTCGGTAGGGAGAGGTCCTGTTCCGGTAGCAATCTGATCCACCAGATCCAACTCCTCCTCTATCGGATCTTTCGAGAAGGCCAACAACTCCAAGCTATCTATAATAATAGGTACATTTCCATTCAATGAAAATTGACCGCTATATCCCACATTGCGTGAGTTGCTGTATCCACTCGCACCATACGCAAAATCCGACGGCATATAGATACGCACCATATCGCCCTGACGCATTCCGAGCAACACCTCATACATTCCGCGTGTCATGCCGACATTATTCTCGTACATATACAACAAGTTGGGAACATAATGGGTATATTCCGTAAACGTGCCTTGAATCTCTGCAATCTCTTTGGAACGGGTATAGAAGACATCGTTATGCAAGCTCTTGCCTGTATAGTTCACTCTCACCCAGTCTTCGGCTTGTACATAATCACCCGAGCCCTCTTTCAGGTACTCCACAAACATTCCCTTGTTTCCGAATTCTATCGCATTAGGTGCATAAAGAGCAACCCATTCGGCCAACGAATGACGTTCTGTTACAGAATAATCGCCCTCAACCTCTTCTGCACATCCCGCCAACAGAGCCATCACAACAAAAAACGGCAACAATTTTCGTATCTCAATTTTCATATCTTTTTACTTAATGACTTCATCAACATTCAAAACATACATCATCGCGCTGTTCTCCGGAACAACACCCATAGATTCATCGCCAAATCCCAACTCCGAAGTCAGGAACACCAGCAACGAATCGCCCACTTTACTATTAAGCAACGGTATTTCCAATCCTTTTATTATGGAGCCGTCACCCAATTTAATTCTTTTCGGTTCAAACGACCAATACTCCGTATTCAGTATCGTATCTCCCTCAATCAAATAGCGGTTATTGGTATAGAACAAATATGTAGGAGCTCCATTAAAGACATAGCCTGCGAATCTGAACACCAACGAATCGCCCAACTGCGCAACGGGCAACTCATCAGCATTGGCTACTCTATGGACCAGACTCTTATACACACCCTGCTCTACCGTATAGGGCAGTTCATACTTCTCCAGATAGAGTCCGATCAGTCTTTCCTGTTTCTCGACATTTTCGTCATCGCCCTGACACGACGGCAACATAGCCATCGCCAGCAACGCAACAATCATTATACCGAGAACTCTCCTTTTCATACTATTTGTTCTATCTCTCTTTTTCGCTTTGCAAAGATATATATTTTTCTCTTTACCTTCTGTTTTTCTGTTCCTATCGACTCTCCGCACCTCAATCACGGTATCGTCCGGCGGGCGTCCATGAACATTTTATGCCTCAGCCGAATTTCGTCCGTGACAATGTTTGTATTTCTTGCCGCTACCGCAAGGGCACGGATCGTTCGGACGCACCTTCTTCTCCACATGCAC